>CAXRES010000059.1:0-49647 GCA_964229575.1 Alphaproteobacteria bacterium
CGCCGTGACGTTCGCCGCTTTGCTCGACCCTGGGGCCGGAACCGAACAGGATGCCGCGGTCGAACAGGTCCTGCAGGAACCTGACGTGTTCGGCGTGCACGACCTCCTGCGGCCGCGCGGTCTTCGGCGCCGGGTCGACGACGTTGGAGATGCAGACGCAAAGATGCTGCGGCTCGCGTTCGCCGTAGCCGGCGATACCGGCCGGGCGTTCGGTTGCGGCTTTGTCGGTCATGCTGGTTCCTCCCTGTGTTTTTGTTCTATCGGCCTAGGCGCCGAGAATGTCGGCAAGCGAGATGACCTCGACCACCTCGCCCTTCTTTGCTGCGGGCGCGTCGGGCGGGCGGCGGATCAGGCAATGGGCCTGCGCCAGGCGCGACATCATCGAGGAATCCTGCACCGGGAAGGGCGTGGCGATGGGCAGGCCGTCGGCGGCGTCCGCGAGCGTCGCGCGCATGTAGTCCTCGCGGAAGTTGTTGGGCCCGACGTCGGCGCCGAGCCGCGCGCGCATCACCGGCACGCCGGAGCCGGGCAGGCCGAGCATGGCGTCGATGGCGGGGCCGAGGAACAGGAGCGCGCAGACCATGCTGGACACCGGGTTGCCGGGCAGGCCCATGACGTTGGCGGCATTCAGGCGGCCGAACATCAGCGGCTTGCCGGGCTTCATGGCGATCTTCCAGAAATCGACCGTGAGGCCGGCCGCGCCCAGCACCTTCTGCACCAGATCGTAATCGCCGACCGAGACGCCCCCCGTGGTGATCAGCAGGTCCGCGCCGCGCGCCCCTTCGGTGAGCGCGATGAGCGAGCCCGCTTCGTCGCGGGCGATGCCGAGGTCGATGGGCACGCCGCCGCGCGCCTGGATGAAGGCGGCGAGCGCCGGGCCGTTCGACGAGACGATCTGGTTGGGCCCGATGGGATCGCCCGGCCGCACCACTTCGTCGCCGGTGGCGAGAATGGCGATGCGCGGCTTGCGGCGCACGGCGATCCACGGATGGTTCATCGCGGCGGCAAGCCCGATGTCGCGCGCCGTCAGCCGTCGCCCGGCCCTGAGCAGGGCCTCTCCCTCGCGGAAGTCGATGCCGGCGGCGCGGACGTTTTCGCCCGCCCTGGCCGTTTCCTTCACCAAAACCACGGGCTTGCCCATGTCGGTGTCTTCCTGGATGACGACGGCGTCCGCGCCCGCGGGCAGCGGCCCGCCGGTGAAGATGCGCACGCAATCGCCGGCGCCGACGGTTCCCGCGAAGGCACCGCCCGCCGGGGCCTCGCCGATGATCCTGAGCTTCGCAGGGACACGCGCGACATCGGCCGCGCGCACGGCGTAGCCGTCCATCGCCGAGACGGCCGCGGGCGGCTGGGTGCGCCGGGCGATCAGGTCCTCGGCCAGCACGCGGCCCGCCGCCTCAGAGAGCGACACGGTTTCCGCGGCGAGCGGCGCGAAGGCCGCCTGGATGCGCGCCCGGGCGGCTTCGACGGAAAGAAGCGCGTCGGCCACGGCGGGCTTACTCCTTCGCCTTGTAGGTGCCCGCCCGCCCGCCCGCCTTGTGGACGAGGCGGATGTCGGTGATGCGCATGGATTTGTCGGCGGCCTTGCACATGTCGTAGACCGTGAGCGCGGCGACCGAGACGGCGGTCAGCGCCTCCATCTCCACGCCGGTCTTCGCCGTCACCTTGCAGGTGGCGGTGATGTCGATGGCCGCCGTGCCGTCTTTTGCCGCTTCAAGTTCGACCTTGACCGAGCTGAGCGGCAGCGGGTGGCAGAGCGGGATGAGATCGGGTGTCTTCTTCGCCCCCATGATGCCGGCAAGGCGCGAGACCGAGAAAACGTCGCCCTTCTTCACGCCGCCCGACAGGATGGCTTTCAGTGTCGCCCTGGCGACGTGGATGCGGCCCTTCGCGGTGGCGGTGCGCGCCGTCACTTTCTTGTCGCCGACGTCGACCATGCGGGCATTGCCCTTGGCGTCGAGATGGGTGAAACGGGCCATGATTTTCGGTTCCTATTCGCCGGGGGCGGGGGCTGGCTTGCGCTTGCTTTCGCCGATCAGGGCGCGGACGGCGGCGGCGACATCCGGTGCGCGCATCAGCGATTCGCCCACCAGGAAGGAGCGCGCGCCGGCGCGTGCCATGCGCGCGATGTCGGCGGCGCTGCCGATGCCCGATTCGCAGACAAGCATGTATCCCGGGGGCGCGAGCGGCGCCAGGCGCTCGGTCACCGCGAGATCGGTCCTGAGCGTCTTGAGGTCGCGGTTGTTGATGCCGATGAAGCCGGTCTCCAGCCTTGCCGCGCGTTCCATTTCGGCTTCGTCATGCACTTCGACCAGCACGTCCATGCCAAGCAGGCGCGCCGCATGGGTCATTTCGGCGGCGAGCGCGTCGTCGAGCACGGCCATGATCAGCAGGATGCAATCGGCGCCGATGGCGCGGCTTTCGGCGACCTGCCAGGGATCGACCATGAAGTCCTTGCGCAGCACCGGCAGGAGGCAGGCCTTGCGTGCCGCCATCAGGTATTCGTTGCGGCCCTGGAAATAGGGTTCGTCGGTCAGCACCGACAGGCAGGCGGCGCCGCCTTCTTCGTAGGCGCGCGCCAGGGCTTCCGGGTCGAAGTCGGGGCGGATCAGGCCGGCCGACGGGCTCGCCTTCTTGATTTCCGCGATCAGGCCGTAATCGCCCGCCGCGTGGCGCGCCGAAAGCGCGGCGCGGAACCAGCGCACGGGGGGCGCGCCTTTGGCGATCGCCTCGACCTGGGCGAGGCTGTGCTGCGCCTTGCGCGAAGCGACGGTTTCGCGCGTGCGGTTGCAGATTTCGTCGAGCACGTTCGCCACGTTCAGATCCCTTTCAGCCCCCGTTCAGCCGCCGTTCAGCCCTTGCTGATGGCGATCAGCTTGTCGAGCGCGGCCCTGGCCTTGCCCGACAGGATCGCCTCGGCGGCCAGGGCGACGCCGGACTTCAGGTCCTTCGCCTTGTCGGCGACGATCAGGGCCGCGGCCGAATTGAGCAGCACGATGTCGCGGTAGGGGCCGGGCCGGCCGGCCAGCATGGCGGTGATGGCGGCGGCGTTGGCGGCCGGATCGCCGCCCTTGAGGTCGGCCGGGTCGGCGCGCTTGAGCCCGGCGTCCTCGGGCGTTACCTCGAAGCTCGTCACCGCGCCGTTCTTGAGTTCGGAGACGTAGGTGGTGCCGGTCGTCGTGATCTCGTCGAGACCGTCGGAGCCGTGTACCACCCATGCGCGTTCGGAGCCAAGCTGGCCCAGGACTTCCGCCATCGGCCGCGTCCACTGGCGATGGAACACGCCGATCAGCTGGCGCCGGGTGCCGGCCGGATTGGACAGGGGGCCGAGCAGGTTGAAGATGGTGCGCGTGCCCAGTTCGACGCGCGTCGGCCCGACGTGGCGCATGGCGGCATGGTGGCGCGGCGCCATCAGGAATCCGATGTTGGCTTCCGCCAGCGATTTTTCCACCAGCTTCATGTCGGCTTCGATGTTGACGCCAAGCGCGGCCAGCACGTCGGCCGAGCCGGACTTCGACGACAATGCCCGGTTGCCGTGCTTGGTCACCGGCACGCCGCAGGCGGCCACCACCAGCGCGGCGCCCGTCGAGATGTTGAAGGTGCCGCGCGCGTCGCCGCCGGTGCCGCAGGTGTCGATGGCGCCCGCGGGAGCTTTCACATGCATGGCCTTGGCGCGCATCACCTTGGCCGCGCCGGCGATCTCGTCCACCGTTTCGCCGCGCACGCGCAGCGCCATCAGGAAGGCGCCCATCTGCGAGGGCGTCGCCTCGCCCGACATGATGATCTCGAAGGCCTTTTCGGCGGCCGCCTGGCTCAACGGCTTGCCGTCGGCGACGTAGGCGATCAGTCCCTTGAAGTCGGTGGCGGAGTCTCCGTTCATGCCGCGTGGGCCCCCTTGCCGGCGATGGTGAGGAAATTGCGAAGGATGTCGTGCCCGTGTTCGGAGGCGATGCTCTCGGGATGGAACTGCACCCCGTGGATCGGCAGCTCCCGGTGCATCAGGCCCATGATCAGGCCGTCGTCGGTTTCCGCCGTGATCGCAAGCGACTTCGGCAGGCTGGCGCGCTCGACCACCAGCGAATGGTAGCGCGTGGCGCGGATGGGCGAGGGCAGGCCGGCGAAGACGCCCTGCCCCGTATGGCGGATGTCGGAAATCTTGCCGTGCATCGGCGCGGGCGCGCGCACGACCTTGCCGCCGAAGGCCTGGCCGATCGACTGGTGGCCGAGGCAGACGCCGAGCAGCGGGCGTTTGCGCTTGGCCGCGGCCTCGATCAGCGGCAGGCAGCTGCCGGCGCGGTCGGGATCGCAGGGGCCGGGCGACAGCACGATGCCTTCGTCGCCGACCGCCAGCGCCTCGTCGACGGACAGCGCATCGTTGCGGCGCACGGCGATCTTCGCCCCCAGTTCGCCGAGGAAATGGACGAGGTTGTAGGTGAAGCTGTCGTAGTTGTCGATCAACAGAAACATTTCAACGTGTTACCGTGATTTTCTCAACTTTCGCCGGAAGCGGGGCGCACCGTTATAGCAGCAAGGTCAGCCCCTTGGAAAGCAAGCAGAAACCCGACATTAGACCTTCGCTTGCCCGGCCGGAAGGACTTCACCATATATGTGGCTCCGCCGGTGCCCCATAATGGCCCGCGCTATCCATCATCCTGATCAAACCCGCGTAGTCGAGACCATGAGCGATCCGAAAAAGCCCGTCGCCCCCTGCTGCCACCAAGACGCCGCCAAGGCCGAGCCGGCCAAGGGCGGCCATGACCACGGCCATGACCACGGCCATGAACATGATCATGACCATCGGCACGGGCAGGATCATGCTCATGGGGCGCACGACCATGCGGGACACGACCACGCCCACGACCACGACCACGGACATGAGCACGGCCACGATCATCCGCACCCGCACCAGCATCCCCATGCCGGCGACGATCAGGACGTGCGCACCGTAAAGCACGTCATCGTGCCCGCCGGCCGCATCGTCAGCAGCAAGACCTACGGCCAGCCGAAGCCTCACGACCACGGGCATGGCCATGATCATGATCACCACGACCACGGGCACGAGGCGCATGGTCACGAACACCACGATCACGGCCATGAACACCATGCCCACGGGGGCCACGGCCATTCTCACGCCGCCGCGTCGGCCGGGCCGCGGCCGACCAGCGGCTACGTCTGCCCGATGTGCCCGGGGGTGTGGTCGGCGACGCCGGGTTCCTGTCCGAGTTGCGGCATGGCGCTCGATCCGGTGACGCCGCAGGCTTCCACCCGCACCGTCTATACCTGCCCGATGCATCCCGAGATTCGCCAGGACCATCCGGGATCCTGCCCGATCTGCGGCATGGCGCTGGAGCCGATGACGGTGGCGGCCGAGACCGGCCCCAGCGAAGAACTGATCGACATGACGCGGCGCTTCTGGGGCTCGCTGGTCTTCACCGTGCCTCTCCTCATCATGGCGATGGGCGAGATGCTGCCGGCATGGCCCAGGGGCGGGCTGGTTTCGACCATGGGCGACCGCTGGATCCAGTTCGCGCTGGCGACCCCCGTGCTGCTGTGGGGCGGCTGGCCGTTCTTCGTGCGCGCATGGACGTCCGTCGTCAATCGCAGCCTCAACATGTTCACCCTGATCGGCATGGGCACCGGCGTCGCCTACGTCTACAGCGCCTTCGGCGTGGTGGCGCCCGGCCTGTTCCCGGTTGCGCTCCGCGCCCACGGCGGGCACGTCGGGCTTTATTTCGAGGCGGCCGCGGTGATCGTCACCCTCGTGCTGCTCGGCCAGGTGCTGGAACTGCGCGCGCGCGAGCGCACCTCGGGCGCCATTCGCGCGCTCCTCGACCTTGCGCCCAGGATGGCGCGGCGCATCGGCGCGGACGGAAGCGAAAGCGACGTGCCGCTCGACGTGGTGCAGGTGGGCGACCGCCTGCGCGTGCGGCCGGGCGAAAAGGTGCCGGTCGACGGCGTGGTCGAGGACGGCGCCTCCTCGGTCGACGAATCGATGATGACCGGCGAGCCGATCCCGGTGGAAAAGCACCGCGGCGACCGGGTCACCGGGGCGACGCTGAACGGCAACGGCAGCCTGGTGATCCGCGCCGACAAGGTGGGCGCGGAAACGCTGCTCGCGCGCATCGTGCAGATGGTGGCCGACGCCCAGCGCACCCGCGCGCCGATCCAGCGCATGGCCGATATCGTTTCGGGCTGGTTCGTGCCCGCCGTTATCGCCATTGCCGCCGTTACGTTCGTCGTATGGGCGAGCGTCGGGCCGGAACCGAAGCTGGCGCACGCCGTGATCAACGCCGTGGCCGTGCTGATCATCGCGTGCCCTTGCGCGCTCGGCCTCGCCACGCCGATGTCGATCATGGTCGGCACGGGCCGGGCGGCGCGTTCGGGCGTGCTGTTCCGCGACGCCGAAGCCCTCGAAATTCTCGAAAAGGTGGACACGCTCGTCGTCGACAAGACCGGCACGCTGACCGAGGGCAAGCCGCGCTTCCAGGACGTGGTGACGGCCGAAGGCATGGGCCGCGACGAGGTGCTGATGATGGCGGCCGCGCTCGAACAGAACAGCGAGCATCCGCTCGCCGCCGCGATCCTCGCGGGCGCCGCCGAACGGGGCCTGCGCCCCGGCTCGGTGTCGAACTTCCGCGCCGTCACCGGCAAGGGCGTCATGGGTCGCGTCATGGGCCGCGACGTGGCGCTCGGCAATCGCGCGATGATGGACGAGGTGGGCGCCAAGGCCGACGGTCTCGCGGCGCGCGCCGCCGAGTTGCAGAAGACGGGTGCCACCGTGATGTATCTTTCCGCCGATGGCGCGCTCGCCGGACTGGTTTCCGTCGCCGACCCGGTCAAGGAGACGACGCCCGAAGCCCTCAGGCTGCTGGCGGACGAAGGGATCCGCGTGGTCATGCTGACGGGCGACAACCGGGTGACGGCGGAAGCCGTGGGCGGGCGCCTCGGCATTCCCGATATTCGCGCCGACGTGCTGCCCGACCGGAAGGCCGCCATCGTCAAGGAGCTTCGCGCCCAGGGGCGCATCGTCGCCATGGCGGGCGACGGCATCAACGACGCCCCGGCGCTGGCCGCGGCGCAGGTCGGCATCGCCATGGGCACCGGCACCGACGTGGCGATGGAAAGCGCCGGGGTGACGCTGGTCAAGGGCGACCTGCGCGCCATCGTGCGCGCCCGCGCAATTTCGCGCGCCACCATGCGCAATATCCGCCAGAACCTGCTCTTCGCCTTCGGCTATAACGCACTCGGTATTCCGGTCGCGGCGGGCGTGCTCTATCCGTGGCTCGGGCTGCTGCTCTCGCCGATCATCGCCGGCGCGGCGATGAGCCTCAGTTCGGTTTCGGTGATCGGCAACGCGCTGCGCCTCAACCGGGTGCGGCTCTAGAGTCGCGCCCGGCGAAACGAACGGAGCATCATTCTGGCGCGCTTTCCCAGATTCAGGTCCGGCCGCGGCCTCGTTCCCGGCTTTCCGCGCGGGCCCGCGGGCATCGCGCTGCTGCTCGGCGGCGCTGTCGCCTTCGGTGTACTGCTCGGCGTCGGCGTCGGGTTCCTGATCGGCGGGGCGGGCGATACCGCGGGCAACGGCAACGGCGTGCCCTATGCCGCTAGTCGCGAGGCCTTCTCCGAATTCGAACCCGAACGGGGCCCCTCTTTTTCGGCGAAGGTGGCGGCGCTGCCGACGCTCGGCGTGAAGCCGGGAACGGTGGTGGAAACGCCGCATCTGCCCGCGACGGGCAGCGCCGTGCCGCCGGGCCTGACCGGCCAGACTCCCGTTCCCGCTGCGCAGGTGCCCCTTCCGGCATCGAACGGTCCGCAGGCGGTCGCCCCGGCCACGCTGTCCGCGGCGCCTTCGCCTGCGGTGCCGTCTTCGTCGGCACCTTCTTCATCGGCACCTTCTTCATCGGCACAGGTCGCGGCGCTGCCCGGACGCGCGCTTGCGCCCGGCGAACTGCCCGCGTGGAAGAAGAATGCCGCGGCGGTTTCCCTGGCCGCGGGCGTGCCCGTCATCGGCATCGTCATCGACGATCTCGGCATCGACCGCAGGCGCACGGCACGGGCGATGCGGCTTCCCGCGCCGGTGACGCTCGCCTTCCTGCCTTACGCGCGCCACTTGGCCGAGCAGGCCGGCCGGGCACGGGCAGGCGGCCACGAAATCCTCGTCCATGTGCCGATGGAGCCGGAAGGCGCGGGCGCCGATCCGGGGCCCAATCCGCTGCTGGCTGGCCTGCCCGCGGCCGAACTGCGCGTCCGGCTCGACTGGATGCTGACGCGCTTTCCGGGCTACGTCGGCATCAACAACCACATGGGATCGAAGTTCACTTCGGACACGGGTGCGATGGACGTGATCGCGGCCGAACTCAAGGCGCGCGGGCTTCTGTTCCTCGATTCGCGCACGGCGAAGGGGGCGATCGCCTATGAGCGGGCGCGGGCGGCGGGCGTGCCCGCCGCCGTGCGCCAGGTGTTCCTCGACCGTGATCCCGCGCGCAAGGCGATCGATGCGGAACTTGCGCGTCTCGAAGCGCTGGCTCGCAAGCAGGGCCACGCCATCGCCATCGGCCATCCGCATGACGCGACGCTCGACGCGCTTGAAGCCTGGCTGCCGACGCTCGCCGCCAAGGGCCTGCAACTGGCCCCGGTCAGCGCGCTGGTGCGGTAAGGCTCACGGCTTCACATAGCCGTAGTTGACGACCTTCTTCACGCCGGGCGTGCGCGAGGTCACGTCGAGCACCTTCTTCATTTCCTCGCTGGAGCGGGCGCGGCCGAGGACATAGATCGTCCCGAAGGCGTCGATGGCGGTCTTGAAATTGACGTCGGAAACGCCGCGCGTCTTGATCAGGTTGCCGCGCACCTTGGTTTCCGTCACCAGCGCGTCCTTCCAGTCGACCATCTCCGCCTTGCGCGAGGCCTGCTCGCTGGCCGCCATGTAGCGGGCGTGCCAGTGGAGCCGCTTGACCCCCTTGATGTTCCGCACGCCGGAATGGAACCTGTCGTAGGCGTTCCTGTCATCGAAGATTCCGGTGATCAGCAGGACCTGTTCGTAGATTTCGGTCTTGGCCTTGATCGTGCCGATCTGCGCCATCAGCTTGTTGGCCTCAATCACGATGCGGTTGTCTTCGAGGATGTCCTTGGCCGAGCGCGCCTCGATGGCGCGGTCGACCAGCGTCTTCGGCGCGGTCAGCATGTCGAGGACCTGGGCCTCTGCCGGCACGACGAGGCAGACGAAAGCGAGGGCGAGGGCGGCGGCATGACGCATGGCGGTGACTTTCCCGGATGGTCGGTTGGCGGACGGGGCGATGCTAGCACGGTTGCGCGCGCGGGGAAGATACTCGGCGCTTGGCGTGGACCCGCCGGGTGATAAGCTGCGCCCCGACCCTGAGCACGGACCGCACATGGCCCGCATATGGAGAGCGTCTTGTACCGCTGGACCCGCGACCTGATCGAGAGCACCTTTTTCGAACTGGCGCGCGAATTGCGCTGGTCGTTCCTGCCGCCGCTGATGGTCTACCTGGCGGCGGGCGTGTCGGGGCTGACCGCCATCGTCGGCACGTTCTTCGTCAAGGATTACCTCGGCCTGTCGGCGGCCTTTCTTGCCGCGCTCGGCTTCTGGGCGGGAATTCCCTGGGCGCTCAAGATGCCGATCGGGCACCTGGTCGACCTGATCTGGCGCTGGAAGGCGGCGCTGGTCTATCTGGGCGCCGCGCTGATCGCCGTGAGCCTCGGCATCATGTACGGGCTGATCGCGCACCGCGAGGCGATGACGGCGGTGGCGAGCGCGGAGGCCTGGTTCGTGGCGAGCGTCCTGCTGTCGCCCGTCGGCTACGTCGTGCAGGACGTGGTGGCCGACGCCATGACGGTGGAGGCGGTGCCGCTTTACGACGAAACGGGCAACAGGCTGCCCGATGCGGAAGTGCGCGCCATGCACACGACGATGCAGACGCTCGGCCGCTTCGCCATCATTTCGGGGACCGTCTTCGTCGCCGCGCTCAACATCTTCATGTTCGCGGGCGTCGAGGCGATGAGCGAGGCCGACAAGGCCGCGATCTACGCGAAAATCTACCTGATGGCGCTTTCCATCCCGGTGATCTCGGTGCTCGGCGTGGCGCTCGCCACCGTGCTGCGCGAGCTGCGCCGCCGGCGGCTCAGGCGCGAAGGACTGGGCGCGAAGGAAATCGACGGCATCCTGCACGCCGGGACGGAAGCGACCGCGCCCAACTGGTGGATTCTGGGCGGCAGCCTCGCCTTCGTCGTCTTCACCGTGTCGCTCGGCCTGAGCCCGGCGACTTACGCGCAGGAGATCATCTTCGCGGGGTCCATGGCCATCGTGCTGTTCCTGATGTCGCGACTGTTGCGCGAGCTTGACGCCGACGCGCGGCTGGCGCTCGTCGGGACGGCGGTCATCGTTTTCGTCTTCCGCGCCGTACCGGGCCCGGGCGCCGGGGCGACGTGGTTCGAGATCGACGTGCTCGGCTTCGACCAGCGCTTCATCGCCATCCTCGGAATGCTGTCGTCCTGCCTCGCGCTCGCCGGCATGGTGCTGCTGCGCCCGATGATGGCGGCGCGCTCGATCGCCTGGATCGTGGCGGTGCTGACGGTGGCGGGCGGCATCCTCAGCCTGCCCAACATCGGGCTTTACTACGGGCTGCATCACTGGACATCGGCGATGACCGGCGGCGTGGTCGATGCGCGCTTCATCGCCGTGATCGACGCGACGCTGGAAAGCCCGCTCGGGCAGATCGCCATGATCCCGATGCTGGCCTGGATCGCCAAGAACGCGCCTTCGCACCTCAAGGCCACGTTCTTCGCGGTCATGGCGTCGTTCACCAATCTCGCGCTGTCGGCGGCGAGCCTCGGCACCAAGTACATGAACCAGATTTTCACCGTGACGCGCGAGGTGAAGGACCGCGCCACCGGCGCGGTGCAGGTGGCGGCCGACTACGGCGAGCTTGGCTGGCTGCTGGTCGCGGTGACGGTGATTTCGGTGGTCGTGCCGCTCGCCGTCATCGTCCTGGTGCAGGCTTCGCGCCTGCGCACCAGCCAGTAATCAGCCCTTGCGGGCGGCGAACTTGACGGCTTCTTCCGCGGCGCGGATCAGCGCGCGGGCCTTGTTGCAGGTTTCCTGGTATTCGGCCTCGGGGTCCGAATCGGCGACAACGCCGCCGCCGGCCTGCACGTGCATGACGCCGTCCTTGATCACGGCGGTACGCAGCGCGATGCAGGTGTCCATCGCGCCGTTGGCGGCGAAATAGCCGACCGCCCCGCCGTAGATGCCGCGGCGCGCGGTTTCCAGCTCGTCGATGATCTCCATCGCGCGGACCTTGGGCGCGCCCGACACGGTACCGGCGGGAAAGCCGGCGATCAGGGCGTCGAGCGCGGTGGCGTCCTCGCGCGCCGCGCCCTCGACGTTGGAAACGATGTGCATGACGTGGGAATAGCGTTCGATCACCATCTGTTCGGTGACGCGCACGCTGCCGATCTTCGCCACGCGTCCGACGTCGTTGCGCCCGAGATCGAGCAGCATCAGGTGTTCGGCGCTTTCCTTGGGGTCGGCCAGCAGATCGTCCTCGAACTGCTTGTCCTCCGCCGCCGTCCGCCCGCGCGGCCGCGTGCCGGCGATCGGGCGGATCGTCACCTTGCCGTCGCGCAGGCGCACGAGGATCTCGGGCGAGGAGCCGACGACGCTGAACGCCCCGAAATCGAGGAAGAAAAGGAACGGCGACGGGTTGAGCCGGCGCAGCGCCCGGTAGAGCGCGATCGGCGGCAGGGTGAAGGGCAGCGAGAAGCGCTGGGACGGCACCACCTGGAAGATGTCGCCGGCGAGGATGTAGTCCTTCGCCCGGGCGACGATCTCGTGATAGCGCTCGCGCGTCGTGTTGGACTTCGGCACCGGCGCGGCGGGCTCGTGGTCGGCGGTGGTCAGCGAATGGTCGAGCGGCCGGCCGAGCGCTTCCACCATCTCCGCCAGCCGGCCTTCGGCGGCGGCCCGCGCGGTGCGCGCATCGACGCCCGCCTTCGGCCATGCCGGCGTGATCAGGGTGACGATGTCCTCGATGTTGTCGAAGACGGCGATCACGGTCGGGCGCAGGAACATGCCGTCGGGCACGCCCAGCGTGTCGGGGTTGTCGTCGGGCAGCCGTTCCATCAGCCGCACCGTGTCGTAGCCCATGTAGCCGAACAGGCCCGCGGCCATCGGCGGCAGGCCCGCCGGGACGTCGAGGCGGCATTCGTCGATCAGCGTCTTCAGCGAGGCGAGCGTTTCCTCCGCGCAGGGTGCGAAGGCTTCGGCGCGGGCAAGTGCTTCGCGGTTGATCTCCGCGCTTTGCCCGCGGCAGCGCCAGATCAGGTCGGGCTTGAGACCGATGAACGAATAGCGCCCGCGGGCGGCGCCGCCTTCCACCGATTCGAACAGGAAGCTCATCGGCTGGCCCCTGGCCAGCTTGAGGAAGGCCGAGACCGGCGTTTCCAGGTCGGCGACCAGCCGCGTCCAGACGAGACACGGGCGGCCCGCGCCATGGGCCGCCTCGAAGGCGGAGTGATCGGGGAAAACGTCCATCTTGGCCCGCGCCGTCAGCGGCGTTCCTGCAACTGGTCGTTCCTGATCGTGACGCTGTAGCGCGCGCGCAGGGATCCGACGAACTGCTGGAACAGGTCGCCCGCGATGCCCTGGCGGATTTCCTCGCGCATCGCGCTGGTCGCCTCGGACTTCTCCTTGGCCGAGGGCGCGCGGATCTCGCTCAGCACGGCGACGGTGTAGCCGTTGTCGCCCTGGCCCGTGGCCACGCCGCCCGCCTTGAGCGAGAAGAGCTGCTCCATCAGCGAGGCGGGCAGGCCGCTTTCGGCGTCGTGGGTCAGGCGGGAGAAGGGCGGGGTGGTCTTGAGGGCGAGCTTTTCCGCCTTCGCCAGCGCGTCGATCTTCTGCCCGGCCTTGATCTTTTCCACGATGGCCCTGGCGCGGGCCTCGGTCGCCCTGGCCCGCGCTTCGGCCTTGCGCGCCTTGATCACCTCGGCGCGCACGGCATCGAGCGGACGCACGGCGGGCGGCGTCACCTTGTTGACGTGCAGGATGAAGAACCCGCCCGCCTGGGTCTCGGTCAGCGCGCTGTCCTGGCCGTCGGCGGTTTCGAAGGCGACGCGCAGGAAGTTGTCGCTCCTGGGCAGGCCGTCGACCGGCTCGCCCGCGGCATCGCGCCCGCGCGCGTCCAATGTCTGCGCGCGGCGGGACTTGAGGTTGAGCTGGCGGG
Organism: Alphaproteobacteria bacterium; assembly: GCA_964229575.1. Classification (GTDB taxonomy): domain Bacteria; phylum Pseudomonadota; class Alphaproteobacteria; order SMXQ01; family SMXQ01; genus WHSO01. Next base: position 13,239 of record CAXRES010000059.1, read on the forward strand.
CCGTTTCCTCGATGACGGCGCCCGAGGCGAGGCTGTCCTCGATCCTGTTGGTCAGCGCGAAGATGCTGTCTTGCGCCTCGCGCGTGGCGAGTTCCTTGCGCAGCTGGTCGCGCACTTCTTGGTAGGTGCGCTGGCGGCCCTGCTCGGCGTTCCTGATGTGGACGATGTGCCAGCCGAGCCCGCTCTTGAGCGGCTGCGACGTTTCGCCTTTCTTCAGCTCGAAGATGCGGTCGGCCAGTTCCGGCAGGGCGTCCCTGCGCTCGATCCAGCCGAGCGGCACGGGCTTCAGGCCGGCGTCGACGGTCTTGGCGGCGTCCGCCAGGGACTTGCCCGAGGCGATCAGCCCGGCCGCCTGCCGGGCCGCGGCTTCCGTACGGAAGACCACCTGCTCGGCCTCGCGCCGGTCGCGGGTGGCGAATTCGTCCTTGCGCTCCTCGTAGGTCTTCTTCAGGCGGTCCTCGGCCACGGCGATTTCCCCCGCCAAGGCGTTGGGGTCGAGTTCGAGCCAGGTCACGTCGCGCAGCTGCGGCGCCATGAAGCGCTGGGTATTGGCCTTGTAATAGGACTCGACCTCCGCCGCCGTCGGCTCCTTGACCGCGCTTTCGGGGGCAAGCGGCACCACCAGGGCGCGCGCCACGCGGCGTTCGGAGCGGAAGGCGACGAGCGGATCGACGATCAGCGTCGGCACCGGCACGGCGCCCGCGATGGCGCGGTTGATTTCGGCCGCCGCCAGGTCGCGCTTGAGGTTGGTGACGTAGTAGCCCTCGGTCATGCCGGCGCGCGACAGCACCTGGGCGAAGATGGCGCGGTCGAACTGGCCGCGGCTGTTGAAGAAGGTGGCGTCCGACTGGATGCGGTTGGCGACCAGGCGGTCGGACATGGCGATGCCGAGATCGGACGCGCCCAGGTTGATGGCGGCGCGGTTGACGATGTTCTCCATCACCTGCCCGGTGATGCCCATGCGGTCGGCCTCGGCGCGGTCGAGACGGCCGCCGAACAGGGGTTGCAGGCGGTTCATTTCCTCGCGGATCTCGTCGTTCACCTGGGAGCGCGAGAGCTTCAGGCTGCCGACCTGGACGACGGTCGGATCGCGTTCTCCGAGAAAGACGTCGTTGATGCCCCAGATGGCGAAGCTCACCACCAGAAGGCCGAGCAGGATCTTGATGACCCAGGAGGAAGCCTGTTCGCGTAGTGCTTGGAGCATGTCTGAACAACGCCTGTTAAGTCGTTGATGTGGATGGGCCGATCCGGCACTTGCCGGGGCTCCCGCCGAAGCCCGGCATCATAGGTGGGGGTCCCCGGCGCTGCAACTGCGATTGCGGCCGGCTGCCCGGCCCGCGCCGCCGCCGGCCAGCCGGGACGGCGTCTCTGATACGCGCCGGGACGGCGGCTTGGACGCGGCCCGGGCCCATGCTAAACAGCCTCGGTTTCGTGAAACGGGGGAAAACCAAGTGGCCGCACCGAAAAAGCTGATCGCCGGGAACTGGAAGATGAACGCCGGGGCGGCCGATGGCATCGCGCTCGCCAAGGCGGTGCTGGCCGCGGCGACGAAGGAAAATCCCGCCTGCGAAATTCTTCTCTGCCCGCCGGCAGTGGTGCTGGCGGCGGTGTCCCATGTGGTCGACGGCTCGGCCATCGCCACGGGTGGCCAGGACTGCCACGCCAGGGCCAAGGGGGCTCATACCGGCGACGTCGCGGCCGAGATGCTGGCGGCGGCGGGGGCCACTTACGTCCTCGTCGGTCATTCGGAGCGGCGTACCGATCACAACGAGAGCGACGCAGCCGTGCGCGCCAAGGCGGAAGCGGCACTTCGCGCCGGGCTCACCGCCGTCGTCTGCATCGGCGAAACCGAGGCCGAACGCGACGCGGGCAAGACGCTCGCCATACTCACCCGCCAGATCGCGGGTTCGCTGCCGGCCGGGGCCGATGCCGCCAATACCGTGATCGCCTACGAACCGGTCTGGGCGATCGGCACCGGCCGCACGCCGACGGTCGCCGAAGTGGCCGAGGCGCACGCCCATATCCGCAAGGAACTGGCGGGCAAGGCGGGCGACGCGGGGATGGTGCGCATCCTCTACGGCGGATCGGTCAAGGCCGACAACGCGCGCGAGCTTCTCGCCGTGGCCAACGTCGACGGCGCGCTGGTCGGCGGCGCCAGCCTGGAAGCGGCGTCGTTTCTCTCCATCGCGCGCGCCGCCGGCCGGGAATAAAGGGCCGGGAGCCAAAGTCCCGCCCGGGTGGTCTGGCCGGGACCGTCCGCCGGGCGAAAAACCCCTAAAATCGGGGATTTCCGCCGGACCAATTGGGCCTTTCATTCGCCCGTCCGAGGAATTATGTTCCTGCCAGTTTCGGCCGGCCCGGTACGACCCGGATTCACGCCGCCCAAATCCACACAGGTGGACGCATGACGACCATTCTCCTTGTCATTCATTCCTTTCTCGCGCTTGGCCTGGTCATCGTCATCCTGCTGCAGCGCTCCGAAGGCGGCGCGCTCGGCATCGGCGGCGGTTCGGGCGGCATGATGACGGCGCGCGGTCAGGCCAACCTGCTGACCCGCGCCACGGCGATCCTTGCCGCGCTGTTCATCGTCACTTCGCTGACGCTCGCCATCATGGCGAGCCACAACCGCAAGCCGCGTTCGATTCTCGACGTGGCGCCCGTGCAGTCGGGCCAGCCGGCCAAGCCCGCCGCGCCCGCGCAGCCGGGCCAGAAGCCCGCGGCGCCCACGCAGCCGGCCGCGCCGCTCGGGCGGTGAGGCGTTGATCCCGCAAGGGACGCAGGGAAGGGCGGCGACGGGAGTCCCGCCCTTTTCATTTGTCTCTTTTTCGTCCCGCCTTGTGGAAAACTTTCGCGCGGCGAGATGAAGTTTTGAATCGGACAGGACAACACGTTGATGTATTCTCAGGTTCCATGACGCGGTTCATTTTTATCACCGGTGGCGTCGTGTCCTCGCTGGGCAAGGGTCTTGCCTCGGCGTCGCTGGGGGCTCTCCTCCAGGCCAGGGGATACAAGGTCCGCCTGCGCAAGCTCGATCCCTATCTCAACGTCGATCCGGGTACCATGTCGCCGACCCAGCACGGCGAGGTGTTCGTCACCGACGATGGCGCCGAGACCGACCTCGACCTTGGCCATTACGAACGATTCACCGGCGTTTCCGCGCGCCAGTCCGACAACGTCACCACCGGGCGCATCTATTCGACCGTGATCGCGCGCGAGCGCCACGGCGATTATCTGGGCGCCACGGTGCAGGTCATTCCCCATGTCACCGACGCGATCAAGGAATTCATCGCCGCCGACCCGGGCGAGGCCGACTTCCTGCTGTGCGAGATCGGCGGCACGGTCGGCGACATCGAAAGCCTGCCGTTCCTGGAAGCGATCCGCCAGTTCGGCAACGAGGTCGGGCCCGAGCGGGCGATGTATATCCATCTGACCCTGCTGCCCTATATCCCGACGGCGGGCGAGCTCAAGACCAAGCCGACCCAGCATTCGGTCAAGGAACTGCTGTCGGTCGGAATCCAGCCCGACGCGCTGCTCTGCCGGGCCGATCGGCCGATCCCGGCCGAGGAGCGGCGCAAGATCGCGCTGTTCTGCAACATCCGCCCCGACGCGGTGATCCAGGCGCTGGACGTCGACAGCATCTACCAGGTGCCGATCTCCTATCACGCCGAAGGGCTGGACGGCGTGGTGCTGCGCCATTTTGATCTCGACGATTCGAAAGAACCGGACCTGTCGCGCTGGACCGGCATCATGGAACGCATCCGCAAGCCTGAAGGCGAGGTGCGCATCGCGGTGGTCGGCAAGTACACGGCGCTGCTCGATTCCTACAAGTCGCTGTCGGAAGCGCTCACCCACGGCGGCATCGCGAACAACGTGAAGGTCAACCTCGACTGGATTTCGTCGGAAATCTTCGAAGAGGACGGCACGCTGGAAAAGCTCGAAAACGTCCACGGAATCCTGGTCCCCGGCGGCTTCGGCGAGCGCGGCGCGGAAGGCAAGGTCGCCGCCGCCCGCTTCGCCCGCGAAAAGGGCGTGCCCTATTTCGGCATCTGCTTCGGCATGCAGATGGCGGTGATCGAGGTGGCGCGCAACGTGGCGGGCATCGCGGGCGCCGGCTCGACCGAATTCGGCCGCCCGAAGGAGGCCGTCGTCGGCCTGATGACCGAATGGCTGCGCGGCAACGAACGCGAAGTCCGGTCGGCCGCCGACAACCTGGGCGGCACCATGCGTCTGGGCGCCTATGAATGTCATCTCAAGCCCGGCTCGCGCGTGCGTTCGATCTACGGCACCGATGTGATCTTCGAGCGCCACAGGCACCGCTACGAAGTGAACATCAACTACCGCGACCGGCTGGAGCGCGCGGGTCTCATGGTCTGCGGCCTGTCGCCCGACCAGAGGCTGCCGGAAATCGTGGAACTCGCCGACCACCCGTGGTTCATCGGGGTGCAGTTCCATCCCGAATTGAAATCCAAGCCCTTCGATCCGCACCCGCTGTTCTCCTCGTTCATCGAGGCGGCGGTGGCGCAGTCGCGCCTCGTCTGATGGCAGGCCCCCGCCGCATAGCCGTCGGCAACGTCACGGTCGGCAACGACGCGCCGATCTCGCTGATCGCGGGTCCCTGCCAGATCGAAAGCGAGAACCACGCGCTGGACATCGCGGGATCGCTCAAGGACATGGCGTCGAAGCTCGGCATCGGGCTGGTCTACAAGTCCTCCTTCGACAAGGCCAACCGCACCAGCCATGCCTCCGCCCGCGGGCTCGGCATGGACGAAGGCCTCAAGGTCCTGGCGCGGGTGAAGAAGGAATTCGGCCTGCCGGTGCTGACCGACGTCCATGAATCGGACCAGTGCGCGCCGGTCGCGCGCGTCTGCGACGTGTTGCAGATTCCGGCCTTTCTCTGCCGCCAGACGGATCTGCTCCTGGCCGCTGCCGCCACGGGCGCCGCCGTTCACGTCAAGAAGGGCCAGTTCCTGGCGCCCTGGGACATGAAGAACGTCGCCGCCAAGCTGGTCGCCGGCGGCAATGACCGCGTCCTGCTGTGCGAACGCGGCACGTCTTTCGGCTATAACACGCTCGTTTCCGACATGCGGGCGCTGCCGATCATGGCGGAAACCGGTTTCCCGGTGATCTTCGACGCCACCCATTCGGTGCAGCAGCCGGGCGGGCAGGGCACGTCGTCGGGCGGCGAGCGGCGCTTCGTCGCCACGCTGGCGCGCGCCGCCGTCGCCGTCGGCGTCGCCGGCGTGTTCATCGAAACCCACCAGGACCCCGACAAGGCGCCCTCCGACGGGCCCAACATGGTGCCGATCCGCGATCTGCCGGCGCTGGTCGAAACCCTGATGGACATTGACCGCATCGCGAAGTCCCTTTAAGTCCCGCACATCGTTTTTCCCGCGTCTTTTTCGTCCCGTATTCGCCCCCATCGAACCCGTTTCCGGAGCCGCGTCCCATGACCGAAATCGCCGATATCCTCGCCCGTGAAATCCTCGATTCCCGCGGCAACCCCACCGTCGAAGTGGATGTCGTGCTGGAAACCGGCGTGATGGGTCGCGCCGCGGTGCCGTCGGGCGCCTCGACCGGCGCCCACGAAGCGGTGGAGCTGCGCGACGGCGACAAGAAGCGTTACGGCGGCAAGGGCGTGAAGAAGGCCGTGGCCTCGGTGAACGGCGAAATCTTCGACGCGCTGGCCGGCATGGACGCCGAAAACCAGCTGGCCATCGACCAGACGATGATCGAGCTGGACGGCACGCCCAACAAGGCGCGCCTCGGCGCCAACGCCATCCTCGGCGTCAGCCTGGCCGCGGCCAAGGCGGCGGCTGCCCAGTCGGGCCTGCCGCTCTTTTCCTACGTCGGCGGCGCACATGCGCGCACCCTGCCGGTGCCGATGATGAACATCATCAACGGCGGCGCGCACGCGGCCAATCCCATCGACATCCAGGAATTCATGGTCATGCCGGTGGGCGCGCCCTCGATGGCCGATGCCGTGCGCTGGGGCGCGGAAATTTTCCACGCTCTCGCCGCCAACCTGAAGCAGGCGGGCCATGTGACGGGCGTGGGCGACGAAGGTGGCTTCGCGCCCAACCTCGCTTCCGCCGATGCCGCTCTCGATTTCATCATGAAGGCGGTGAAGCAGGCCGGATTCAAGGCCGGTTCCGACGTCGTTCTGGCCCTCGATGCCGCCTCGACCGAGTTCTACAAGAAGGGCAAGTATGTGCTGGAAGGCGAGGGCAAGACGCTTTCGTCCGACGGCATGGTCAAGTATCTCGCCGGTCTCGTGAAGAATTATCCGATCAGCTCGATCGAGGACGGCATGGCGGAAGACGACTGGGCGGGCTGGAAGGCGTTGACCGATGAACTCGGCTCCAAGGTGCAGCTGGTCGGCGACGACCTGTTCGTGACCAACCCCAAGCGGCTGGCCGACGGCATCAGGAAGGGCGTCGCCAACGCCATCCTCGTCAAGGTCAACCAGATCGGCACGCTGTCGGAAACCCTGGAAGCGGTCGAGATGGCGCACAAGGCGGGCTACCGCGCCGTCATGTCGCACCGTTCGGGCGAAACCGAGGATTCCACCATCGCCGATCTCGCGGTCGCCACCAACTGCGGCCAGATCAAGACCGGCTCGCTCGCCCGCTCCGACCGTCTGGCCAAGTACAACCAGCTCATCCGTATCGAGGAAATGCTCGATCCGATGGGCCGCTATGCGGGCCGGGACGCGCTCGGGCGCTAGCCCGACGCAACAAAAGAATCGGGGCGTGAAATAAAAGAATCAGGAATCAGTGAACGTTCCGAGAACAAGCTGATTCTTGATTCGAAGACTCCATCCTAGATTCCAGATTCAATTGATTCTTTTTTCTTGACGCTCGGGAATCCGCTGTGATTCTCTGCGCCCCATGACATTGCTTGGGCACATCAGGACGCGGGCGAAGCTCATCATCGGGCCGGTGATGGCCGCCACCGTGTTCGCCTATTTCGCCTATCACGCCGTGCAGGGCGACCGCGGACTCCTGGCCTGGATCAAGCTCGGCCAGCAGGTGGACGAGGCACGGCTCGAACACGCCCGCATCTCGGGCCAGCGCGCCGCCCTCGAATCCAAGGTCCGTCTCATGCAGCCGGGCAGTCTCGACGCCGACCTGCTCGAAGAACGCACCCGCGTCATGCTCGGCTACGTCCATCCCGACGACGTCCTGATCGGCGGCCGAACCGCGGAGTTCAGCCCGATCAGCGCGCCGACCGATGTTGCCCCGCCTGCGGCCGTCACCACGCACAACGGCCTGCTGATCCGCATATCCCGCTGAGTTTCCGACCTGACGCCCTCGGGTGACGCCGGCCCGTGGCTGCGCCGCGCCTGCCGTGCCGCGAATCTTTTCCTTGCGTAATTCGGCCGTTCCCGGGCCTGAAAATTGCGCCGGCAGGGGGCGAAAAGGATCGAATTTTATACAATTAACTAAAAGTAAGTTAAATTTAAACATCCCATTGAATTCTAATGTTTTTCACGACTTTCCGAAGCCGATGATTCGGGTGTATCGTTTACCGTCCCTATCCGCCCACCCGGTCCACATCGACGAGGAAATCGCCCCCATGGCTCGCGCCGCGAAATCCGTCCCCGCCAAATCCGCTTCAGCGAAATCCACGGGGGGCAAGCGCCGCCTGGCCGCCCCGCCCGCCAAGGTCAGCCTCGGCAAGTCCGAGCTGCTGTCCATGTACCGCGACATGCTGTTGATCCGGCGGTTCGAGGAAAAGGCGGGCCAGCTCTACGGCCAGGGCCAGATCGCCGGCTTCTGCCACCTCTACATCGGCCAGGAAGCGGTGGTCATCGGCATGCAGGCCAACATCACCCGCGACGACGCGGTGGTGACCACCTACCGCGACCACGGTCATATGCTGGCCTGCGGCATGGATCCCAAGGGCGTCATGGCCGAACTCACCGGACGCCGGGGTGGCTATTCCAAGGGCAAGGGCGGCTCGATGCACATGTTCTCCAAGAAGGAGAACTTCTACGGCGGCCACGGCATCGTCGGCGCCAGCGTGCCGGTCGGTGCCGGGCTCGCCTTCGCCAACCGTTACCGGGGCAACGACCGCGTGTCGCTCACCTATTACGGCGACGGCGCGGCCAACCAGGGCCAGGTGATAGAGAGCTTCAACATGGCGGCGCTGTGGAAGCTGCCCTGCATCTTCATCGTCGAGAACAACCAGTACGGCATGGGCACCTCCGTCGCCCGCGCCTCGGCCAGCCCCGACTTCTACAAGCGCGGCGAACCGTTCGGCATTCCCGGCCGCAAGGTCGACGGCATGGACATCCTCGCCGTCCACGCCGCCGGCGCCGAAGCCGTCGCCCATGCGCGGGCCGGCAAGGGCCCCTATATCCTGCAGATGGAAACCTACCGCTACCGCGGTCATTCGATGTCCGACCCGGCGCGCTACCGAACGCGCGAGGAGGTGCAGAAGGTGCGCGAGGAGAGGGACCCCATCGATCACCTGTCCGACATCCTGTTCGAGAACAACTACGCCAAGGCGGACGATCTCAAGAAGATCGACAACGAAGTGAAGAAGATCGTCACCGCCGCCGCCGATTTCGCCGTGACCGACGCGGAACCGGCGCCCGAAGAACTCTATACCGACGTTTTGCTGGAGGCCTGAGCGATGGCGATTCCCGTTTTGATGCCGGCGCTGTCGCCGACCATGACCGAAGGCAAGATCGCCGCCTGGAAGAAGAGGGAAGGCGACAAGGTCCGCGCCGGCGACGTGCTGGCCGAGATCGAGACCGACAAGGCGACGATGGAAGTCGAAGCGGTCGACGAAGGCACCATCGGCCGCATCCTCGTCGCGGCCGGCACAGAAGGCGTCGCCGTGAACACCGAAATCGCCACGCTGCTGGAAGAGGGCGAGGACGCTTCGGCGCTTGCGGCGTCGAAGCCCGCGGCGAAGAAGAGCGACGCGCCCGCCGAAGCGCCCGCGGTGCCCGTCGCCGCCAAGGCTTCGGACGCCCGTCCGGCGGCCCCCGCCGTCGGCGCACCGGCCGATGCCGATCCGCGCTTCTATCAGAACACCGCGACGATCACCGTGCGCGAGGCCCTGCGCGACGCGATGGCCGAGGAAATGCGCCGCGACAAGGATGTCTTCCTGATGGGCGAGGAAGTCGCCGAATACCAGGGCGCCTACAAGGTGAGCCAGGGCCTGCTCGACGAGTTCGGCCACCAGCGGGTCGTCGACACCCCGATCACCGAGCAGGGCTTCACCGGCCTCGCCGTCGGCGCGGCGTTTTCGGGCCTCAAGCCGATCGTCGAGTTCATGACCTTCAACTTCTCCATGCAGGCGATGGATCACCTGATCAACTCCGCCGCCAAGACGCTCTACATGTCGGGCGGCCAGATCCAGTGCCACATGGTGTTTCGCGGGGCCAACGGCGCCGCCTCCCGCGTCGGCGCCCAGCACTCGCAGTGCTTCGCCTCGTGGTTCGCGCACATTCCGGGTCTCAAGGTCGTTTCGCCCTATTCGGCCGACGACGCCAAGGGCCTGCTCAAGGCCGCGATCCGCGATCCCACTCCTGTGATCTTCCTCGAAAACGAAATCCTCTACGGCCGGCCGGGGGAAGTGCCGGTCGATCCCGACTTCACCGTGCCCATCGGCAAGGCCCGCGTGCTGCGCGAGGGTACGGACGTCACCGTCGTCGGTTTCTCGCGCCCGCTCGATTACGCGTTGGAAGCGGCCGACAGGCTCGCCGCCGAGGGCATCTCGGTCGAGGTCATCGACCTGCGGACGCTGCGCCCGCTCGATAGCGAAACCATCGTGCGCTCCGTCGCCAAGACCAACCGCATCGTCACGGTGGAAGAAGGCTGGCCCTACGCCGGCATCGGCGCGGAAATCGCCGCGCGCATCATGGAGGAAGCGTTCGATCACCTCGATGCGCCGCTCAAGCGCGTCTGCGCCGCCGACGTGCCGCTGCCCTATGCGGCGAATCTGGAACGCCTGGCGCTGCCCTGCACCGACGACGTCATCGCGGCGATCCGCGACGTCACCCATCGCGGTTGAGGAGGCGGCTCATGCCCATCACCATCAAGATGCCGGCGCTGTCGCCGACCATGACCGAAGGCAAGATCGCCGCCTGGAAGAAAAAGGAGGGCGACAAGGTTCGCTCGGGCGACGTTCTGGCGGAAATCGAGACCGACAAGGCGACGATGGAAGTCGAAGCGGTGGACGAAGGCACGCTCGGGCGGATTCTCGTCAAGGCCGGCACCGAAGGCGTCGCCGTCAACGCGCCGATCGCGCTCCTGCTGGAAGAAGGCGAGGACAAGTCGGCGCTGGATGGCGCGGCGAAAGCCGCTGCCGCAGCACCTGTCGCGAAGCCCGCAGCCGCGCCGGCGGCTCCTGCGCCGGCGAAGCCCGCCGCTCCGGCGTCGGCGCCTGCCGCACCCGTGGCGAGGCCGGCGCCGCCCGCCGCCCGTCCTGTTGCCCCTGCCGCGCCGTCGGGCGGGCGGGTGTTCGCATCGCCGCTGGCGCGCCGCGTCGCCAGGGATGCCGGCATCGACATTTCGCGCGTCACCGGTACGGGCCCGCACGGGCGCATCATTCGCGCCGACGTGGACGCCTTCGTCGCCTCGGGCGGGGCGGCGGCGGCGACCGGCGGCATCTTCGCCGGAATGGGGCAGAAGTTCGGCCCCGCGTCTTCCCGCGTCGTGCCCAACTCCTCCATGCGCAAGGTGATCGCGCGCAGGCTGCTCGAATCGAAGCAGACCGTGCCGCATTTCTACGTCACGATGGATTGCGACATCGGCGCGCTGCTGGCGCTTCGCAAGGAGATCAACGACACCGACGAAAGCCTCAAGGTCTCGGTCAACGATTTCGTCCTGCGCGCCTCGGCGCTCGCGCTCAAGAAGGTGCCGGAGGCCAACGCCTCGTGGGGCGAGGACGGCATCCGCTACCATGACGCCGCGGATATTTCCGTGGCGGTGGCCACCGACGCGGGCGGGCTGATCACGCCCATCGTCAAGGCGGCCGACCGCAAGGGCCTCGCCGCCATCTCGGCGGAGATGAAGGACCTTGGCGCGCGCGCCCGCGTGGGCAAGCTCCTGCCCGAGGAATACCAGGGCGGCACGTTCTCCGTTTCCAACATGGGCATGTTCGGCGTGCGCGAATTCGCCGCCATCATCAACCCGCCGCAGGGCGCGATCCTTGCCGTCGGCGCGGGCGAGGACCGCGCGGTCGTGCGCGACGGGAAACTGGCCGTGGCCACGATGATGACGCTGACATTGTCCTGCGATCATCGTGTCGTCGACGGCGCGCTCGGTGCGAAGCTGCTCGGCGCCATCCGCGAGCTGATCGAGCATCCCGTCCGTCTGATCCTCTAGTGCCTGAAAGGGAGAGCCTCGTGGCCGACACATCCTTCGACCTCATCGTCATCGGCGGCGGGCCCGGCGGCGATGTCGCGGCGATCCGCGCCGCGCAGCTGGGCCTCAGGACCTGCGTGGTGGAGCGCGCCCACATGGGTGGCATCTGCCTCAACTGGGGCTGCATCCCGACGAAGGCGCTGCTGCGTTCCTCCGAAATCAAGCACCTGGTCGAACATGCCGGCGATTTCGGCATCAAGGCGAAGCTCGAGGGCATCGATCTGAAAAAGATCGTCGAACGTTCGCGCGCCGTCGCCGGGCAACTGTCGAAGGGCGTCGCCGGCCTGATGAAGAAGAACAGGATCGCCGTGGTCGACGGCCATGCGCGGCTCGACGGTACGGCCGGTGGCCTGCGCAAGGTCGCGGTGACGGACAAGGACGGCAAGCGGCTTGCCGCGCTCACCGCGAAAAACGTGATCCTCGCGACCGGCGCGCGCGCCCGCACGCTGCCGGGGCTCGAACCCGACGGCAAACACATCGTCACCTACCGCGAAGCGATGGTGCCCGACAGCCTGCCGAAGTCGTTGCTGGTCATCGGTTCGGGCGCCATCGGCATCGAGTTCGCCAGCTTCTATGCGACGCTCGGCTCCCAGGTCACCGTGGTCGAGGTGATGGACCGCGTCCTGCCGGTGGAGGACGCCGACATCTCGGCCTTCGCCGAAAAGGCCTTCAAAAAGCAGGGCATGACCGTCATGACCTCGACCACCGTGAAATCGCTCAGGGTGGAGAAGGGTGCGGTGACGGCCGAGATCGAGCCGAAAGGGGCCAAGGCCGAAAAGCACAGCTTCGAGCGCGTCATCCTCGCCGTCGGCATCACCGGAAATGTCGAGGACCTCGGCCTCGAAACGACGAAGGTCAAGGTCGAGAAGGGCCATGTCGTCATCGACAAGTGGGGCGCCACGGCCGAACCCGGCGTCTGGGCCATCGGCGACCTCGCCGGCCCGCCGTGGCTCGCGCACAAGGCGAGCCACGAGGGCGTGGTGGCGGTGGAAAAGATCGCGGGCGTCGCCGGGGTGCATCCGCTGGACGCCGGCAACATCCCGGGCTGCACCTATTGCCGTCCGCAGGTCGCTTCCGTCGGCCTGACCGAGGCCAGGGCCAGGGAAAAGGGCTTCACCGTCAAGGTCGGCCGGTTCCCCTTCATCGGCAACGGCAAGGCGATCGCGCTGGGCGAGGCCGAGGGCCTGATCAAGACCGTGTTCGACGCGAGGACCGGCCAGTTGCTCGGCGCGCACATGATCGGCGCCGAGGTGACCGAGCTGATCCAGGGCTTCGCCGTGGCGCGCACGCTGGAAACGACCGAGGCCGAGCTGATGGCGACCGTCTTCCCGCATCCGACGCTGTCGGAAATGATGCACGAGTCGGTGCTTGACGCTTACGGCCGGGTTCTCCACATCTAGGGCACGATGAGCAAGGTTCACAACCTCAACGAACCCGCGACGCCCGGGACGGTGCGCCGGCCGAAGCCGGACTGGATCCGCGTCAAGGCGCCGACCTCGCCCGAGTACCACGCGACGCGCAAGCTGATGCGCGATCTCAAGCTGCACACGGTGTGCGAGGAAGCCGCCTGTCCCAACATCGGCCAGTGCTGGGCCAAGGGCCACGCCACGGTGATGATCCTGGGCGACACCTGCACGCGCGCCTGCGCCTTCTGCAACATCAAGACCGGCAAGCCGCTGGCGATCGACCCGCACGAGCCCGAGCACCTGGCCGAGGCGGTGGCCGCGCTCGGCCTCGAACACGTGGTGATCACCTCGGTCGACCGCGATGATCTGGACGACGGCGGCGCGGCGCAGTTCGTCAAATGCATCGCACGCATCCGCGAAACCTCGCCCAAAACCACCATCGAAGTGCTGACGCCCGATTTCCTTCGGAAGGACGGCGCGATCGAGGCGGTGGTGGCGGCGAAACCCGACGTCTACAACCACAACCTCGAAACCGTGCCGCGCCTTTACGCCACCGTGCGCCCCGGCGCGCGCTATTTCCATTCGCTGAAGCTGCTCGACCGCGTCAAGGAACTCGATCCCTCGATCTTCACCAAGTCCGGCCTGATGGCGGGCCTCGGCGAGGAGCGCGAGGAGGTCCTTCAGGTGATGGACGACCTGCGCGCCGCCGACGTCGATTTCATCACCATCGGCCAGTATCTTCAGCCCACCCTTCGTCATATCGCGGTGGAACGCTTCGTGACGCCCGACGAATTCAACGCCTATGCCGCCGCGGCGCGGGCCAAGGGCTTCCTGCTGGTGTCGTCATCGCCCCTGACCCGTTCCAGCTACTTCGCCGCCGAAGACTTCTTCAAGCTGCGCGCCGCGCGAGAGGAAAAGCTCGCGCGCGGGCGCTAGATACCCGTGCACGGCTTCGACGACAGCCGGCTCCTGCCGTACGGCCCGCGCCAGCTCTTCGATCTCGTCGCCGACATCGCGAAGTATCCCGAATTCCTGCCGTGGTGCCTCGGCGCGCGCGTCGGCGCGCGGACGAAACAGGGCGCGAACGAAATCGTCATGGCCGATCTCATCGTCGGCACCCGCATCTTCCGCGAGACCTTCACCTCGCGCGTCACGCTCTCGCCCGCGGCGGACCCGCCGCAAATTTCGGTCGAATACGTCAAGGGGCCGATGCGCCGCATGGAAAACCGCTGGCGGTTCATACCCGAAGGCGCGGGCACGCGGCTCGAATTCCACGTCGCCTTCGAATTCCGCTCCGCGCTTCTGGAAAAGATGATGGGCGCCTTTTTTGATGACGCCCAGCGGCGCATGATCGCCGCGTTCGAGGCGCGCGCGGCAAAACTCTACGGGTCCGCCGGCGGTGCCTGAAATTTACGTCGACGGCGATGCCTGTCCGGTGAAGGACGAAGTGCTGCGCGTCGCCACGCGCCACGGCTTGCGCGTGCATTTCGTCGGCAACACCTGGTTGCGCGTGGGCGGCGGCGGCGACAACCCGCTGATCAACCGCGTCGTGGTGGGCGAAGGGCTCGACGCCGCCGACGACTGGATCGCCGAACACATCACAAGCGCCGACATCGCGGTGACGGCCGACATTCCGCTCGCCGCGCGTTGCCTGGAAAAGGGGGCGCGGGTGATCGGTCACACCGGCCGGCCGTTTACCGAATCGGGCATAGGCAACGCGCTCGCCATGCGCGAATTGATGGCGCATCTGCGCGATAGCGGCGAAATCCGGGGCGGCGGCCCGGCGTTTTCCGCGCGCGACCGGTCGAATTTCCTGCAGGCGCTTGAAAACGCGGTGCAGGCCGCCCTTCGCGCGCGCGGCCCTTGAATCGGCGGCGATCCGGGCGCATGCTTGCAAGATAGATTTTCCGAACATATTCATATGCAACAAGGGAGAACCGTCATGCGCAGTTCCACCCGTTCTTTTTTTGGCCGTGCTTTCTTTGGCCGTGTTTTCTTCGCCCGCGCTCTTTTCAGCGCCTTCGCGTTTCTCGCTGCCTGTGCCGTATCCGCGCAACCCGCGGCGGCGCAGGAGACCGTCAAGGTCGCGCTCCTCGACATGAGTTCGATCGCAGGTCCCGGCATGGGGCCGGGCCGCATGGGCTGGGGCCCGTGGGGCAACCGCGCGCCGACCGGGGAACTGGCGCCCGGTAGCCGCGGCCCGGGCCAGCCGGGTCCAGGCCAGGTCGGCCCCGGCATGATGGGGCCGGGCGGCCAGCAGGGTTCGGGCGGCTTCGGTCCCGGCATGATGGGCCCGGGCTGGAACTGGGGCGGCAACTGGGGCCCCGGCTGGATGGCCGGCCACATGATGGGACCGGGCATGATGGGCATGGGCATGATGTCGGTGCGCATGACCAGGTCCTCGGCCAAGGCCGGCAAGATCCGCTTCGAGGTGGCGAACTACTCGGCCAGCATCGATCACGAACTGGAAATCGTGGCGGTCGACGACGTCAACGCGCCGCTGCCCTACGACTACAAGACCGCCAAGGTGAAGATCGACAAGGCGCGCGAGAAGGGCGAGGTCGAGGACATCAAGCCGGGCGCGGAGAAAATCCTCGAAGTGACGCTGGCCGCCGGAAACTACCTGCTGATCTGCAACCTGCCCGGCCATTACGCGGCCGGGATGGTGGCGCCGTTCACGGTGACGCCGTAGAGCAACCCGCGATCAGCCCGCGATCAGATGGCTAATCTGATCGCGGAAGAGTTGCTCGCCACCGACAAGATAGCGCGTCGGAGCGCGCCCGATCGGGCGCGCGACGCGCCAGGTTCTGGGGTGGGCGGTCCCTGTTCGGCGATTACGCTCCGCGATGTTCCCCATGACAGCGGACGTCGAAACTGGTAATCGTTGTGCCGGCTGGCACACGGTAGTCATTGCGCCAACTGGCACACGGTAGTCATTGTGCCGACCGGCACATGGTAGTCATTGTGCCTGTTCAGATATGGGCCACATATGGCCCGCCCGACCCGAGCGACGAATGCTGCGTTTCCTGTTCGCACTTCTGGCTTTCCTGCTGATCGCCGCGCCGAGCTACGCGCACGGCGTCGCCCATGGGGCGTTGTCCAAAGCCGCGGTTGACGCGGGGGTGTCGGAATCCGCGCTCGACGCGGGGGTGGATGCCGCGCCCGCGGCGCCTCTTTCGCCCGCCCACAGCAGGCATCACGGCGGGCAGGGTGATGCGACGCAGTGCGGGGACATGGTGTCGTGCACGCCGCTGTTCCATGCGGAGACCGATGCGGTCGGTCCCGCCGAGTTCGGCGGCAGCCCGTGGCCGGCCGCGCCCGAACACATGCTGATCGCCGCCACGCCCGAGCGCGAGCCGCCGGTCCCGCGCATCCACGCGCGTTCCTGACCTTCCCCTTCGAGATTTCGTCGTAATCCGTTCCCGTGTGCGCGTGCGCCATCGTGCGCCCTGCGCTTGCGCGGGTCCATGAACCGAGGAGTTCATCACATGAACAAGTTCGTCACCGCTTTCGCCATCGTTCTCGCCGCCGCCGCCGCGCTAAGCGCGGCTCCTCAACATAAAGGCGGCTCCGCCGCCGCCGCGCCCGCCTTCGCCGACGAAGGCCACGGCCACAGCCCGGCCTTCGGCGTGCCCGGCAAGGCCGCCGATGTCAAACGCACCATCACCGTCGTCATGAAGGACAACAGCTACGACATGCCCGAAATCTCCGTGCGGGCCGGGGAAACCGTGCGCTTCGTCGTGAAGAACGAGGGCGAACTGCTGCACGAGTTCAACATCGGCACGCCCGGCTCCCATGCCGGCCACCAGAAGGAAATGATGGCGATGATGGAGATGGGCATGCTGACGCCGACCGGCATCGACCAGGAAAAGATGAAGATGGATCACTCGGCCATGAGCCCGGAAATGAAGAACATGAAGCACGACGACCCCAACAGCGTGCTGGTCGAGCCGGGCAAGACGGCCGAGATGATCTGGAAGTTCGCCAGGCCGATGAAGCTCGAATTCGCCTGCAACGTGCCCGGCCACTACCAGGCGGGCATGGTCGGCGAATTCAGGTTCGCGAAGTAACGCGGCGGAACGGGGATCGCGACATGAAAACGATTTTCGAACGCCTGCGGCTCCTCGTCGCGGCGGGGCTCGCGCTCGCCGCGCTGGCTTCGCCCGCGACGGCGGGCACCTACGACCTGACCATCGCGCCCAAGACCGTGAATTTTTCGGGCGAAGAGCGCGAGGCCATGGCCATCAACGACCAGATCCCGGGTCCGACCCTGCGCTTCAGGGAAGGCGAGGACGTGGTCGTCAACGTCACCAACCGGATGAAGCACGACACATCGCTCCACTGGCACGGCATCCTGCTGCCGCCCGAGATGGACGGCGTGCCGGGATTCAGCTTTCCCGGCATCCGGCCCGGCGAGACCTTCACCTACCGCTTCAAGGTCAGGCAGAGCGGCACCTACTGGTATCACAGCCATTCCGGCTTGCAGGAACAGTCGGGCGTCTACGGCCCGCTGGTGATCGAGCCGGCGAAGAAGGAGCCCTACCGTTACGACCGCGACTACGTGGTGATGCTGTCGGACTGGACCGACGAGAAGCCCGAATCGGTGCTGCGCAAGCTCAAGGTCAAGAGCGACTACTACAACTACAATCAGCGCACGCTCGGCACCTTGTTCGACGATGCGAAGAAGCAGGGCCTTGCCGCCGCATTGCGCGACCGCATGGAGTGGGGCGAGATGCGCATGGCGCCGACCGACATCGCCGACGTCACGGGCTATCACTTCCTCGCCAACGGCAGGACGCCCGCGCAGAACTGGACCGGCCTGTTCAAGCCGGGCGAACGGGTGCGGCTGCGCTTCATCAACGGCTCGGCCATGACGTACTTCGACGTGCGCATCCCCGGCCTCAAGATGACGGTGGTGCAGGCCGACGGCAACGACGTGCTGCCGATGCCCGTCGACCGCTTCCGCATCGCGGTGGCTGAAACCTACGACGTCATCGTCCAGCCGAAGGACGACCGCGCCTATACGATCATGGCCGAAAGCATGGATCGGACGGGTGCCGCGCGCGCCACGCTCGCCCCGCGCGAAGGCATGAGCGCAGAAGTGCCGCCGATGTCGCCCCGGCCGCTGCTCACCATGGCCGACATGGGCATGGGCGGCGATCATGCCGGACACGTCATGGCGCCCGCCGCCGCCGCGCCAAGCACGGCTCCTCAAAATAAAGGCGGCTCCGCCGCCGCCGCGCCAAGCACGGCTCCTCAAAATAAAGGCGGCTCCGCCGCCGCCGCGAAACCGGGTGCCGATCCGCACGCGGGCCACGTCATGGGGCCGATGTCGGAATACGCGCCGGGCAGCGGGCTCGCGCCGGAAAAGACCAGGGGCGAGAAGTTCCTCGTCTACGGCGACCTGCGCGCGATGCGTCCGTGGAAGGACTACCGCAAGCCCGACCGCGAGATCGAAATCCGGCTCGGCGGCAACATGGAACGCTACATCTGGACCATCAACGGCAAGAAGTTCTCGGAAGCCGAACCGATCCGGCTGCGCCACGGCGAGCGCGTGCGCTTCAAGTTCGTCAACGAAACGATGATGGCCCATCCCATGCACCTGCACGGGATGTGGATGCAGCTCGACAACGGCACAGGCCGGTTCAGCCCGCTCAAGCACGTCATTAACGTGGCGCCGGGCATGACGATCAACGCCGACGTCCCGGCCGATGCCACCGGCGAATGGGCGTTCCACTGCCATCTGCTGTTCCACATGGCTTCGGGCATGATGCAGAAGGTGATCGTCGAGCCGAGGGCGGCTCAGGTCGGGGAGGCGGCGCGATGAACCGGATCGTTCTCCCTCTCGCCGCCGTCGCCGCCCTCGGCCTCGGTCTCGCCATGCCGCAGGCGCGCGCGGCCGACATGGACGACATGGTGGTCAGCTACTTCGAGGTCGAAAAGCTCGAGCATCGCGCCCGCAAGGGCGCCGATGCCCGGGTCTGGGACGCCCAGGGCTGGATCGGCACCGACACCGACAAGCTGTGGTTCAAGACCGAAGGCGAAGCACCCGTCCGCGGCAAGGCCGAAAAGATCGAGACCCAGGCGCTCTACAGCCGCATGATCTCGGACTTCTTCGATTTGCAGGCGGGCCTGCGCCACGACTTCCGCCCCGAACCGGAACGCACCTACGGGGTCATCGGCCTCAAGGGTATGGCGAAGTACTTCATCGAGACCGATCTCGCGCTCTTCGTCAGCGAGAAGGGCGACGTATCCGCCCGCCTCAAGGCGGAGACCGATTTCCTGCTGACCCAGCGCCTGGTGCTGGAACCCTCGGCCGAGATGAACCTCCATGCCCGCGACGTGCCCGAATACGATCAGGGCAAGGGGCTTGGCGATATCGAACTGGGCCTGCGCCTGCGCTACGAGATCCGCCGCGAATTCGCCCCCTATGTCGGGATCAACTGGCACCGCAAGCTGGGCGAAAGCGCGGTGCGGGCGCGGGCGGACGGCGAAACCGACAGCGAATTCGCCATCGTCGCCGGCCTGCGGTTCTGGTTCTGATCAACGCTTCTTGTTCGGAAATGAAAAAACCCGCCGGTCCCGTTTCGGGGCCGGCGGGCTTGTTTTGCGTGACCCGATCTAGTTGATCGTGATCATGTCGCTGCGCGTCAGCATCGTCGCCTTGGCGGTGCCGGGCGACTTCGTCAGGTAGATCGCCGTGTACTGTTCGGCATAGGCGTCCGACGACATGCCGTCGACCGGCACGATCACCTTGAAGCCGCGCATGGCGGCGCCCGTCGCGGTGCCGAGCACGGCGCCTTCGGCGGCGGTGCCGACCAGAATGACGGTCTTTACGCCCTTCGACTTGAGGATGTTCTCGAGTTCGGTCTTGTGGAACTTGTCGACGCTCGCCTTGACGGAGGGCTCGTTGCCGACCGTGGTGACGTCCTTGATGAAGTTGTCGAACGAGCCGGTCGATGTGAAGGCGTAGACCACCGGCATGCCCTTGGCGCGGGCGCGCTCCAGCAGCGCCTTCACCTTGGGGATCGAGGCGACGCAGCGCGGCCTGCGTTCCATGTTGCAGCTGTTGGTCTGCAGGTCCATGACCACCAGCGCGGTGTCCTTGGCGCTCGCCGTGACCTGCTTGAGGGCGGGTGCCTTGGGCGCTTTGGCCTGGCCCCAGTCGGCGATGATGTCGGCGGCCTGCGCCGGGCCGGCGGCAAGGGCGAAAGCGACGCCGGCGGCGGCGGCGAAGCGGATGAAAGTCGTGAGGATCATGACGGCTCCCTGAAAGTTGTCCGGTCCGTGGCGGACCGATGCGCGATGGGGCCATGACCGCCCGGCAGCGTCAAGGGGCGAGCTGATTTTCCATAAGTATTTCACGCAGATAACGCGCGGTCGCGTGGTCCGCCGTGGCCGGCGGAATCCGCTGGCGGCGAGGGGACTTAGGATGTACGAGGGGAACCCCGGTCCGGAGTTCCCCGGAGTTTCCATGTCCGAATCCTTCCTTGGCGTTCCCGCCACCAGCGAGTGGCTTTTCGCGGCCTTCGTCGGCGCCTCCGTCGCCGCCGCCTGGATCGGCATCGTCGCCGGCGCGGCCGGCGGGCTGATCCTGATCGGCCTGCTCGCCATGGTCTATCCGCCTTCGGTCTTCGTGCCGATCCATACCTTCGTGCAGCTGGGCAACGGGGCGGGGCGCACCGCGATGATGTGGCGCTACGTGCTGCGCGGCACGCTGCTGCCATTCGGCATCGGCGCCGTCATCGGCGCGGCGGCGGGCGCCAAGATCTTCGTCGCGCTGCCGACGGCGATCCTGCAAGGGCTTCTCGGCGTGTTCATGCTGCTGGTGACGTGGATGCCGAACATGGGGCGCGTCGGCTCGGAAGGGCGGCGCTTCGGCGTGCTCGGCTTCGTCGCCACCTTCGTCGGCGTGTTCGTTTCGGCGACCGGGGTGCTGGTGGCGCCCTTCGTCGCCTCGGCCAGTCCGGACCGGCGCAATCACGTCTCGACGCTCGCCGCCCTGATGACGCTGGTCCACGTCTGCAAGCTCGCGGCCTTCAGCGTGCTCGGCTTCGCCATGTGGCCCTACGCGCCCCTGATCGTCGCCATGATCGCGGGCGCGCTCGCCGGCAACTGGCTGGGGGGCATCACGCTCGACCGCATGAAGGAGCGCGACTTCCGCCTGATCTTCAAGCTGGTGCTGACGGCGCTGGCGCTGCGCCTCGTCTGGGTCGCGGCGAAAAGCCAGGGGTGGGTGTGACGGGGGGGGCGGGCCGGACCGTCTTCCGGTCACAATCCGGAAGTTTCAGACGAATACGCTTCCACGCGAACAAGAATCCCGCGTGGCATCACGATTCATTTCCACTGATCGCCGGGCATTATCCGGCGCATGAACGCATCGAAGAGCGGAACGGTGAAGGCCGTATCGCCGTGACTGGGACTCCAGATCATGCCTTTTGCGATCAACTGATTGCGGGTCGGGCCCAGCGTCCTGACGTCTCTTTCGAGCTGATCGGCGATATCGCCCGAACGATGCGGCCCCGGCCCGAGTTCCGCCATGGCCCGGAGATATTTCTTTTCCGACGGGGTCAACCGGTCGAACCGGACGCGGAAGAAACTTTCATCCAGGGCTGCGATGGCGGCGGTCGAGGCGCGCTCGACGTCGTCCAGGGTTATCGGAGATGTCCGGGCCGTTTCCCATGCGTGTTTTCCCCATTCCTGGAGGAAATAGGGATAGCCGCGCGTTTCGTCAAAAATACGTTGCAACGCATCGTCCGTGATTTCCACCCCTTCGTCGCGCGCGGGCTTGGCGATCGCGGTGAATGCGGCTTCGCGCGAAAGCGGCCCGACTTGCGGGAATTCGAACAGCCTTTCGGCATAAGATTTCGCCCGGCCCATCCGTCCCGGCAATTGCGGCAGGCCCGCGCCCACGAGGACGACGGGCAATCCCCGCTGCGCCGTGCGATGCAGCGCGGTAATCAGCGCCGCCAGTTCATCTTCCGCGACGTACTGAAGTTCGTCGACGAACATGGCGAGCGCCGTTCCGGCTTCCCGGGCGGCTATGCCCGTCACTTCCAGCAGGGCCTGCAAATCGTGTTCGAGGTCGCCGTTGTCCGCCAGTCCGGGTTCCGGGTCGAAGTCGAACCCCACCTCGATGTCCGCATATTTTACCTTGAGAGCCTTGGCGAATCCGGCCAGCCCGCGCAGGGCGCGTTGAGCGACCTCTCGTGCCTTGGCGATATGCGAGAGTCGCAGCAACGCCTGGCGTAACTGCGGGGCCAATATGGCCGGAAGCGAACGGCTTTCGGGCGCTTCCACGCGGATCGTGTGGATGCCGGACGCTTCCGCGTCGTCGCGCATCCGGTCGAGCAGGACGGTCTTGCCGACGCCGCGCAGGCCGGTCATGAGGACGCTTTTCGTGGGACGGCCCGCGCGCACCCGCTCCAACGCGATCCGGATGAGTTCCCGCAATTCGTCGCGTCCGGCGAGTTCGGGCGGAGGCGTGCCGGCGCCGGGCGCGTAGGGATTTTTGACCGGGTCCATGTCGGAAAATTATATTAAGTTTAGTCAGTTTACAAATATTTTATAAACTACATAAACTCATAATAAACGGGCCTTTGCCGGGCGCCGTTGATTCGAACCATGTCACTGATTTTGAATAATACTTCCGTACCGAAATCAACGCCGGGTCGCCTGTCGCCGGGGCATCGCCTCCGGCCTCATACGGGAGTGGGGTCACACACCCACGCCGCCTTGGCGGCTCAGGTCCACGCCGCCTTCGCGGCGAACAGGATGCCGAGCGTGGCGTGGGCGACGATCGAGTTCCACAGCGAGCCCGAGCGCAGGAACAGCAGGCCGAAGGCAAGGGCGTAGACGAAGCCGAGCGCCATGTTGGCGTATTGCCCCGCCTGGTAGAAAAGCCCGGCGAACAGCAGCGAGGTGATGAACAGCCCGGCCTGCTGGCCGAAGCGGCCGACGAAGAAATTGAGCAGCACGCCGCGGAAATAGATTTCCAGCGTGATCGGCCGCACCAGCCCGAACAGCACGAAGATCGAGACCAGCCCGACCTGGGTCGTAAGCCCGCTCGCGAACTGGGTGCGGATGGTTTCGATGATGCCAAGCCGCAGCAGCGCGTCGGCGCGTTCCGCAAAAAAGAACAGCACGGCGCCCACGGCGACGCTGATCAGCACCCAGCGCGCCGTTGGCGCGGCGAAGCCGATGATCGCCCAGCGACGCGGCGTGCGCCAAGCCAGCACATAGCCGGTGGCGACGATGACGCTGAGGAGAAGCACAAGGAACAGCCACAGGAACTTCTTGACCGGGTCCTTGCCCTCCGGCCCGAGCGCGGGGTCGAGCTGGATCAGGATGGCGCCGAGCAGCACGGCAAACAGCGCGGTCAGGAACGTGATTCCGACCACGTTGCGCAGCGAAACCCGGTAATCGACCGGAAGGGCGGGCAGTGGCTTGAAGGCGATCATGTAAACGTCTCTCCCTGCGCGGCGCCGGTTGCGTTGCCGCGCACGCCCGGTTTTAGGCCGTTTCACCCAGCGCGCGCAACAGAAGCCTGAGCGCGGCCGCCACCGCCTGGGCGCGCACCGCCGCGCGGTCGCCCGCGAAAACGTGGCGTTCGTGCAGCGTCGCGCCATTCGTCCGCGCCACCGCGACATGGACGAGGCCGACGGGCTTGTGTGCGCTTCCGCCGCCGCGCCCAGCGCGGCTACTCGCAACGAAGGCGGCTTCGCCGCCGCCCGGCCCGGCGATGCCGGTGACGGAGACGGCCACCGTCACGCGTGCGGCGCGAAGGGCGCCCTCCGCCATCGCGCGCGCCACTTCTTCGCTGACCGCGCCGTGGCGGGCGATCAGGCCCGCTTCGACGCCGAGCATTTCGGTCTTGGCCTCGTTCGCGTAGGTGACGAAGCCGCGCATGAACACGTGCGAGGCGCCGGACACCTCCGTGATCGCGCCGCCGATCAGCCCGCCGGTGCAGGATTCGGCCGTCGCGATGGCGGCGCCCGTGGCGCGTGCCGCGGCGACCACGCGCCCCGCAAGCGCCAGGGTGTCGTCAGAGAAATACACTTGGCTTGCCCAGGATGAAGAAATAGAGGCTGACCATCGCCGCCGCATAGAGCCCGGCGGCGATGTCGTCGGCGATCACGCCCGCGCCGCCCGGCAGGCGTTCGAGCGCCCGGCACGGCCACGGCTTCATAACGTCGAAGATGCGAAACAGCACGAAGGACAGGGCGAAGGCCACGGGGTCGAGCCCGGCGGGGGCCGCGGCGATGAACTGGCCCGCGACTTCGTCGATGACGATTTCGCCCGGGTCCTTGATCGGGCTTTTCGCCAGATAGACCTTGCACGCCCACAGGCCGAGCGCGGCGGCGAGTATCCCGGCCGCCGCCACCGCCCAGGGGCCGAAGCGTTCGGCCAGCACCCAGGCCACGGGCAGCGTGGCGAGCGCGCCCCAGGTGCCGGGCATCTTCGGCAGCAGGCCGGTGCCGAACCAGGTGGCGACGAGCGTCGCCGGATGCCAGAAGGAGACGCCTTCGGGCAGCCCGGCCGAAGGTTTCATCGGGGGCATGGTCATGTCACGCCCCGCCGATCGCGACGGTGGCGACGGCCTGCGCGGCGATGCCTTCGCCGCGGCCCATGGCGCCGAGTTTTTCCGTCGTCGTCGCCTTGACGCTGACGCGGGCTGCGTCGATACCGAGGATGGCGGCGATGCGGGCGCGCATGGCGTCGCGCTGCGGCGCGATCTTCGGCGCTTCGCAGACGATGGTGATGTCGATATGGACGATGCGCCCGCCCGCGCGCTCGACGATCTCGGCGGCGTGGCGCAGGAAGATCGCCGAATCGGCGTTCTTCCATTTCGCCTCCGACGGCGGGAAGTGATCGCCGATGTCGCCCGCCGCCACGGCGCCGAGCAGCGCGTCGGTCGCCGCGTGCAGCGCCACGTCGGCGTCCGAATGTCCGGCAAGGCCTCGGCCGTGCGCGATGTCGATGCCGCCGAGCCGCACCGGGCCGGGCTTGGACGCGTCGAAGGCGTGTACGTCGAAGCCGAAGCCGGTGCGCGTCTCGGCGGCGGAGCCGGCGGCGAGGATGGCGCGCGTGCGCGCCAGGTCGTCGTCGGTGGTGATCTTGATGTTGGCTTCGGAGCCGGCCACCAGCGCCACCTCGATCCCGGCGAAACCGGCGATGGCGGCGTCGTCGGTGAATTCGTCGTGGCTCTCGCGTTCGGCGCGCCGGTGCGCATCGAGGATGGCGGCGAAGCGGAAGCCCTGCGGCGTCTGGGCGCGGAACACGCCCTCGCGCGGGGTGGCTCCGGTGACGATGCCGCCCGTGCCGAGCTTGAGGGTGTCGGTGACGGCGAGCGCCGGGATGGCCGCATCGAACTCGTCGAGCGCGCCGAGGACGCGGTCGATCAGCGCGCCGTCGACCAGAGGCCGCGCCGCGTCATGGATGAGGACCCTGGCCGGCGCGGCGTCGCCCAGGCTTTCGAGCCCGAGGCGCACCGAGTCCTGCCTGCGACGTCCGCCAAGCACGGGCTGGGCCAGCCCGAGCCCCTGCGTGGCACGCTCGTAAAGGTCGCGGTCGTCGCCGTGGATGACCACGCGCACCGTCGAAACGCGCGGGTGGGCGGCGAAGGCCGCCGCGGCGCGCGCCAGCACGCTCCAGCGGCCGAGCGGGAGATACTGCTTGGGCGTTCCGGAACCGAACCGGCTGCCGCGTCCGGCGGCGACGATCAGGGCGGCGGTGTCTCTGGCCGGCGCGCTCATCGGGGCAGCGGCGCCCGCCGGGAACGGAAAGGGTGGGGGGTCATCATTGCGGCAGCCTAATCGCGGCGGGCGGCCGTGCCAAGTGCCGCGCCGGACGGCCCCACAAGCCGCGCTTGCCGCCGTGCCTGCGATGCTATACTCCGGCCCATATGGTTCTCCTTGCCCTCAATATCGCCGCCCTGGCGGCGCTTGCCGCATTTGCGCTCGCCCAGTTCGCCAGCGCCGCATCCGGCGCGGGCGGGCAAATCCGCTTCTGGGCCGGTCTCCTGGTGGCGCTGGCCGGAACCGGGGTGGTGGCGTGGACGGACTTTGCCGCCGGCTGGCGGCCCGGCCTGGCGCCGGCCCTGTGGCTGACCGTGGCGGCGACGCTGGCACTTTACGCGCTGGGATCCCTGCGCTGCGCGGCGCTGGCGCGGATCGGGGCGCTGCTCGGTCCTTATCTTTTCATCCTGGGCGCGCTTGCCACGATCTGGGCCCATGCCCCGAGGGCGGCGGAGGCGGGCGGCGCGGGCGGGCCCTGGCTCGGCCTGCATATTGCCATTTCGGTCACGACCTATGCCCTGTTCACGCTCGCCGCCGTGGCCGGTGCCGCCGTCTTCGTGCAGGAACGCGCCATGAAGGCGCGAAGGCCCACGCGCCTGACGGCGCTGCTGCCGGCCGTGGCCGACGGCGAATCCGTCCAGCGCGTGCTCATGCTGATGGCGGCCGTGGTTCTCGGCCTCGGCCTGGCGAGCGGCATGGCCATCGAATGGGTCGAGAGCAGGCGCCTCATGGCGCTCAACCACAAGACGGTGTTTTCGCTCGTCGCCTTCGCCGTCATCGTCGCTCTGATCGCCGTCGACAGGGCACGCGGGCTGGCCGGGCGGCGCGCCGCGCGGCTGATGCTGCTGGCCTACCTGTTCCTGACGCTCGCCTATCCCGGGGTGAAGTTCGTCACGGAAATCGTTCTCGGGCGCGGCTGACTAGCCGTCGGAAACTATTGCGGCGCCGCGCCCCGGCGGTTATGTTGCACTAGTTTTAATCACCAAACTTTCATGATTAAAAAATGACCATTCTGATCGGCTCGATCCGCCTAGACGATC
The DNA here is from genome assembly GCA_964229575.1 of Alphaproteobacteria bacterium. Classification (GTDB taxonomy): domain Bacteria; phylum Pseudomonadota; class Alphaproteobacteria; order SMXQ01; family SMXQ01; genus WHSO01. Next base: position 39,863 of record CAXRES010000059.1, read on the forward strand.
CGGTGATCCTGGCGCCCATGTCGGGGGTCACGGACCTGCCGTTCCGCCGTCTTGTCAAAAGGCAGGGGGCGGGACTGGTGGTGTCCGAAATGATCGCGAGCCAGGCGATGGTTCGCGAGACGCGCCAGTCGCTCAAGATGGGCGAAACGGGCCCTGAGGAATTCCCGATGGCCGTGCAGCTTGCCGGCTGCGAGCCCGAAGTGGTGGCCGAGGCGGCGCGGCTCAACGCCGACCGCGGCGCCGCCATCATCGACCTCAACATGGGCTGCCCGGTGAAAAAGGTGGTCAACAAGCAGGCCGGTTCGGCGCTGATGCGCGATCCGGCGCTGATCGGGCGCATCGTGGCGGCGGCGGCGAAGGCGGTGGCGCTGCCGATCACGGTCAAGATGCGCATGGGCTGGGACGAGGCGAGCCTGAACGCGCCCGAGGTCGCGCGCATCGCCGAAGACGCCGGCGCGCGAATGATCACCGTGCACGGCCGCACGCGCTGCCAGTTTTACGAAGGTCATGCCGATTGGGCTTTCGTGCGCCGGGTCAAGGAGGCGGTGCGGATTCCCGTCGTCGTCAACGGCGACATCCGCGCGGCCGAGGATGCCCGCGCCGCGCTCGACGCTTCCGGCGCGGACGGGGTGATGATCGGTCGCGGCGCCTGCGGCCGGCCGTGGTTCCTGCGCCAGGTAGCACACTTTCTCAAGACCGGCGGGCATCTTGTCGCGCCGTCCCCGGCGGAACGCGGCGACATCGCGCTCGGCCATTTCGACGATATGCTTGCGCATCACGGCAACCATCGCGGCGTGCGCATGGCGCGCAAGCACCTCGGCTGGTATGCGGCAGGGCTCGCCGACGCGGCGCGTTTTCGCGCCGAGGTCAACCGCCTGGACGATCCCGTGGCGGTGATCGCGCTGGTGCGCAGCTTCTTCGCGGACGCTGGGCCGTCCCGGGACGACGAATTGCCCGAAGTCGGGGCGGAGGCCGCATGACTCTCAAACTCGTCAGGAAGCCGGGCGGTAGCGCGGGCGGATACGACGGGCGATTCGAAACCGTGCTCAATGCGCTGGCCGATCCGGTGCTGGTGCTGGATGCCGAGGGCGGGATCGAATACGTCAACCTTGCCGCCGAGCAGTTCTTCGACGCGAGCCAGACATGGCTCTGCGAACGCGCTCTCAGCGACCTCATTCCCGGCGACAGCCCGGTCTTCGCCATGATCGAACAGGTGCGCGCCGCCGGTTCCAGCCTGTCGGAATACGGCGTGACGCTGGAAACGCCGCGCATCGGCTCGCGCCTCGTCACCCTCCAGGTGGCGCCGATCGCCGACGATCCCGGCGCCGTGGTCGTGTCGTTTCACGACCGCTCCATCGCCTCGAAGATGACGCGCCAGATGAACAGCCGCAATGCCGCGCGCTCGGTCACGGGCATGGCCGCCGTCCTCGCCCATGAGGTGAAGACTCCGTTGTCGGGCATCCGCGGCGCGGCGCAACTGCTCGAGACCGGGGTCAGCGCCGAGGATCGCAAGCTGACCCGCCTGATCTGCGACGAAACCGACCGCATCTGCGCGCTGGTCGACCGCATGGAGGTCTTTTCCGATCACCCGTTCATCGAGCGCGGTCCGGTCAACATTCACCAGGTGCTGGAGCATGTGCGGGAACTGGCGAAGAACGGCTTCGCCCGGCATGTCCGCTTCAAGGAACGCTACGATCCGTCGCTGCCCGCGGTGGCGGGCGACCGCGACCAGCTGATCCAGGTCTTTCTCAACCTCGTGAAGAACGCCGCCGAGGCGGCGCCCAGGGTCGGGGGCGAAGTGACGCTGACTACCGGCTACCAGATCGGCCTGCGCCTGGCCCAGCCCGGCGCGACGCGGCGCACGCAGCTGCCGCTGCTCGTCACCGTGGAAGACAACGGCGAGGGCATCCCGGAAGACCTGCGCCCGCACCTGTTCGATCCCTTCGTCACCACCAAGGCGGGGGGCACCGGCCTCGGGCTGCCGCTGGTGGCGAAGATCATCGGCGATCACGGCGGCATCATCGAATTCACCAGCGAACCCGGCCATACGGTATTCCGGGTCTATCTCCCCGTGTATGTGGGGCCGGAGGAAAAGAATGGCTGACATGACGGTTCTCGTCGCCGACGACGACAACGCGATCCGCACGGTTGTGAGCCAGGCCCTGACGCGCAACGGCTACAACGTGCGGGCCACCTCGAATGCGGCGACGCTTTGGAGCTGGGTCGCCGACGGCGAGGGCGACCTGGTGATCACCGATGTGGTGTTGCCCGACGAAAACGGACTCGACCTCCTGCCGCGCATCCGCAAGATCCGTCCCGACCTGCGTATCGTCGTGATGAGCGCGCAGAACACCCTGCTGACGGCGGTGAAGGCGGCCCAGCGCGGCGCCTTCGAATACCTGCCCAAGCCCTTCGACCTGAATGAACTGGTCGGCGTGGTCAAAAAGGCCTTTTCCCAGCCGAAGGCGGCCCCCGACGCCGCCAGGCAGGCCGACGCCGAGGAAGAACAACTGCCGCTCATCGGCCGCTCGCCCGCGATGCAGGAAATCTACCGCACGCTGGCACGCCTGATCGGCACCGACCTCACGGTGATGATCACCGGCGAATCGGGCACCGGCAAGGAACTGGTGGCGCGCGCGCTGCACGATTACGGCTCGCGCCGGGCCGGACCGTTCATCGCCATCAACATGGCGGCGATTCCGCGCGAGTTGATCGAAAGCGAATTGTTCGGCCACGAACGGGGCGCCTTCACCGGCGCGGCCCAGCGCCACGTCGGCCGCTTCGAGCAGGCCGAAGGCGGCACGCTGTTCCTCGACGAGATCGGCGACATGCCTCTTGAGGCGCAGACGCGCCTCCTGCGCGTGTTGCAGGAGGGCGAATACACCACGGTGGGCGGGCGCACGCCGATCCGTACCAACGTGCGGATCATCGCCGCAACGCACCGCAACCTGCGCCGCCTGGTGTCGCAGGGACTGTTCCGCGAAGATCTTTTCTATCGCCTCAACGTGGTGCCCATCCGTCTGCCGCCGCTGCGTGAACGGACGGAGGACGTCGCGCTGCTGGTGCGTCATTTCCTCAATCAGGCCCATGCCGAAGGCCTGCCGGCCAAGCGCATCGACGAAGCGGCCCTCTCGCGCCTCGCCGAATACCGCTGGCCCGGCAATGTGCGCGAACTGGAAAATCTCGTTCGCCGTCTTGCCGCGCTTTATTCCCAGGAAGTCATCGGGCTCGACGTGATCGAGGCGGAACTTTCCGAGGCACCTGCGATGCCGGGCGAAACCGCGGCACCGCGGGAGAACGAGAACTTGAGCGGAGCGGTCGAGCGTCATCTGCGGGATTACTTTTCCGCGCACAAGGATCGCCTGCCGCCGTCCGGGCTCTATGACCGCATCCTGCGCGAAGTCGAACGGCCGCTGCTCACGTTGTCGCTGACCGCGACCAAGGGCAACCAGATCAAGGCGTCCCGTCTGCTCGGGCTCAACCGTAATACCCTGCGCAAGAAGCTGCGCGAATTGGACATTCAGGTCGTCCGGGGCGTAAAGTAGCGCCCGGCCCGGGGCCGCCGCGGTCCCGGGCGTTTGCGTCCGCAAACCGAAACCGAGCGGGACGGGCGGTTACGAGCGAGCAAGATGACGGAAAGCGTCGCGGAGAACCTTCCCTCGAAAATCGTGCGCGTTCTGCGCTGGGCGGACAGGGTCCGGCTCGCGGACAAGGCGGCCGTGGCGCTTGCCATCGCCGCGGCTCTTTCGGGCTTCGCCACCTACGTCGCCTTTACCCAGCCGAGCGGCGAGGAGTCCCGTGCGACGGCCGTGGTGCAGTGGTTACTTTACATCGACCTCGCGCTCCTGCTGCTGCTCGGGCTGCTGGTCGTCCGGCGCATGGTGCAGGTCTGGTTCGAAAGGCGGCGTGGTTCGGCCGGCTCGCGCCTTCATATCCGGCTGGTGGGTCTGTTCAGCCTGGTGGCCGTCGCGCCGGCGATCATCGTCGCGGTGTTTTCCACCGTCGTGCTCAATTTCGGCCTGCAGAACTGGTTCAGCGAAAGGGTGCGTACGGCGGTCAACGAATCCCAGGCGGTCGCCGAATCGTACCTGCTCGAACATCGGCGCAACATCGCCGGCGACATCCTGGCCATGGCCAACGACGTCAACCGTCAGGTGCCGTTGATGGCGCCCGATCTGCGCGAGTTGAGCGGTTTTCTCGAATTCCAGGCGCAGGTGCGAAATCTGTCCGAGGCCATCGTCTTCAACGGCAGCGGCAACGTGCTCGGCCGGTCGCGGCTGAGCTTCACGCTGGCCTTCGAGCGAGCCCCCGATTTGGCTATCACCCAGGCCCGCCAGGGGGGCATCGTCTGGCTCGAATCGGAGAGCGACGACCGTCTGCGCGCGCTGGTCGCGCTCACGGCCGTTCCCGACGGATTTCTGCTGGTCGGTCGTTTCGTCGATCCCAGGGTTCTCGAGCGCATCGAACAGACCCGGTCGGCCGCTTCGTCGTACCGGGACCTCGAGCAGATGCGAAACGACCTGCAACTGCTCTATGCGGCGATCTTCGTCATCGTCGCGCTGCTGCTGCTGTTTGTCGCCGTATGGATCGGGCTGACTTTCGCCAACCGTCTGGCGCGGCCCATTGCCTCGCTCGCCGGTGCCGCCGAACGCGTGCGTGCGGGCGACCTCACGGCGCGGGTCGAGGAGGGCGACGAGCGCGACGATATCGGCGTGCTGACGCGCGCCTTCAACCGGATGGCGAGCCAGCTCGAAAGCCAGCGCGGCGAACTGGTCGACGCCAACCGCATGATCGACAACCGCCGCCGGTTCATCGAGGCCGTGCTGCTGGGCGTGTCGGCGGGCATCATCGGTCTCGACGGCGAGGGCCGGATCAACTTTCCCAATGCAACGGCTTCCGAACTGCTGGCGAGCGACCTGCGCGAGGCCATCGGCCGGCCGATCGCCGACTTCGTCCCGGAAATGGACGAGCTTCTGGCCGAATCGCGCGACAATCCGGGGCAGCCCCAGGAACGGCAGATCGAGATCCAGAGGCGCGGGCGCTTGCGCACGCTGCTGGTGCGCGTCACCGCGGAGTTCGAGGGCGGGGACGTGCGCGGCTATGTGGTGACCTTCGACGACGTCACCGAGCTGATCTCGGCCCAGCGCAAGGCCGCATGGTCGGATGTCGCGCGGCGGCTTGCGCACGAAATCAAGAATCCCCTGACGCCGATCCAGCTTGCCGCCGAACGCCTGCGCCGGCGCTACCTGTCGGAAGTGAAATCGGATCCGGCGACGTTTTCGCTCTGCGTCGACACCATCATCCGGCAGGTGGGCGACATCGGCAACATGATCTCGGAATTCTCGAATTTCGCGCGCATGCCTGCGCCGGAACTGGATACCAGGGAAATCGTCCGCATCGTCAGGCAGGCGGCGTTCCTGCAGCGCAATGCCAAGTCGGACATCGATTTCGACATCAACCTGCCCGAGGGCGAAGTGACGCTGATGTGCGACGAGCGTCAGTTGACGCAGGCGCTGACCAACCTCATGCAGAACGCCGCCGATTCGATTCAGAGCCGCGCCAAGGCGGAAGCCAAGGCCGGAAACGCCTACAAGGGCCGGATCGGCGTCACCCTCCGGACAGGTGAGGACCGGGTCGAGATCGTCGTGGAAGACAACGGCATCGGCCTGCCCAAGGGGCTCGACCGCGACATCACCGAGCCCTACGTCACGACCCGGCCGGAAGGCACCGGACTGGGGCTTGCCATCGTGCGCAAGATTATGGAGGATCACGGCGGCGAGTTGAGTTTAGAAGACCGTGAGGAGGGCGGGGCAAGGGTAAGCCTTCTCTTCCGAACATCAGGTCCGCAGCGCGGCGCGCGGCGGAAACAAGAAGACAACGACGAAGCAGGCCTGAAAACGGCGAGCCAATGAATCATGACATTCTTGTCGTAGACGATGAAGTCGACATCCGGCTTCTGATCTCCGGTGTCCTCAAGGACGAAGGCTACACGACGCGGGAAGTCGCCGACGCCGAAACGGCGCTTCAGGAGATAGACGCGCGAAAGCCGTCTCTGGCCATCCTCGACGTCTGGCTGCAGGGCAGCAAGATCGACGGGCTGGAACTGCTCACGATCGTCAAGACGCAGTATCCGGAAATTCCCGTGGTGGTGATTTCCGGCCACGGCAACATCGAGACCGCGGTCGCCGCCATCAAGCGGGGCGCCTACGACTACATCGAGAAGCCGTTCAAGACCGACCGGCTGTTGCTGGTCGTGGCGCGCGCCATCGAGGCGGCCCGGCTAAAGCGCGAGAACATCGACTTGCGCCAGCGCGCGGGCGACGTGCTGATGATCGGCGAATCGCCGGCGATGCGCGACGTGCGTGCCGCCATTGCCCGTGTCGCGCCGACCAATTCGCGGGTTCTGATCACCGGCCCGGCGGGCGCCGGCAAGGAGGTCGTCGCCCGCATGATCCACGCCGAAAGCCCGCGCGCCAACGAGCCGTTCGTCGCCATCAATTGCGCGAGCATGCGGCCTGACCGGCTGGAGATCGAACTGTTCGGCGCGGAAGCCGGGATCGAGGGCCCGGACCTGCCGCGTCATCCGGGCGTGTTCGAGCACGCCCACAAGGGCACGCTGTTTCTCGACGAGGTCGCGGATATGCCGATCGAGACGCAGGGCAAGATCGTCCGCGTCCTTCAGGAGCAGACCTTCGAGCGCGTCGGCGGGGCGAACCGGATCGAGGTCGACGTGCGCGTGATCGCCGCCACCAGCCGCAACCTGGAAGACTTGATCAGGGAAGGTCATTTCCGGGAAGATCTCTACTACCGGCTCAATGTCGTGCCGATCCAGGTGCCGCCGCTGAAGGCGCGCCGCGAAGACATTCCCGAACTGGTGGCTTACTTCATGGCGCGCTCGGCGCGATCCTCGGGCCTGGCCGAACGGCGCGTCGGCGACGACGCGCTCGCCGCGCTGCAGGGTTACGATTGGCCCGGCAACGTGCGCCAGTTGCGCAACGTCGTCGAATGGCTGCTGATCATGGCGCCGGGCGACGAAAGCGGCGTCATCCATGCCGATTCTTTGCCGCCCGATCTGCTGGAAACGGCGCCCCGCACGATCCGCGGCACCGCGGCCGATGAAATCATGGGGCTGGATTTGCGTTCGGCCCGCGAGATTTTCGAGCGCGAATATCTTTCGGCCCAGCTCAATCGGTTCGGCGGCAACATCTCGAAGACCGCGGAATTCATCGGGATGGAGCGTTCCGCGCTGCATCGCAAGCTCAAATCCTTGGGGCTTGGCGGCAGCGATGGAGGGAAGTAAGAATATCGGGTCGGTTCCCGGTCCGGCGACCCCGGCCGCAAGGTGCGGCGGGAGCGGAACTCAAGGAGGTCTTCGGCATGGGGCCTCTGGCAAACGGCCGAAATACGGCCAGACAAACGGATAGATCATGAAAGTCATCGTCTGCGGGGCGGGCCTGGTCGGCACCAGCATCGTTCGCCATCTGGTGGCCGAAGGCAACGACGTCACCGTCATCGATCAGTCGGCGGAGCTGATCCGCAAGATCGGTGATTCGATGGACGTCAAGGCGATGGAGGGCCACGCCTCGCACCCCGATGTCCTGGAAAGCGCCGGCGCCGGCGAAGCGGACATGATCGTCGCCGTGACCTATTCCGACGAGGTCAACATGGTGGCCTGCCAGGTGGCGCATTCGCTGTTCGAGGTTCCGACCAAGATCGCCCGCGTCCGTCACCAGAGCTACCTCAACCCGATCTGGGCCGATCTGTTCAGCCGCGATCACATGCCGATCGACGTGATCATTTCGCCGGAAATCGAGGTCGGCCGCGCGATTTCCAGGCGGCTTCATGTGCCGGGCGCCTTCGATACCATCCCGCTGGCCGACGGCGTCGTTCAATTGCTCGGCGTGCGCTGCGACGACGATTGTCCGTTGCTGAATACGCCGCTGCGCCAGTTGACCGAACTGTTCCCCGATCTGCACATGACCATCGTCGCCATCGTGCGCGGCGGCAAGGGCTTCGTCCCGTCCTCGTCCGACCACATGCTGTCGGGCGACGAGGTGTATTTCGTCTGCGAAACCGTGCAGGTCGCGCGCGTCATGTCCGCGTTCGGCCATGAAGAGCCCGAGGCCCGCCGCATCATCATCCTGGGCGGCGGCAACATCGGCAGCTATCTCGCCCATGAGATCGAAGAGCATCGCCCCGGCGTCAGCGCGCGCATCATCGAATTCAACAAGGAGCGCGCCCATGCCGCGGCCCAGGGCCTGTCGCGCACGGTGGTGCTGCACGGCGATGCGCTGGACCCGGAAATCCTCGAGGAAGCCAATGTCGGCATCGCCGAAGCGGTGATCGCGGTGACCAATGACGACGAGGTCAACATCCTCGCTTCGCTGCTGGCCAAGCGGTTCGGCGCGAAGAAGGCGATGACCCTAATCAACAATCCGACCTATTCGCCGCTCATCACCACGCTCGGCATCGACGTCGTGGTCAGCCCGCGCGCGATCACCGTTTCCACCATTCTCCAGCACATCCGCCGCGGTCGCATCCGCGCCGCCCATGCCGTCCACGAGGACTTCGGCGAGATCATGGAAGGCGAGGCGCTTGAGACGTCCTCGCTGGTCGGCACCGCGATCCGCGACCTCGATCTGCCCGACGGCTCGCTGATCGGCGCCATCATCCGGGACGGCAAGGTGATCACGCCGACCGGCGCTACGGTCATCAAGGCCCGCGACCGGGTGATCCTTTTCGCCGAAACCGAGGCGGTGAAGAAGATCGAGCGGATGTTCGCCGTCAGCCTCGAGTTCTTCTAGGCCGAGCCCTTTTCCCATGTCCCGCATCGCTTACGTCAACGGCCGTTACGTCCCGCATCGGCGCGCCGCCGTGCATATAGAGGACCGCGGCTACCAGTTCGCCGACGGCGTCTACGAGGTGATCGCCGTGCAGGGCGGCCGCCTCATCGATCGCGGGCCGCATCTGGCGCGCCTTGCCCGTTCGCTTTCCGAACTCGCCATTCCGCGGCCGATGTCGGAGCGGGCGCTCTGCCATATCCTGGCGGAAGTGGTGCGGCGCAACCGGGTCGTCGACGGCATGGTCTATCTGCAGGTGACCCGCGGCATCGCGCCGCGCGATCACGCCTGGCGTGAAGGCCTGCGGCCGGCCGTGGTGGCGACGGCAAAACCGTCGAAGGGTCCGCCCGCCGAAGCGCGGGAGAGGGGCGTGCGCGTGGTCACGCGGCCCGATCTGCGCTGGAAGCGCTGCGACATCAAGACTACGGCCCTGCTGGCCAACGTGCTGGCCAAGCAGGCGGCGCGCGAGGCGGGCGCCTTCGAGGCGCTGTTCGTCGACGAACGCGGGCTGGTCACGGAAGGCAGTTCGACCAATGCCTGGATCGTGACGAGGAAGGGCGAGCTGCTGACCCGACCGCCTTCTCCGGAGATCCTCAACGGCATCACCCGCCAGGCGGTGATCGCGCTTGCGGCCAGGGCGGGCCTGCGTTTTTTCGAGCGCAGCTTCAGCCTCAAAGAAGCCAAGGCGGCGGCCGAGGCCTTTCTCACCTCGACCACGGCATTCGTCGTGCCGGTGATCGCCATCGACGGCGCCAGGATCGGCGACGGCAGGCCGGGTCCGTTCACGCGCAGGCTCGGGGCGGAATACCACGACTACGTCGGGCGCGTCGCCGCGGGTGGGCGGAAATGAGCCCGCCGCGTCTGCCGCGCCCCCGCGCCATTCTCCTCGACTGGGACAACACCCTGGTGGACAACGGGCCGGCCATCCACGAGGCGCTGCACGCC
>CAXRES010000060.1:0-19399 GCA_964229575.1 Alphaproteobacteria bacterium
GCACGGTCGCCGACGGCAGGGGAAAGGAGCCCGTCGAGGCCGACATCGCCATCGACGGCGGCAGGATCACGGCGGTAGGCACGGTCGGCGGATCGGGGCGCGAGGAAATCGACGCCAGGGGCCTGCTGGTGACGCCCGGCTGCGTCGACGTCCATTCGCATTTCGACGCCCAGGTGATCTGGGACGAGCGCCTGCTGCCGGCGGGCTGGCTCGGCGTCACGACAACGGTGATGGGCAACTGCGGCGTCGGCTTCGCCCCGGTCCGCGAGACCGACCGCGAGACGCTGATCCAGCTGATGGAAGGCGTGGAGGACATCCCCGCCCCCGTGCTGCGCGCCGGGCTGACCTGGGACTGGTCGACCTTCCCGGAATACCTCGATGCTCTCGAGCGCCGCCCGCACGACATGGACGTCTGCGCCCAGGTGCCCCATTCGGCGCTGCGCGTCTATGTCATGGGCGAGCGCGCCGTGCGCCGCGAACCGGCGACGGGCGAAGATATCGCGGCGATGCGCCGGCTGGCGCGCGAGGCGATCGAGGCGGGCGCGTTCGGATTTTCCACCTCGCTGTCGGACAACCACCGCACGCCGGCGGGCGACTTCATCCCGTCGCACGACGCCAACGCCGAAGAACTCTCCGGCATCGCCTGCGGCCTGACGGACGCCGGGCGCGGCGTGCTGCAGGCGATCCTCAACCTCGGCCCCGATCCCGGGGAGCGCGAGCGGGAATTCGCCATCATGCGCGACATGGTCGCGGCGTCCGGCCGGCCGCTGTCGCTCACCGTGCTGCAACGCATCCGCGATCCCGAGGGCTGGCGCCACATCATGAAGATGATGGAGGCCTCCGTGGCCGAAGGCCTGCCGATGCGCGCCCAGGTCATTCCGCGGCCGCTCGGCACGCTGTTCGGCCTCGACATGTCGCGCCATCCGTTCTGCTATCACCCGTCGTTCAAGGCGATCGCCGATGCGCCGCTCGAAAAGAAGGTCGCCGCATTCCGCGATCCCGCGTTCCGCAAGCGGCTGCTCGCGGAAAAGGCCGAGGGCGTCGCCGAGGACCTGATCAAGCGCGCGCAGAACTTCGATTACATGTTCCCGCTGGGCGACCCGCCCAATTACGCCCCGCCGCGCGAATCGGGCATCGGCTTCCGCGCGCGCGCCGAAGGCCGAAGCCCGTTCGAGGTCGCCTTCGAGCTGATGCTGGAAGACGACGGCCGCGCCATGCTGTTTTCGCCCAATTCCGGCTACGGCTATTTCAACCTGGAAGGCTGCCGCGAGCTGATGGAAAACCCGCTGTCGGTCGTCGGCGTCAGCGACGGCGGCGCGCATGTCGCCTCGATCTGCGATTCGAGCTTTTCGGCCTTCCTGCTCAGCTACTGGGGACGCGACCGCGGCAACGACCGCTTCGACCTCGGCTGGCTGGTCAAGCGCGCCACCGCCGACACGGCGGCGCTGGTCGGACTGAACGATCGCGGCGTTATCGCGCCGGGCTACAAGGCCGACATCAACATCATCGATTTCAACCGCCTGAAGCTGGGCCGTCCCTACATGGTCCACGACCTGCCGCAGGGCGGCAAACGCCTGCTGCAGAAGGCCAAGGGCTTCGTCGCCACCATCGTGTCGGGCACGCCCGTCTACCGCGACGGCACGCCGACCGGCGAGCTGCCCGGGCGCCTGGTGCGCGGGCCGCAGGCCGCGCCCTGACGAAGTCGCGCGGGCCGCAGGCCGCCCCCTGCGGCCTGAGAACGGCGAAAAACGGGCCGAATAGCCCCGAGGGGCAGGAAAGTTCCCGGCCGCGGGCAAAGCCGTGTTAGAACCTGTGCCAATCTCGGAACGTTTGGGCGGACCAGCGATCCCCCCTCCCGGCTATCGCCGTCGCCAACAAGGAAAATCAGAATGTTGAAGTCGCATAAGCTGCGCGCGCACGCGCATTTTTCCTCATCTCAAAAAGCGGCCGACCAGTTCATCAAGGAAAAAGAAACCGCGAGCCAGGAACGGGCAGCGAAGGTCGAGCGCCTGCGCACCCTGCGCCTCGCCGCCGAAGCCGCCGCCGCCGCCGCGGTTGGCGCGGAAACACCGGCGGCCAAGAGCGCAAAGCCCGCAAACAAGCCCGCGAGCCAGGACGTCTAGCGCGTTGTTCGCCCGAACGGGCGCCGGCCAACGCGCTATCTTGTCGGTAGCGTTGTCTGCGACCAGATGATTCCATCTGATCACAGGCTGATCACAGGCTGATCTCAGGTTTCTCTAACGCTTCTTGACCCGCGCGATCGACACGATGGGTCCGCGTTCCTGACCCGAGAGTTCGGCGATCTTGCGGTCCTGTGCCTCGATGGCGGCACGGATGTCGCCGGCATCGTCGAAGCCGGTCAATTGCGACGTCGGAATCTTGCGGTTGGATCGCTGAGTACCGTCTTCGTAAACGACATTCACCAGAAGAAATTCGCTGTCGGCGGCACTTTGCTTGCTGCGGCCCATTTTGCTCACCCGTGATCGTTGAAGACCGGCGCCCCGGGGTCGGCCCGCGCGGTTTGCGGCCGGACCATACCTTTTTCGCGCCCGGCAAGGAACCTGTTTCGGCCCCGATCCCCGGTCCGACCTTTTTTCGGGCATTTCCCGGGGAAACCGGGGCGGAACGCCCTGCCGGGGCGGATGGGGGAAATCCGATCGCGGATCGTCGCGCCGCCCAAAAAATGGCGCGTTGGCCTGCGCGCGCTAGCCGGAGTCCCCCGCGGCGCGGCCCGATTTCTCCATTTCCATCTCGCGCATGCGGAACTTCTGGATCTTGCCGGTCACCGTCATCGGGAATTCCCCGACGAAGCGGATGTAGCGCGGCACCTTGAAGTGGGCGAGGCCCTGGCGGCAGAAGGCCCTCGCGGCTTCCTCGCTCAGCGACGCGCCCGGATGCAGCTGGATCCAGGCGACGACTTCCTCGCCGTACTTTTCGTCCGGCACGCCGAACACGGCGGCCTGCGAGATCGCTTCGTGGGTGAACAGATAATCCTCGATCTCGCGCGGGTAGATGTTCTCCCCACCGCGAATGATCATTTCCTTCAGCCGTCCGGTGATCGCGACATAACCGTCGCCGTCCATGACGCCGAGATCGCCCGAGGCGAGCCAGCCCGCCTCGTCCACCGTTTTCGCCGTGGCGTCCGGATTGTTGTAGTAGCCGCGCATGATGTGATAGCCGCGGAAGCATACCTCGCCCACCGCGCCGACGGGCAGCGTGCGGCGCGTCCGAGGATCGACGACTTTCACTTCCTGGTGCGGCAGGTTGCGTCCGACCGTACGCGTGCGCCGTTCGATGCTGTCGGCAATGTCGGTCAGGTGGGTGAGCGGCGAGGCTTCCGTCTCGCCGTAACCGATGAGAATTTCCGGGCAATGCATGTCGGCCATCACCCGGCGCATCAGCGCTTCCGGGCACGGCGCGCCCGCCATGATTCCGGTGCGCAGGCTTGACAGGTCGAAGCGGGCGAAATCGGGGTGTTCGAGTTCGGCGATGAACATCGTCGGCACGCCGTGGACGGCGGTGCATTTTTCGGTGCTGACGGCCGCGAGCACCGCGCCGGCGTCGAAATGTTCGGCCGGGATGATGAGACAGGCGCCGACCGAAAGGGTCAGCAGGTTGGCCAGCACCATGCCGAAGCAGTGATAGAACGGCACCGGCACGCAGAGCCGGTCCTTTTCGGTGAAATGCAGCGCCTTCGCCGAAAAATAGGCGTTGTTGAGGATATTGTGGTGCGTCAGCACGACGGCCTTGGGAAAGCCCGTGGTGCCGGAGGTGAACTGGATGTTGATCGGTTCATCGCGGTCGAGCGCGGCCGTCGCTTCGTCGAGCGCTTCGGCCGTCACCTTCGCGCCCGCGTCCAGCAAGTCGCGCCAGGCGAGAAAGGCGGGGCCGGGCGCGTCGGTCGCCTCGGGCGCGGCCGGGTCGTAGACGACGACGCGGCGCAGATGCGGCAGGTCCCTGATCCGCAGAAGGCCGTCCGCGGCTCGTGCCGTCGCCAGTTCGGGAACGCATTCCTTCAGCATGGCGACGTAGTCGCTCGAACGGAACTTCGGCATGAGGACGAGGCCGTCGATCTCCGCCGTCTTGAGGACATAGGCAAGCTCGCGCGGGCGATAGGCCGGATTGATGTTGACCAGCACGACGCCGATGCGCGCCGTCGCCATCTGCACAAGCAGCCATTCGATGGTGTCGGTGCCCCAGATACCGACACGCTCGCCCGCCCTGAAGCCGAGGCCGAGCAGGCCCCTGGCGACCGCGTCGATTTCACGGGCAAGCTCGCCATAGGTCAGCCGGCGCTTCTGCGGCAGCGATACGACCGCCTCGCGCCCGGCGAAGCGCGCGGCGATCGCGGCAAAATGCGCCGGGATGGTGGCGCCGAGAAGCGGCTCTTCGCCGCCGCGATGGAAGTAGCTGTCCGTCAGCATCGAACGCCTCCTCGCCCGTCAGGCGTCCTGCCCGACCGCCTGCCAGTAGGCATCGACCCGCGCCTGGATTTCGGCGAGCGTCTTTTCGTCGCGTTCGGGCTCGAACAGGTGGGCGAAACGGCCCTGGAGCCTGAGGTACTCCTCCACCGGCTCGCGCGGGCGCGGAACCTTCGTATGCGTCACGCGGCCGTTCTCGTATTCCTTGAGCGGCCACACGCCGGCCTTCACCGCGAGCCGGCCGACGTCGATCATCTTCGCCGGGTCGAAATACCAGCCGACCGGACAGGGCGACAGCGCGATGATCAGGCGCGGGCCCGTCATCTTCGCCGCCTTTTCGATCTTGCGCGCGAGATCGACCGGCTCCGAGCCGATCACGGTCGCCACATAAGCCGGCTTGTGCGCCGCCCAGATGGCGAACAGGTCCTTCTTGAAGCCGGGCGCGCCGTGCGGCCCGACCGTGGTTGCCGTGCGCGCGCCGTGCGGCGTCGCCGCCGAGGTTTGCTGGCCGGTGTTGGCATAGCCTTCGTTGTCGTAGCAGAGATAGAGGAAATCGAGGCCGCGCTCGATGGCGCCCGACGTCGCGGAAAGCCCCATGCCGTAGGCCGAGCCGTCGCCGGTCAGCACCGCGACCTTGAGGTCTTCTTCTTTCGGCAGGCGGCCCTTGGCGATGAGGATATCGAGCGCATCGCGCACGCCCTGGGCGCCGGCCGGCGCCGAAGCCATCGAGGTATAGAGAAAACTGCCGCGAAACGGCGTGAACGGATAGGTAGCGAGCAGCGTCATGCAGCCCGCGGCATTGACCACGACGGTGTTGCGCCCCAGTACGTCGGTGATTTCGCGCAGCGCGTGAAGGCCGCCGCAGCCCGGGCACATCGACGTGCCGCTGCCGAGCAGGTGCGTGCTCGGCAGGTCCTTGATCCTGTGGAAGGCGGTATCGGTCATTTGTCCTCCCGGCCGAGATGCAGATCGGTCTCGGCGATGGTCTGCAGCTTGCGCACCTCGCGCATTTCACGCGCGGTGTAGAGCAGCCTCGGCGGCGGAGTGACGCCATCGGCGGCGGCGCGCTCGCAGATCGCCGCGATTTCGTAGAATTCCTCGGCCGCGATATCGCGCCCGCCGAGCCCGCCGACGAACGAGGCGAGTACCGGCGGCGCCCCTTTCGCGCCGTAGAGGGCAGAGGCGATCTCGGCATGCAGGATGCCGCCCTTGCCCATCGACAGGTTCTGGTCGATCACCGCGACCGCGCGCTTGCCGGCGAGCGCTGTCCGCAGGGCCTCATCGGGAAATGGACGGAGCAGGCGCGGGCGAACCAGACCGACCTTGCGCCCGCCATCGCGCAGCGCATCGACGGCCGCCTTCGCCTTGGTGGCGAAGGATCCCATCATGACGAAGACGATGTCCGCGTCGTACGCCCGGTAGCTTTCGAGCGCGCCGTAGCCGCGGCCGAAGCGCCGGGAGAAGTCCTCCGCCACGCGCTCGAACACGCCGCCGGCGCGCATCAGGGCCAGGTGCGACTGGTAGCGGAAATAGGAGTAAGGCCCGCCGCCCAGCACGGCGACGGCCTGGCTTTCCGGCGCCCCGCCGCGCAGGCGTACCGTTTCGGGGTCGAAGTCGGGCAGGAAGGCGCGCGCGGCTTCGGCATCGGGGATGTCCACCGGCTCGCGCGTGAAGGACAGGTAAAAGCCGTCCAGGTTGACGATGGCAGGCACGCGCACGGCCGCATCTTCGGCGACCGCATAGGCGATCAGCGCAAGATCGAGCACTTCCTGGCAGGTCGCCGCGTGAAACATCAGGAAGCCCGCGTCGCGCGCGGCGAGGATATCGTTGTGGTCGGGCTCCAGCGTGATCGGGGAGGCGAGCCCCCTCGACACGTTGGCAAGCACGAACGGCGCGCGCCAGCCGGCCACGGTGTAGATCATCTCCATGCCGTAAAGCAGCCCCTGGGACGATGTCGCGGTGAAGACGCGCACGCCCGTCGCCGCCGCAGCGCCCGCCGCCGTGATCATCGAGTGTTCGGATTCGAGCATGACGATGCGCGCGTCCATCCGGCCCGTCTCGATCCACTTGTCGAGCGTCTCGATGATTTCCGTCTGCGGCGTGATGGGGAATGCCGGCACGTAATCGGCCCGCGCCAGGCGCGCGCCCCAGGCGGCGGCCGCATTGCCGGTGAGAAGGGCCCGCGTCATGTCTTCGCCTTTTCCGCCTCTTGGGCGCGCGCAGAGGTTTCGGTGACGGCGGCGATCGTGTGGGTCGGGCATTGCACGACGCAGACCATGCAGCCCTTGCAGTGCTCGTAGTCGATCACCGGCCAGCCGTCCCTGTCGGCGCCGATGACGCCGTCCGGACAGTAGGCCATGCAGATGCCGCACTTCGTGCAATGGTCGAGGTCGATGACCGGACGGAACACCCGCCAGAGACCGGTGCGCACCTCAAGGCTCGTCGCCTCGCCATGCACGACGGGCGCGGAATGTTCGGTGCCCTCCGCCGTCAGTTCGACCCAGTCGGGCGACGATGCCGCGCCGACGGGGGCCGCGGCCCTCTCCTTCGCCTGTCCCGCCGCCTGCGCCGCAAGCTCCCAGCCGGCGAGCGCATGAACGATGTTGTCCGCGACCGCGGCCGGGCCAAGCTCGGCCAGTTCATCGCGCACGGCCTTTTCCACCGCGGCAAAGGAAACAGCGCCGGTGAGCCGCGCGGCGAAGGCGGCGAGGCGCACGCCGACATGGCGGCGTTCGAACACGTCCTCGCCTTCCGGCAACGGCACGACGATGAGCCTGCCCGCGATATTGATGCGCCTGCGCCATTCCGCCTCGTCCGTGGTCCCGGCGATCACCAGCACCGCATGGGCATCGAGCCCGTCGAGCACGCCGGCGACGGGTATCGGCACCAGCGTTTCGTCGGCGACGAGAACGAGATCGGGATTGCGGATCACGCCGCGTTCGAAGATCGGCGCGCGATCGGCGCGCACATAGGCGAAGATCGGCGCGCCGCGCCGTTCGGCGCCGTAGCGCGGCGCGTCCTGCACCTCGAAGCCTTCGTTGAAGAAGGCGGTGCCGAGGATGCGGCTCGCGGTCTTCATTCCCTGACCGCCGCGGCCGTGAAAGCGGATGCGAAACATCAGCGCCTCCCTTATTTCAGAAAATGCCGAAACGGCGCGTCGTCATGGCGCGCCTGACGCGGCCGACCGCCAGGTCGAGGGCGGCGTCGCGCGGCAGCGATCCGTCGCGCGCGGCCCCGGCCAGCACTTCTTCGGTGTTGCGGCTGATCTTTTCGGCGATGGCGTCGAAGGCGGCGCTCTGCGAGGCGCCGGCGTATTCCATCGCGGCGCAGATGACGCCGCCGGCGTTCGCGATGAAGTCGGGCACCACCAGGATGCCGCGCCGGTGCAGCGCCTTTTCGGCGCCGACGGTGATCGGGATATTGGCGCCTTCGACCACCAGCCTGGTCCTGAGACGCCCGGCATTTTCCTCGCGCACCACGTCGGGGCGCGCGGCGGGTATCCAGATATCGCATTCGACGTCGAGGATGTCGTCGACCTTTCCCGCCTTGCCTGCGCGATAGTCGCGCAGCGACCTGCCGGACTTCTTGTGCGCGGCAAGCGCCGCGATATCGAGGCCGGCGGGGTCGCTGATCGTGCCGGTCGAATCGTTGGCCGCCACCAGCACCGCGCCCTTTTCCGCGAGAAACCGGGCGCCGTGCAGCCCGACCGCGCCGAAGCCCTGCACCGCGACGCGCGCGCCCTTGAGCGCAAAGCCCGCCTGCCTGGCGGCGATCTCCGTCGCGAAGGACAGGCCCCAGCCGGTGGCGCCGATTTCATCGAGCGGAATGCCGCCCACTTCGCGCGGCAGGCCGACGGAACGGCCGATCTCGTCCTTGACCCAGGCCATGCACTGTTCGTCGGTGCCCATGTCGGGGCCGAAGATGTAGTCGCGCTCGTCGCCGAGCGCCGCGGCGAAGGCGCGCACCCGTTTTTCCTTTTCCGCGGCGGGCATCCTCGCGTCGCCGATCAGCACCGATTTTCCGCCGCCGTGCGGCAGGCCGGCCGCGGCGTTCTTCAGCGTCATGGCGCGCGCGAGGCGAAAGCATTCCTCCAGCGTCACGTCGGGCGCCATGCGCAGGCCGCCGATCGACGGTCCCGCCGCGACGTTATCGACGACGAGAATGCCCTTGAGCGCGAGCGAGGGAACATGAACGTGAATGACGCGCGCCGGTCCAAGATCGTCGCCCAGCGCAAATGGATCCTGCATCGCCGCGCCCTCCCCCTCGCCGTTATTCTCGAATGTTTCAATTCTACAGATGGGAAGAACACCTCCCCGATGCAACCGCCCCTCACCCGCCCGGCACGAGTTTGAGCAACCTGCCGTTTTCCTCGTCGGTCAGCACATAAACGGCGCCGTCGGGGCCCGTACGCACGTCACGCACGCGCGCCCCGATCGGGATGCGTTCTTCGCCGACGACGCGCTCGCCCGAAAGCGTGAGCCGCACCACAGCTTCCGCGACCAGCCCGCCGACCAGCAGGTTGCCGCGCCAGGCGGGAAAAAGGTCGCCCGTATAGAAGGCCATGCCGGATGCGCCGATCACCGGCGTCCACTGGTGGACGGCATCTTCGAGGTCCGGTCGTGTCGATGGTTTGGGTATGGGCCAGCCCGAATACTCGGTGCCCCAGCTGACCAGCGGCCAGCCGTAGTTGCGCCCCGCCTTCGCAATGTTGATTTCGTCGCCGCCGCGCGGCCCGTGCTCGTGCTGCCAGAGCGCGCCCGTCACCGGATGCAGCGCGGCGCCCTGGCCGTTGCGGTGCCCGTAGGACCAGATTTCCGGCCGCGCTCCGGCGCGGCCGACGAAGGGATTGTCGGGCGGCGCCTTTCCGTCGGCCTCGATGCGCGCAATGGCGCCGATATGGTTGCCGATGTCCTGCGCCGGCTCACCCTTGCCGCGGTCGCCCATGGTCACGAACAGCCGCCCGTCGCGCGCGAAGACGAGGCGCGAACCGAAATGCCTGCCGCCCGACACCTTCGGTTCCTGGCGGAAGATCACTTCAAGCGGACCGAGCGCCGTCCCTGGCGCGTTCAGCCGCGCGCGCGCCACCGCGGTCGAGGCGCCGCCCTCGCCCGGTTCGGCATAGGAGAGATAGACGAAGCGGTCGCGCGCGAAATCCGGCGACAGCGCGACGTCGAGCAGGCCGCCCTGGCCCGAGGCATAAACGCGCGGCACGCCGGCGACGGGTGCCGAAAGCGCGCCCGAGCGCGTCACGACGCGCAGCTGCCCCGGCCGTTCGGTGACGAGCATTCGGCCGTCGGGCAGCACGGCGAGCGACCACGGATGTTCGAGCCCGGCGGCAATGGTTTCGATTCGCACCGGACCGCCCTGCGTCGCGACCCGCATCGCCTGCCCATGAGCATCGGCGGCAAAGCCCGGACCGAGGGCAAGGACCGCGACGATGCCCGCCCGCGCGCCGAAACGCGCCGGGGCCGGAAGAGTTCCGGGACGCAGGAACGCCGAAGTCGAAGAATGTGCTGTGACCGTCAACTCCGCCTCCGATGGCGAAAGCGCCGCAATGCCTGCCCGACAGCATGACAGCCCCGCCCCGGGGCAGGCAAATCAAGAAAAAGGGGCTGCGGGCGCCAGAGCAACCTGTGATCGGACGGAATCAGCGGATCGCAGAAAAATTGCTCGTCATCAATAAGATGGCGCGTCGGCCTGCGCCCGTCCGGGCGCACAACGCGCTACCCAACAAGATGGCGCGTTGGCCTGCGCCCTTTTGGGCGCACAACGCGCTACCCGCCGCCCTGCCGCAGACGCGCCGCCAGCCTGTCGCCGAGCCTGAGCGCCAGCTGGACGATGGTCAGCGTCGGATTGGCGAAGCCCCCGGTGGGAAACACGCTGGAGCCGGCGATATGCAGATTATCGATGCCGAAAACCCGGCAGTCGCGGTCGACCACGCCGGTTTCGGCGCTCGCGCCCATTCGGGTGGTGCCCATGTGATGGAACCCCGCGGTCTGCTCGCCTTCCCTGAGGCCGGGAATGAAGGGGTCGTCGGCAAGCAGCCAATCGTGGAGGTGCACGCGGCCGATATTGCGCCCGGCGAAATATTCCCCGACGGCGAGCGCCGAGACGCGCAGCGTCTTCTTGTCGAGCGGGCTCAGGCGCCAGTCAAGAACGGCGCGCCGGCGGCCGAACCGGTCGAGATCTCTGCCGACGAGAACCCGGCTGTCCGGGTTGGGGATCTGCTCGCTCATCGCAAACAGCCGGCCTGATACGTCGAACGCAGGCAGGCGGGGCGACCTGTTGACCACATGCGGGCCCGGACACGCCATGTCCGGCCGCAGGGCGCGCGCCAGCCGAAGGCCCGCCGCGTTGGCGCAGACAGCCGCCTTCAGGCCCAGCACGGCGCGTTGCAGAAAACCCGGATGTGTCGCCGGATCGACCGGCTCCAGCATCACGGTGCAGCCGCCGATGCCTTTGGCGCGCATGAACGATGCCATCGGCGCCCAGAAGCGGGGCTGATCGATGCCGAACTCCTTCGCCGCCACGTAATAGCCGAGGTCGACCTGGGGGTGATCCATGAAATAGCGCCCGACGAGACCGCGATCGTTGCCGAGGCCCGCAGGCCGTTCGGCGCCGGCATTGAGAAGGGCGCGGGCGTTCTCGATGCCGCCGAGCGCGAGAACATAATGACGGGCCCGCGCCTGCCACGGACGCGCCGTGTCGTAACCCCTGAAGACGAAGCCGGCGATCGCGCCGCCGCCGGCCGCGAGAGGGATATCGAGAAGATTGGCATTGAGGATCACCGTAATGCGCGGGGAAGCGCGCAGTTCTTCCAGATATTTCGTCCTGAAGCGAAGCGCGTTGAACCTGAAGGCCACCTCGCGCAGGGCGCCGCCGGAATAGGGAAGCTCCGCATCGCCGGGAAAGGGCGCGATGTCGAGGATGGCGCAGGCTTCGGCAAGATGGGGGTCGATATCCTCGCGACGGATCGGCCAACCGCTGCCGGCGATGGCGGGCGCAGGCAGGAAGTCATGGGCGTCAAGCGGGCGCGACGTGCCGCCCCAGTGATTTGAAGTGCCGCCGAAGTATCTCAGGCGCGCCACATCGAGGCCGAAGTAGTCGCGCCCGACGATTCTGCCCTTGTAGATGTCCTGCGATTCGTCGCTCTGTTCGAGGCCGCCTGCTTCGAGGACGAGGACGCTCCGGCCGAGAGCGGCAAGGCGGCGCGCCAGAACGATGCCGGCGACTCCGGCGCCGGCGATGCAGACGTCGTGGGCGGCATCGACGGGCGGCGCCGGCGTTTTGTCGAGATCAACGATCATCGACCGTCCCGATCCCGTCGTCGCCCCGCAGCACCCAGCCGTTGACGATGACGGTGCCGGCACCGGCACCGGTATCGGTACCGGGGCCGGGGCCGGGTCGAGGCACGTCGGCGCGGGCGCGGCGCGCAGCGCCCCACGGCAACATGGCCGCAATCAGCGAGAGCCAGCCGGCGCCGATCAGCCATCGTCGCGTCATGCGCCGCATCTGCCCCCTCCCCGTTACGGCCGTATTTTGTCAAACAGGAATTTTAATACTTTCCCCGCGGGCCGGGTAGACTGATGCGATACTCCCTGGAAACGTTCGGAGACCGGAATGGCGAAGGATAAGGACGACCTCAGGACCCTGCGCGTGGACCAGGTCGGCGCCCTGAGGGCGCCGGCGTCCCTGCGCCGACTGTTCGAGGGGCGGAACAAAGGCGACGTGTCCGAAGAGACGTTCGTCGCCGCGCGCGAACAGGCGATCGCCGCCATCATCCGCAAGCAGGAAGACATCGGCATTCCGGTAGTCACCGACGGCGAGTTGCGCCGGCGCAACTTCCAGGACAGCTTCCATGCGGCGGTCGGCGGATTCGCGCCGCGCGAGGCGATGGGCCCCGGGGAAAACGTCAGCGCCATGCCCTTCACCCGCACCGATTCGGCAGGCGCGCGCCGCTGGGCGGTGTCGGAAAGGATCAGCCTTCGACGCAACGTGCCGCTCGAGGAATTTCGCCTGAGCGCCGCCGTCGCCGCCAATCCGGTCAAGGTGACGCTGCTCAGCGCCGATCGCATCGCCGACCAGTTCGACGATACCGGCACGGTCTACCGCGACGCCGAGGAATTCATCGCCGATGTCGTCGCCATCGAGCGCGCCATGATCGCCGAGCTGGTGGCCGCCGGCTGCCGCTACATCCAGATCGACGCGCCGGGCTACACGTCCTATGTCGACGAGGTCTCGCTCGCCGAAATGCGCGCGCGCGGCGAGGACCCGGCAAAGCGGCTGGCCCGATCCATCGCCGCGGACAATGCCGTGATCGCGGGATTCGAGGGCGTGGTGTTCGGACTGCACGTCTGCCGCGGCGGCGCGCGCACCATAGACCCCGCCACCGGCAAGGTCGCGCCGCAATGGCACCGCGAGGGTCATTACGACGCCATCGCGGAACAGCTGTTCAACGGGCTCCGGCACGATCGGCTGCTGCTCGAATACGACAGCGAACGCGCCGGGGGCTTCGCGCCGCTGCGCTTCGTGCCGAAGGACAGGATCGCCGTGCTGGGCCTCGTCACCACCAAGAGCCCGGACATCGAATCGCCGGAGGCCTTGCGCCGGCGCATCGACGAGGCGGCGCGATACCTGCCGCTCGACCAGCTCGCGCTCAGCCCGCAATGCGGCTTCGGCGGCTACCGCAAGGTGGCGATCGAGGAAGACCTGCAATGGCGGAAGTTCGAGGTCATCCTGGAGGCGGCGCGGGCGGTCTGGGGCGCATAAGGCCCACGGCCGACGCCGGCGCGATCAGTGGCGTTCGCGCACCGCGAGAAGCGTGTAGTCGGGATCGGACATGAAGTATTCCCCGTACGGGCACTGCTTCCTGAGAAGCGCCAGCCGGTTGCCGCCCTCCTTGCCGCGCCCGAAGGGAACGGGATTGAGCACCGGGTTGATGTCCACCGCTTCCTCCAGATCGGCCTTCAGCCTGTCGATGCTTTCGACCGTAAAGCCGATGTGGTCGATCGCGGGCAGCAGGATGTTCTGCTGGACGTAGTTGCGGATGTCCCACGGGATCAGCACCAGCGTCACATGGCCGTCCGAAAGATAGTGATTCGGATCGCCGGCGGCGGCGTTCTGCTCCGTCAGTTCGAAGACGTCGACATAGAACCGCGCCATTTCGTCGGGATGGACGGTGCGGATGGCGATGTGGCTGATGTAACGCTCCTGCGCCTTGCCGGTGTTCTCCGCATAGACGTGGGCGATATTCTTCGAATCGGCCTGCGACAGGTCGAAGACGTTGCCGTCGGGATCGTTCGCCGTCACCGCCGCGAAAGGCCGGGTCGAAGGCCGGTCGATCCAGTGCGCGCCCGGATACTTCGAGCGCATGCGGTCGTAGACCGTTTCCATGCTGGCGACCTGGATGCCGAAGTGATCGAGGCCGGCGCCGCGGCCCGCCTTGCGCGGGTTGATGTTGAACCCGACATAGCCGTCGCCGACCGTGACCGCGCGGCCCGAACGAAGCCTGGGCGAGCTTTTCATGCCGAAGACGGTTTCGTAGAACTTGCCGAGCAGGGCGTATTTCTCGCTGCACGCGGCGACATGGTTGATTCTGGCAAACATGGAATTCTCCTCGGCTCGATTCCCCACGCGGTATTTTTTTGTATTCTTGTTCCCTGGGCCCCCGGCGTCCAGTGCCCTATGGCGCGGCGACAGGCCGACGCGCAAGACCGGCGGACGCCACTGAGAATGGATCGCAACCGGCGCGGCGAGCCGACGGGCTCTACGCGCCCAGGGATTTCCTGAGAAAATCCATCAGCACGGGCGCCACCGTAACATTGGGCTCCTCGTCCGCCCGCCTTCGCTTCGGATCGCCCGCGACGAAGGTGAACCAGGAATGGCCCGCGCCCGGAATCCGCAGCGCCTCGACCTCGGCGCCCTTGTCGCGCAGCGCGGCCAGGAATTGTTCCGACTGCTGATGCGGCACACGGGTGTCCTGGTCGCCGTAGACGAGAAGATATTTGACCGGCGGAGGGGCCGCGAGCTTCCGCAGGCGATGGATCGGCGAGAAGCTCTCGTAATCCTCTTTCATCTCGTCATACGGCCGCCCCATCAGGCTGACGACGGGATCGTCGGTGCGTCTCGGCGGCTGGGTGGTGCGCCACCACTGGGGCAGGTCGTAGATGCCATAGACGCCGACCGCCGCGCGGATACGGCGCGCCGTCCGTTCATGGAGCGACAGCATGGCCGCCATGTGACCGCCCGCCGAATCGCCGACGGCGGCGATGCGCGCGGGATCGACGCGCAGCTTCGACGCATTGGCGACCAGCCAGTCGAGCGACAGGCAGACGTCCTCCCACACCCCCGGCCAGGCCGGACTGACCTCGCTCGTCAGCCGGTAAGCGACGGCGACCACGGCATAGCCGCGCGTCGCCAGCCAGGGGCCCCAGCTCTGATATTGCCTTTGCGAACCGTGCTGCCAGGCGCCGCCATGCAGGCAAAGGAGCGCCGGATGCGGGCCGGCGCCCGCCGGCAGATGGATATCGAGGCAAAGATCCTTCTTCGGCCCGCCACCGTAAGGCACATCGAGCCGCACTTCCAAGCCTGTATCGCCGCTGTTCGTCATGTCCCCGCCCCGATGTCCAGGCCGACAGGTTAGCAAGACGAAACGCCGCGGGCGAGGAAAGAACGACGTTCGCGCTCCCCGCGGGCGGCCGAAATGCTACATTGGCGCAGCGGTTGCCATGCCGGGCGCACATGCGGCGCGAGGCGCGTTTCGGGACTCTCGATGAAATTACCTTCGACGCCTCTTCTGGTCCTTTTCGTTCTCATGTTTCTGAAGCAGTTCGGCAACGGCATGGTCTGGTCGATGATCGCCGTTTACGGCAACAGCCTCGGCGCGAGCGCGGCGCTCGTCGGCCTGATGATTTCCGCCTTCGGCGGCGCAAGGCTCATCGTCAACATTCCGGCCGGCTACGCCTCGGAGAAATTCGGCCGCAAGCGCATGATGAGCCTCGGCTGTATCGCGACCGCGATCGCCTCCTTCGGCGTGGCCGCGACATCGACCGTCGGCGCCTTCTTCGCCTGCCTTCTGTTCATGGGCGTCGCTTCTTCCGTGGTGATCACCTCCGCGCTGGCGGCGGTGGCGGACCTCGGAGAGCCGGGGCGAAGATTGCAGGACATGTCGATGTACCAGGGCGCCAACGTCATCGGCACCAGCCTGGGCCCGGCGATGGGCGGGCTGGCGGCCGGGATGTGGGGAATGGGTGCGGCGTTCTTCGCCAACAGCATCATCGCGCTTATCGGCGTCGCGGCTTTCGCGCTGATGCCCTGGCCCAGGGCCGCGGAGCAGAAGGACGGGGAGCGCCCGGCGCCGGTCCGCCTGCGCACCCTTGCCAGGGAAGGGTTCTATATCGGCCTGATCTGCTTCAGCCTGTTTTACGTCCGCACGGCATCGAACTGGATTCTCATGCCGCTGATCGCGCAGACGAAGTTTCAGATGAGCCTTTCCACCATCGGCCTGATCCTGACCAGCGGCGCCCTTGCCAACCTGAGCGTTCTGTTCTTCACGCCCCGCCTGGCGCGGATGTTCGGACGGGTGCCGGTCATCGTGCTGTCGTGCATCCTGACGCTGGCGGCCTGCGCGGTCCTGGCGTTCGGCGACCGGCCGGAATTCATCTGGCTGAGCGCGATCCTGTTCGGCATCGGCGGCGGCGTGGCGTTCCCGAACATCACGGCCTACGCCGCCGACGTCGCGCCGGCAAACCAGCGCGGACCGGTCATGGGCCTGTTGCGGACCGCGCAGGACCTGGCGCTGATCGTCGGCCCGTTCGTC
The DNA here is from genome assembly GCA_964229575.1 of Alphaproteobacteria bacterium. Taxonomy (GTDB): domain Bacteria; phylum Pseudomonadota; class Alphaproteobacteria; order SMXQ01; family SMXQ01; genus WHSO01. The sequence continues at coordinate 16,240 of CAXRES010000060.1, forward strand.
ACGGGCCTGCTGGCCGACCACCTGGGCCTCGGCTTCCAGGGCGGACTGTTCGGGTGCCTGGTGCTTCTGACGCTCGCCACCATCGCGTTCGGCTGGCGGGCCCGCGGCCTGTAGATCGACGTGGCGGCAGAACGACATGGCGGCGGAACGGCATGGCGGCCGGGTTCGCCGCGCCCGGACGTCGCGACCGCGTGTCGCTTTCTGGCGATCATGCTGGCGATCAAGGATGTCCTGACAGCCGCGACAGGAGACGGCGCGGTTCGGACGTTCAAAAGAGCATGACGCTGGAATCGTTCGCCTATTCGGCGCATCCGCCGGGTCCGGCGCGAATCTTCTTGTATTGCGGGTGGAAAACGTGACCACATGTTCGCGTGATCGCTCTTGCGCGGTCTGGCGAATCGCCCTGCCACGCCCCATACCGGCCCGGCCCGACCTTTCCCCGAACCACAAGTAGGACCTTCACCCCGTACGCGAACGTCGTCCGGGTGCTAACAACCATGAAAGACAAGCTATGACTACAGGTACCGTGAAATTCTTCAATGCTCAGCGCGGCTACGGCTTCATCTCCCCCGATGACGGTTCGAAGGACGCCTTCGTTCACATCTCGGCGGTCGAGCGGGCCGGCCTCGCCACCCTCAGAGAGGGTCAAAAGGTCACCTACGAGCTCGAGACCGGCCGCAACGGCAAGACGTCGGCCGAAAACGTCGCGCTCGCCGACTGATCCGGTGCGGGCTGCGCCGGACTCAAGCCCGAGCGCAGCCCGCATTCATTCGTGACACCCGCGCATTCGTGACACCCGGGCGCATCGAGGCCGATGCGCAAGCCGCTCAGGAAACCGGGCATCGCCCCGACGCTTTCTTGCCGGCCATGCCGCCGTTTACAACCACCTCGATGCCCACCTCGATGTCCAGGGGGCCTGATATTCAGGGCCGCCCTGAAACCGTTTCCGGACCAGGTTCCGGATCAGGCAACCGGTCAGGCCGCGCGTATCGCTGAAAAGCCGATGCGTCAGGCGGCTCAATCGCCGCGCTTCGTGGTGGCGCCGCTCCCGAGATTGCGCAAATACTCCGTTGCCGCGCCGATGGAAATAACATCGGCGTATTTCTGGTGCATGTCGAAAAGGTTGATGGCGTGGCACGCTTCGTGGCGATCGAATACGCAGTCCTCGACAACCTGCACGCGGAACCTGTGGCTGGCGGCATCGACCACCGTGGCACGAACGCAGCCGCTCGTGCTCTCGCCCGCGACCAGGATCGTGTCGACCCCGCGACGGATGAGCTCGGCCACAAGCGGAGTGCCCCAAAACGCGCTGGGTGCGGTCTTTCGGACGACCACGTCCCCCTCCTGCGGCGCGACCTCGTCGATGATGTCGTAGCGTCGGGCAAAACGCTTGCGCGCTTCGCTATCGCCCAGGTCGAACCGGCGCGGCGCGGCTGAGTGAATTGCCTGCGACCAGCCGGGAATTCCGGATTCTTCGTCAAGCAGCCCCGTTGCGTGGCAGATGGGAACGCCTGCTTCCCGAGCTTCCCGGATCAACGCCTGGACGTGGGGAATCGTGCTCCAGCCCGCCGGGCCACAGTAGCCCGGCCAGTGCTTGACGCCCTCAAGCAGCGGCAGGTTTTCATCGCCGAATACGCCGCGATAAATGTCGATGGTGAGAACAGCAGGCCGCTGGCCGAACCCGACACGCCGATCGCCCCGCCTTTGGGCGAGGTGGGCCTTATCTTGTGCAGTGAGAAAACGGTCCCAGACGCGATTCATCATCAACTCCCCGGTCATTTCATGAAAGGCATCGTCATTTTAACGCTCTTTGGCATTGTCACGATAACAGGCTTGGCCAAAGGTGACGCCGCGGCACGCCAGGGCAATTTGACGGCATCTCGGGCCGGACATGCCCAAGGACATCCGAAGCCCGATTTCTCCTGACGTGGTCCCCGTTTTGTATCCGGTCAGAAGTAGAGTCCCTGGGTTTTATGCTCCGTGGTTGATGGGATCGCAAGCGCTGCCGGGGCATGCCCCGGCAGCGCTTGCGCGGCGATCTCGGCCGGCGTCCTGCCGCCGAGCCGGGAATGGGGTCTGATCGTGTTGTAGTCCCTGCGCCAGGCCGCCAGGATGGGCCGGGCATGGGCGAGCGAGGTGAACAGGGTTTCGTTCAGGCATTCGTCCCTGAGCCGACCGTTGAAGCTTTCGATGAAGGCGTTCTGGGTCGGCTTGCCGGGGGCGATGTAGTGCCATTCGATCCGCCGGTCCTGGCTCCAGCGCAGGATCGCCGTCGAGGTCAGCTCGGTGCCGTTGTCGCTGACCACCATCGAGGGTTTGCCGCGCACGGCGATGACGGCGTCGAGTTCGCGCGCCACCCGGACGCCGGACAGGGACGTGTCGGCGATCAGGGCGAGACACTCGCGGGTGAAGTCGTCGACCACGGCAAAGACACGGAAGCGCCGGCCGTCGGTGAAGGCGTCGGATACGAAGTCGAGGCTCCAGCGCTGGTTCGGCCCCTGCGGGAGCACCATCGGCGCGCGGGTGCCGAGCGCCCGCTTGCGGCCGCCCCGGCGGCGTACCTTCAGACCCTCCTCGCCGTAAAGCCGGATAAGCTTCTTGCGGTTCATGTGGATGCCCTCCCTGGCCAGAAGATAGCCCAGCCGCCGGTAGCCGAACCGACGACGCTCCAGGGCCAGTGCCCGCAGCCGGGCGCGGATCAAAGCGTCGTCGGGGCGGATGGACCGGTAACGGACGACGCGGCGCGCCACGCCGATGATCGAACACGCCCGACGCTCGCTCACCCCGAAGCTCTCCCGGGCATGGGCGACGGCAGATCGCCTCGCGGCGGGCGTCACCATTTTTTTGTGGCCAGGTCCTTCAACACGGCGTTGTCCAGCATGGCTTCCGCCAACAGCTTCTTCAGCTTCGCGTTCTCGCTCTCCAGCGCACGCAGCCGACGGGCGTCCGAAACATCCAGACCCCCATACTTCGCCTTCCACTTGTAAAATGTCGCCTCGCTGATCCCGTGCTTGCGGCAAATATCGGCGGTTCTCATCCCCGCCTCCTGATCCCGCAGAATCCCGATGATCTGCTCCTCCGTGAACCTCGAACGCTTCATGTCCGTCTCCTTTATGACGGACTCTACCTCAACATGGATACAGTCCAGGGGACCACGTCA
>CAXRES010000061.1:0-4722 GCA_964229575.1 Alphaproteobacteria bacterium
GAAATCGGCCCGCCCGAGATCGCGCGCCAGCTTTTCCGCGAAACGGATGCCGTTGGCCGAGGCGTTGCGCGCGCCGACCACGGCGACGGTCGGGCGGGCGAGAAGATGCGGATGACCGAGCACGGAAAGCACGGCGGGCGCGTCGGCGACGGCGGCGAGGGGGGCGGGGTAATCGGCCTCCCCGAGCGCGATGAGGCGGCCCCCGGCGCGGTCCAATTCCCCGATTTCGCGTTCCGCCGCCGTGCGCGGGCATACCTTTATGATGCGCCGCAGGCCGCCCCGGCGGGCAAGATCGGGAAGCGCCTCAAGCGCCGCTCCGGCCGAGCCGAAGCGCGCGAGAAGCTGGCGGAAGGTCACCGGTCCGACGTGTTCCGAGCGGATCAGCCGGAGCCGGTCGAGCCTTTCGCCGTCGTTGAGCGGGCGCGTCTCGGCCATGACGCGAGGTTGCGGCAACCTTGGGGCGAAGTCAAGAACGGAAAGGGAACAAACGGGCGCATGTCGCCGCGAGCTTAGGGCTTTCCCGCGCCGATCTTCGGTTCCTCGCCGTGCCACAGGCGCACGATGTTGGTGCGATGGCAGGCGACGACGAGCAGCGAAATGAGCGACGACAGGATCGCTGCCCGGAGCCCCGAGAAGATCCATGCGGCGACCGGCATCGCCGCCATGGCCAGCAGTGCGGCGAGCGAGGAATAGCGGAACACCGCCGCCGCGCCCGCCCAGGTCACGAGGCCGGCGAGGCCGGCCGGCCAGCAGACCGCCAGCATGACGCCGAAGCTGGTGGCGACGCCCTTGCCGCCCCTGAAGCCGAGCCAGACCGGAAAGACGTGGCCGACGACGGCGCCCGCGGCGGCGAAATGGGCGAGCGGTTCGCCGTAGCGTGCGGCATAGAGCACCGGAGCTACGCCTTTGAGCGCGTCGAGCAGCAGCGTCGCGAGGGCAATCCCCTTGCGTCCGGTGCGCAGCACGTTGGTCGCGCCGATGTTGCCGGAGCCCACGGAACGGATATCGCCCATCCCGGCCATGCGTGTGAGCAGCAGGCCGAAGGGAATCGAGCCCGAAGCGTAGCCGCCGAGGAAGGCCGCGATCAGGAGTGCGATGATGCTGAAGCCGTCCATGATCGTTCCTCAGCCCGTCAGGCCCGCGTCGAAGACGACGCGCCCGCCGAACACGGTGCGCAGGCAGCGCCCCTGCACCGGCCGGCCGTCGAACAGCGTGTTCTTCGACTTGGACACGAGATCGTTCTCGCGGATCACCCACGGCCGGTCGGGGTCCAGCACGATGAAATTGGCGCGCGCTCCCTTGGCGAGCGTTCCCGCCGCGAGCCCGAGCAGCTTCGCCGGAGCGGACGTCACGCGCGCGATGGCGTCGGCGAGGCTCAGCACCTTGTTGTGATAAAGCTCGAGCGTCAGCGGCAGCAGGGTTTCCAGCCCCGTCGCCCCGGCGATCGCCTGGGCGAAAGGCAGCCGCTTCGAATCGGGATCCTGCGGCACGGTGTCGGACGCGATCACGTCGATGGTGCCGTCGCGCAGGCCTTCGATCACCGCCTTGCGGTCGTCCTCGGAACGCAGCGGCGGGGACAGCTTGGCGAAGGTGCGATAGCTGCCGACGGCGCTCTCGTTCAGGCCGAAATAATGCGGCGATGTGTCGCAGGTGACCTTGAGCCCGCGCGCCTTGGCCTTGCGGATGACGTCGAGCGCGGCGCCGGTCGAAACATGCGCGACGTGATAGCGCCCGCCGGTCATGGCGACGAGGTGCAGGTCGCGTTCGATCATCATCACTTCGGCGCAGGGCGGGATGCCCTGCAGGCCGAGCCGCGTGGCGATCTCGCCGTCGTTGATCTGCCCGCCGCGGGCGAGCGCGGGGTCTTCCGGATGCTGGATGATCAGCGCGTTCCATGACGTGGCGTAGGCGAGCGCCCGGCGCAGCAGAACCGGATCACCGATGGCGCGGAGCCCGTCGGTGAAGGCGATGGCGCCCGCCGCCGTCAGCAGGCCGATCTCGGTCAGCTTCTCGCCCCTGGCGCCGACCGTGAGCGCGGCGCAGGGGTGCAGGTCGATCAGGCCGGTTTCGCGGCCGCGTTCGATCATGAACTCGACCAGCGACACGTCGTCGACCACGGGGTTGGTGTTGGGCAGGGTGACGACGGTGGTGATGCCGCCCGAGACGGCGGCGACGGCGGCCGAGGCCACCGATTCCTTGTGGGTCTCGCCCGGCTCGGGGATCAGAACGCGGGCATCGACAAGGCCCGGCGCCAGAACCCGGCCGGCGCAGTCGATCGTCTCGATGCCGGACGGCACGCCGCCCGCGAACAGGCGCGCACCGATGTCCTTGATGCGGCCGTCTTCGACCAGCAGCGCGCCCCTGGCGTCGATGCCGTTCACCGGGTCGATCAGGCGGGCGCCGATATAGGCCGTGCGGGCGCTCATGCGCGGTTCCTTTCGGCCATCCAGGGCAGGTTGGCGGTGACCGCCTCCAGGCAGGCCATGCGCACGGCGACGCCCATTTCCACCTGTTCGGTGATGACCGAGCGTTCGACGTCGTCGGCCACCGCCGTGTCGATCTCCACGCCGCGGTTGATCGGGCCGGGATGCATGATCAGGGCGTCGGGCCTGGCGTTGGCGAGCTTGTCGTAATCGAGGCCGTAGAAGTGGAAGTTCTCGCGCAAGGATGGGACGTAGGTGCCGTGCATGCGTTCCAGTTGCAGGCGCAGCATCATCACGATGTCGCAGTCCTTCAGCCCTTCGCGCATGTCGTGGAAGATTTCGACGCCCATGCGCGCGATCGAACGCGGCACCAGCGTCGGCGGCCCGACGGCGCGCACGCGCGCACCCATCGTCGTCAGCAGATGAATGTTGGAACGCGCCACGCGCGAGTGCGCCACGTCGCCGCAGATGGCGACGATCAGCCCGCCGATGCGCTTCTTGCGCCGGCGGATGGTGAGCGCGTCGAGTAGCGCCTGGGTCGGATGCTCGTGGCTGCCGTCGCCGCCGTTGATCACCGAGCAGGCGACCTTCTGCGACAGGAGTTCGACGGCGCCCGAATGGGGATGGCGCACGATCAGCGCATCGGGGTGCATGGCGTTCAGCGTCAGCGCCGTGTCGATCAGCGATTCGCCCTTCTGGATCGAAGACGTCGCCACCGACATGTTGATGACGTCGCCGCCGAGCCGCTTGGCCGCCAGTTCGAAGGACGTGCGCGTGCGCGTCGAGTCCTCGAAGAACAGGTTCATGATGGTGAGCCCGCGCAGCAGGTCGGCCTTCCGCCGCCCGCGCGACAGCGCGATGAAGCCTTCGGCGCGGTCGAGGAGATAGGTGATCTCGTCGGGCTGAAGCCCCTCGATGCCGAGGAGATGGCGGTGGGTGAAGCGGGAGGGGTCGGCGTCCTGGGTCATCTCGGGCGTGGGGTTGCTCTGGCGCGGGGCGGAAGATAGCGCCGCGGGCGCTTCGCTGCCATGAAAGAAGTCCTCCGGCGTGAGGCGGATGCCGCGCGCCGCCGCCGCGGCGATCAGTTTCGCGTGATGGCGCGACGGGATGCGGCCGTCGGTGCCGCCGCGCGAACGCGGATAGGTCCAGCGATGGACGTTGGAAAGGTGAATGCCGACCATTTCGGCCACCGCTTCGGGGCCGCCGCACTTGCCGATGACGTGGGCCGCGGGATCGAGCATGGCCGGCAGGGTGCCAAAGCCGCGAGGCGCGGGCAAGGACTATTTTTGCGTTTTTCGCAAAATGGGGAAATATACTGTTATTACAGCTTATTACTGATTATTCGCGCGCCGCCGCGATGGCGTCGAGGCAGCCCTGAAGGATGACGGCGGCGGCCACCTTGTCGATCACGTCCTTGCGCTTCTTGCGGCTCATGCCGCCTTCGATCAGCAGGTTTTCCGCTTCGAAGGTGGTGAGCCGTTCGTCCCAGAAGCAAAGGGGCAGGGCAATGGCCTTCGTCAGGTCGGCGGCGAACTGGCGCGTCGCCTGGGCACGCCTGCCCTCGCTGCCGTCCATGTTGAGTGGCAGGCCCAGCACGAAGGCGCCGACGCCTTCCTTTTCGACGATGGCCCTGAGCCGTTCGAGATCGGCTTTCAGCCTGGTGCGCTTCACGGTTTCGTAAGGTGTGGCAATCATTCTGCCGACGTCCGAAAGCGCGAGGCCGATGGTCTTCGTGCCGAGGTCGAGGCCGAGAAGCCTTGCGCCCGGCGCAATCCCGTCCAGCAGTCGAGCAGGCTTGCGGATGCTCATGTCGGGTGTTAATAAAATCTCGAAACCGTTGATTTCCGCGGGTTTTGTTGATCCCGCGCAGGGAACGCCGAACCGAACTAAAACAGATGTCGCTCGATAAAGCCACCGTCGCCCGTATCGCCAGCCTGGCGCGCATCAAGGTTCCCAACGCGGAACTGGAAGCGCTGGCGGGCGAACTCAACAACATCATGGGCTGGATCAGCGAACTCGACCAGGTGAATACCGACGGCGTGGCCCCCATGTCGCAGGCGGCCGACCTCAAGCTGCGCCGGCGCGAGGACAAGGTGACCGACGGCGGCATCCGCGACAAGGTGCTGGCCAATGCGCCCGACGCGCGCGACGGCTACTTCGCCGTGCCCAAGGTGGTCGAATGACGGCGGACCGGGCGCTGACGGCGCTCACCATCGCCGGTGCGCGCGACGGGCTGCGGGCGCGCAAGTTTTCCGCCCTCGAACTGGCCGAGGCGCATATCGCCCGCATGGAAGCGATG
>CAXRES010000062.1:0-28646 GCA_964229575.1 Alphaproteobacteria bacterium
AGCACGTTTTCTTCGGTGCTGATCGCGGTGCCGGGGTCGGCCGGCTCGCAGGCGACGATCCTCGACGGGCACCCGATGGCCAAAAAGGGCGAGGCGGGGCGCGCCTTCGGCGCCGCCTACGTCGCATCCGCCGTCGGCGGCCTGTTCGGCGGACTCGTTTTCATCGGCTCTCTGCCGGTGATGAAGCCGCTGGTTTTCGCGCTCGGTTCGCCCGAATTCATGATGCTGGTCCTGTGGGGACTTTCGGCGGTAGGCGTTCTTTCCGGCAATGCCCCGGTGAAGGGCATGATGGCGGCGGCGCTCGGCCTCGGCCTGTCGCTGATCGGCACCGATGCCCGCACCGGCGTCGAGCGTTTCACCTTCGAGGACTACTACCTGTGGGAAGGCATCGATCTCGTCCTCATCGCGCTCGGCATTTTCGCCATTCCGGAACTCGTCGACATGTCGATCCGGCGCAGCCCGGTCGCCGCGATGGGCCAGGTCGGCAAGGGCCAGTGGGAAGGCGTCAAGGACGTCTTCCGCCACTGGTGGCTGGTGATCCGCTGTTCGACCATCGGCGTCTGGGTCGGCATGATGCCGGGGCTCGGCTCCTCGGTCGCCGACTGGTTCGCCTATGCCCATGCCGTGCAGACCGAAAAGAACCCGGAAAAATTCGGCACCGGCGACGTGCGCGGCGTGCTGGCGCCGGAAAGCTCGAACAACGCCAAGGAAGGCGGCGACCTGATTCCGTCGCTGCTGTTCGGCATTCCGGCAGGCTCCTCCATGGCGCTGATGCTGACCGCCTTCATTTCGGTCGGCATCCAGCCCGGCGAAAAGATGCTGGGCGAGCAGTTGCCCTATCTTTACGCGATGCTGTGGGTTCTGATCATCTCCAATATCATCGCCACCAGCCTGTCGATGGGCTGCTCAAGTTGGTTCGTCAAGCTGACGCTGGCGCCCTTCTACGCGGTCGTGCCGATGACGCTGGTGCTGTGCATCACTGCTGCTTTCAGCGCCAATTATTCCTATACCGATTTCCTCGTGTTCGTGATTTTCTCGGCCATCGGCATTTACATGAAGCGCCACGGCTGGCCGCGACCGCCGCTCCTCGTCGCCGTCGTGCTCGGCCCGCAATTGCAGAACTACCTGTGGCTCACCGTAGAACGATACGAACCGCAGGAGTGGATGCTGCGCCCCGGCGTGCTGATCATTTTCGCGGTCATCCTCGTCACCATCGCCACGCCGATCATCCGGGCCCGCCGGCGCAACAGCCGCTCGATGTACATGGACCTGGAAAACGAGGGCCCTGCCGCCTCGCCGCGCGGGGACTTCGCCATCATCCTGTTCTATTTCGCGCTGATCGCCTTCGCCCTGACCCAGGCCTCGGCCTGGCCGGAGAAGGCATCCCTGCCCGTCTATGTCTTCGCCGCGCTGGCGGGCTCTATGGCGCTTTTCCAGCTCGTCGCCAGTTCGCGCGCCCTGATCCGCGCCCGGGCCGCCGGCCCCATCGTCCTGCCCGCCGACGACGGTCTCAAGCGCGCACGCATGCGCGAAATCTGGCTGTGGCTGCTCGGAACGATTCTCGGCATCGTCACCGTCGGCTTCACCGTTTCACTGTTCCTGTTCCCGCTGCTCTACGCGCGGGTCTACGGGGGAAGCTGGAAACTCGCGCTCGGCATGGCGGCGAGTTCGGTCGCCATTCTCTATGTGCTGTTCGATATGATCATTCACATCGTCTGGCCGGAGCCGCTCGTCCAGCAGCTCTGGGAAGCTATATTCGGGCCGCTCTGATCCGCTTCAGCGCGGGATACGGGCCTCATCCATGAATTCGCCCATGCGGCAGGCCACATCGTGGCGGGCGAGCTCCTCCAGGAACATGCGATGCACGCGTGGGTCCTGGTCTTCGTACTCGATCTGGTTGCCGCCCTTGCGCACGTCGACGTCGACGCCGCGCTTGATGGCGCGCTTTTCCTCGGTGAAGGGATAGCGCGTCGAGCCCATTGCGGTGGCGAGATAGCGTGCCGGAACCGCGGCCGTGTTGAAATGCTGGTGCCAGATCATGTCGGTCGGCGCGAAGACCGAGCCCTGCTTCCAGTCGTAGCGGCGCATCTCCGCGTCGCCGTTGTGCCAGAACAGCGAATAGCCGTGGCCCGAGACGATGGAGACATGGAAATCCGGCCCGTGGCGATGGCCCTTCTTGTAGGTGCCCACGCCCATTTCCGAACAGTGGGCATGAATGTTGCCGTCGGCGAGGCAGAACTGGACCGTGCCGCTGCCCGCCCCGCGCGAATTCCACGACTTGACCTCGAAGGCCGCGACATCGGCGACGAAGTTGGTTTCCCACATGGAAAGGCCGCGATGGACCGTGCTGCGCGCGCCGCCGCCTTCGTACCAGGTCGGGTCCACGCCCTCGCGCGCCGGGAATTTCCAGCCGTTGGCGAAGATGAAACCTTCGTCATGAATGAGGTTCATGACGAGGCAGAGATTGTTGGTAGACGCAAGGCGCGCCCGTTCGCTGCCCGACCCGTTGAAAAGCCGGTAGCGCGCGTTCAACGGAATGGCGAACAGCGAATTGGGGCCCCATTCGAAGCTGCGCGTCGCGCCGTCGGCCATCTCGATCGTGGTCGATCCGTGACCCGACACCACCCAGAACACTTCTTCGTAGAGATGCCTCTGCGGCGCGGTGCGCGCGCCCGGCGCCAGGTCGAACAGGAACATGGAGATGAAATCGCCGCGCCCCCTGAGATGCACGAAGGCGGCATCGACCCCGGCCCGCTCCCACCGGGCGGTCGGCACCGCGTGAAGATCGACGCAGAAGTCCTCGATCACCGGGATGCCTTCGCCCGCGCACCAGTCGAGGTAGGGCTCGAACAGGATACCGGTGTATTCCGTCCGTTTCTTCAACTCCTCGAAGGCCATCAGGCGCCCCTTCCCTTGCGGTAGGGGCTTTCGTCGATGTAATCGCCCATCAACGATTGCACGCCGTTCCGATCGAGCTCGGCCAGGAACATCGCGTGGATACGCGGGTCCTGATCGGTGTATTCGATCTGGTTGCCGCCCTTCTTGACGTCCACATCGACGCCGAGAAAAATCTGCTTCTTGGCCTCCACCAGCGGATAGCGCAATGAGCCCAGCGCAAACGGCAGGTAGCGCGCCGGATTTTTCCCCGTGTTGAAGTGCTGGTGGAAGATGTTGTCCGTCGGCGCGAAGACGACGCCCGGCGCCCAGTCGACGCGGCGGAAGTCCCTGTCGCCTTCGTACCAGAACAGCGAATACCCGCTGCCCGACAGCAGCAGCACATGGAAGTCCGGCCCGTGACGGTGGCCCTTCTTGTAGGTGCCCACAGCCATTTCCGAGGTATGGACATGGATCACCCCGTCGGCCAGCGCGAAGCGCATGTTGGACGACCGCCCGCCGCGTTTTTCCCAACCCTCCAGCTTGAAGTTGGCGACATCGGCGACGAAGTTCGTCTCCCACATGAAGCGGCCCTTCTGGGTCTCGATCCTTTCGCCCTCGCCGTCGAACCAGCCGGGCCTACCCATGCGGCCGGGAAAGCGCGCCGGATTGTCGAAGATGAAGGACCGCTCGTGGAAGATGTTGAGCATGATCGGCAGGGAATTGGCCGAAATCAGCCGCGCCTTCTCGCGGCCCGAGCCGTTGAAGTGCCGGTAGCGCGCGTTGAGCGGCAGGGCAAACAGCGAATTCGGCCCCCATTCGAACGTGTGCGTTCCATCCTCGGCCTCGATCGTCGTCGAACCGTGGCCGGAAAGCACATAGACGACTTCCTCGAACAGGTGCTTCTGCGCTTCCGTCTTGCCGCCCGCAGGCAGATCGAGAACGAAGATCGACATGAAATCGCCGCGCCCGTCCAGATGCACGACGGCCCCGTCGACGCCGAAGCGCGCCCACGGCGCGGTTTCAACCGCGTGCATGTTGACGGCGAAATCCTTTACGACGCGCACGCCTTCGCCCGCGCACCACTCCAGATAGGGATCGCGCATGTAGTCGATCCCTTCGCGTCCCTTGGGCGCTGCCTCGCTCGCGCTCATTCCCTGACGAAGTCCTGCATGCGCGGCTTCTGCCCGATACGGGCCATCGCCTCGACGTACATGCGGTGGATGCGCGGATCCTGATTTTCGTACTCGATCTGGTTGCCGCCCTTTTTCACGTCGACGTCGATGCCCTGGTAGATGCGCCACATGTTCTGGGTAAAGGGATAGCGTACGCTGCCGTGACCGACCGCGAGATAGCGCACCGGATCGGCGCCGGTGTTGAAATGCTGGTGAAACATCATGTCGGGCGGCGCGAAGACCCAGCCGTGGCTCCAGTCGACGCGGGTGATGTCGTCGTCGCCCTCGTACCAGAGCAGGGAATAGCCGGTGCCCGACAGGCAATAGACATGCACATCCGGGCCATGGCGGTGCGCCTTCTTGTAGGTGCCGACCGGCATTTCCGAAACATGGGCATGCAGGATGCCGTCGGCGAGGATAAGCTGGATATGCGAACCGCCCGCCCCGCGCGCCGCCCATTTTTCGAGCTTGAGGTCGGTGGCATCGGGGACGAAATTGGTCTCCCACATGTGCTTGCCGGGCCTGACCGCGATGAATTCGCCGTCGCCCCGGAAGTGCGTCGCGGCGCCTTCGCGTTCGGGGAACGTCACCGGATTGTCGAAGACGAAGCTCTCGCTGTGAAAGAGGTTCATCACGGCCGGAATGTTCGACGACACGGCAAGCCGCACGGGCTCGGAACCGGAGCCGTTGAAATGCCGGTAGCGGCAGTTGAGCGGCGGCGCGAAGACGCTGTTCGGGCCCCACTCGAAGGTGTGGCTGCGGCCCGAAGCGGCTTCCACCGGTGTCGAACCGCGCCCCGCGAGCACATAGACCACCGCCTCCGCCATGTGACGGATCGGCGCGCTGGCGCCGCCCGGCGGGATTTCCCAGACGAACACCGTCATGAAGTCGCCCCGCCCCTGCACATGGGCGATGGCCCCGTCGACGCCGAAGCGCGGCCACGGCTTCGTATCCAGATCGAGAAGATTGAAGCCGAAGGCCTCGAACACCGGCACGCCCTGGACCTTGGACCACTCGATATAGGGGTCCACCATGAACTTGCCGGCGGGAACCGCCGCAGTCGCTTTCGTTCTGTCTTCCGCCACGCCCTGCCCCCCCGCCCGCTAGTCCTGCAGGAACTTGAGCTTGCCGCGCCACCTGGCGCGCACGTCCTCGGCGTAGTCGCGACTCACGGCGTTGACCTTCGGGAACTCGTCCTTCCAGTGCCACGGACGCACGGCGTAGACGATCATGCGCGAATTGGTGATATCGTCCTTCTCGCGCTTTTCCGGCGACAGCATGGGATCGATATGCCCGGTCCAGCATCCGTCGATGATGTCGGTCTGGGTCTTCGGGTCCCAGCGCGTCGCCATCGCCCACATGACCTCGGCCGGATCTGTGATGTCGATGTCGTCATCGACGACGATCACCATGCGCGTCATGTATGCGCCGGGCCGGCAACCCGCCAGCACCAGACCCGCCATCTTGGCGTGGCCCGCATGCATCTGCTTTATCGAGATCACGGGAATGAAGCGCGAGCCGCCGCCCTGAAGCAGCCAGACGCCCGTGACGCCGGGCACGCCCGCTCCTTCGACGGCATCCCACAGTGTGGCAAGCCGCGGAATCTTGATCTGGCGGCCGGGATAATTGGGCTTCACCGGCGGCTGGCCAAGGATGATCGGGTCGTCGCGGTGGTAAACCGCCTTCACATGCACGACCGGTTCCGGCCGGTCGGCGGAGGCGTAATAGCCCGGCCATTCGCCGAACGGGCCTTCGGTCGCCGATTCCTTGTTGCGCGGCGGCATGAAGCCTTCGAACACCAGTTCGGCATCGGCCGGGATCGGCAAGCCGGTGTGCTTGCCGCGCACCGTCTTGACCGCGCGCCCGACGCGCCCGCCGGCGATCGCGTATTCGCTTTCTCCGTCTCGCGCCGCCATGGCGGCGACGACGCCCAGGACCGGCGCCTGGCCGACGACGACGGCGATCGGACAGTCCTGCCCCCTGGCCCAGTACTTCTGGCGAATGACGTCGCCGTGCTTGCCCGGCTCGATGAACACGGAAAGTCGCTTGTCGTCCTGGATCATGACGCGATAGGTGCCGATGTTCACCCAGTCGCTGTCGGGGTCCCTGGTGATGATCAGGCATTCCGTGCCGATGTAACGGCCGCCGTCATTCTCGTGCCAGCGGGGCGCCGGATAGCGCGACAGGTTGATCGCATCGCCTTCGACGATGTTGTCCATCACCGGCCCGGAATTGACCTCCTGCGGCGGGATCGGCTCGCTCTTCTGCTTCGGCCTGGCGCGATAGGCCTTGACCGCATCGAGGCTGATATCGCCCACGAGGAAGCGCGAAGTGCGCACGTTGGACAGCACGCGGAAACGCGGATCGAAGCCGGGAATATCCTCGAACATCAGGACGGGGGGATAGAGATGCTCGTTCGACAATTCGAACAGGGCGCCGATCTCAAGCTCGGCCTCGGCGCCCCTGACGCGCACCAGTTCGCCCTCCGCCTCGGCCTCCTTCAGGAAGACCCGCAGGTCGGCCATCGCTTCCTGCCGCCGCGCCCGCGTCTTGTCGATATCCGCCATTTTTCCGCCCTGCTCTTTCAACTGTTGCCCGATGCCCGCACCTTCAGGCCGGGGCCATCACTTCGTAGCCGTTCTTCTTGCATTCTTCCAGGTAGGTATTCCAGATCCACGACCGCAGATCGGGATCGAGATCCTTGTAATGGATCAGCTTGCCGCCTTCCGACACGTGCTTGTGCGACTTGTCGAACAGGTGGTTGATCGGCAGCTTGCGCGAGCGCAGCTTGATGGCGAGCTGCACGCTGACGGGATCCGTGCCGAAATGCCCGTGCCACCACATGTTGGGCGGTACGATCACGCCGATGTCGTCTTCCGGCCAGTCGAAGCGTTCCATCGCGCCCCCTTCCTGCCACATCAGCGAATAGCCCTTGCCCGACAGGTTGAAGACGAAGGCCGAAGGCCCGTGCCGGTGCGGATTGAAGAAGCGCAGGCCCGGATGTTCGGCGATATGCACGGAAATGACGCTGTTGGCCATCTCGAAGTAGGCGGTGTTGTTGCCGACGCCCTTTTCACGGAAGGACGACCGCTTCACCCCCAGAACGTCGGGAACGAAGGTGGTCTCGTAAAGATTGACCGCCGTCTTGTTGTGCGCCGCGTCGGGTTCGAACAGCACCGCTTCCGAAGGATCGACGTCGGCGTCGATCCGGGCAAAATCGTAATCCAGCCCGAAAACGAATTTGCGATCGCGGTACATGTTGTACACGATGGGAATGGTGTTGACGCTGACGAAGCGCACCGGCTCGGTGCCCGAGCCGTTGTGCAGCTGATAGCGGCAATTGAGCGGAATAGCGAACAGCGAACGCGGCCCCCATTCGAAGGAGACTTTCCCCCTCGCGGTTTCCACCGTCGCGTTGCCGTGGCCGGACATCACGTAAATGCACTCATCGGCGAGCTGGCGCCACGGCAGGCTGCTCCTGCCCGGGGCGATTTCGCCGACGAACATCCCGGCCAGCGATTCGGCGCCGATCAGGTCGACGAATGCCGCGCCGATGCCGCGCTCGGCCCAGGGCGCCACAGGAAACGTCCTGAGCGGACCGAAGGCATAACCGCGGTGCAGTTCGAGGCCGAGATCGTCCTCCACCCACTTTTCGTAAGCGGTGCGTCCATCCCAGGGAACGCCCGTATGCTTTTCGCGAACCGTAACCATCAAAATCTCCCTGACGCGGTATCCGACATTCTAATCCTCGGGAAAGGGCAAAACGCCCCTGTATTTGTCGATCATCTCGCGCAGCAGGTCCTTCTCGGCGCGGTTGACCTTGGGGAACCTGTCGCGCCATGCATAGGGGCGGACCGCATAGATGACGGCACGGCTGTTGGTGTAATCGCCGCGCTCGCGCTTCACGGGCGGGATGCGCGGATCGAGCGGCGTCGACCAGTAGCCGTCGAGCGTCTGGATGTCCTCGATCGGATCACAGCGCGTCTGCATCGCCCACAGCACTTCCTGGATATCGGTCGGATCGATGTCGTCATCGACGACAACGACGAAACGACCGTTGCGCGCGGCGCCCGCGGCGGCCAGCGCTGCCGCGCCCGCCTGGCGCGCATGCCCGGCATAACGCTGGCGTATGGCAACGACGATGAAATAGCAGTTGTACGCATAGACGCCGGTGACATCGGGCACGCCCGCCGCCTCGATCTGGTCCCAGATCAGGCCCGAGCGGAACTGGATGCCGTTTTCGGGCGCGCCGGGCCACAGCGGCGCCATGTTCATCAGGATCGGATCGTTGCGGTGATAGATCGCCTTGACGCGGATCACCGGCTGGTTCTCGCCGGTGCCCACCGTGCCGCCCGAATAGTAGCCGGTCCACTCGCCGAACGGCCCTTCCGGGTGGTTCTGAACGGACGGCGGCGGCACTTCGCCTTCGATGGCGATCTCGGCGCTCGCCGGTATCGGCAGGCCGGTGATCGGCCCGGGGATCACGTCGATGGGTGCGCCGCGGATGCCGCCCGCCACTTCAAGCTCGGACTTGCCCCAGGAAAACTTGATGTGGGAGGTGAGGAACACAAGCGGATCGCCGCCGAAGGTGGCGACCACGGGGCAGGCCTTTCCTTGCGCCCAGTAGCGTTCGCAGATGGCGCGGCCCTGCTGACCCGGGCTCATCCAAAGGCCGAGAAGATCGGGCCCATGCACCTGCATGCGATAGGTGCCGACATTGACGTAGCCCGAATCGGGATCGCGGTTGATCAGCGAATCGCCCGAACCGATGTAACGCCCGCCATCGCCCGTGTGGCAGCGCAACACCGGAAACTTGAACAGGTCCATATCCTTGCCGGAGATGACGTTCTCCATCACCGGGCCAGTCTTCACCTCGCGCGGCGGAATGGGCTTCGCGCCGCCGATCTTGCGCGCGGCCATGCGCGTCAGTTCCAGCTTGGGCTTGTCGTGCGGCAGGTCGAGGATCAGCGCCACGCGCTTTTTGGAAGCAAGCGGCAGGCAGACGACGCGAAATCCCTCCGGGTAATCCCTGATGCGATCGAACAGGAGCATCGGCGGCTCGCTGATCTTTTCCGCCGCCGCTTCGGTCACCGTGCCGATCTCGAGATCCCAATGGGCATCCCTGATCTCGACGCATTCGCCGATCTCTCGCGCCGCTTCGATGAAGCTGCGGATGCCGTCCTGGTTGCTGCCCTTGCCGCCCGCCATCGGTTCCCTCGTCCGCGCCCCGCCCTCAGACCTTCTCCGGATCCTTCACGGCATAGCCGTTCCTGCCGCATTCCTCTTCGAAGGTGCGCCACACGCGGTCGCGCAGGTCCTTCGGCAAATCGCGGTAATGCAGGATCGTACCACCCTTCGAGATGTGCTTGTGAACGCCATCGTAGCTGTGGCTCACGGGGTGCTTGCGGCTCATCAGCTTGACGGCGAGCTGGATCGACATGGGATCGGTGCCCCAATGCCCGTGCCACCACATGGTGGGCGGCACGATCACGCCGATGTCATCTTCCGGCCAGTCGAATCGCTCCATCGCGCCGCCCTCCAGCCACATCAGCGAATAGCCCTTGCCCGACAGGGTAAAGACGAAGCCCGAAGGGCCATGACGGTGCGGGTTATAGAATTGCAGGCCCGGGTGCTGCGCCACGTGGCAGGAAAGGGAAGAATTGGACAACTCCAGATACGCCGTGGCGTTGCCATGGCCGCGTTCGGCGAAGCTCGATCGCGGCACCGCCAGGATATCTGGCACGAAATTCGTGTCGTAGAGGTTGACCGCCGTGCGGTCATGCGACTTGTCGGGCAGATACAGTTCGGCCTCTGACGGATCGACGCCGTCATCTATCCGCCTGAAATCGTGATCCGTGCCGAAGATGAAGGCATGGTCGCGGAACATGTTGATCATCACCGGCATCGTGTTGACGCTGATGAAGCGCACCGCCTCCAGTCCCGATCCATTGTGCAGCTGGTAGGTGCAGTTGAGCGGCACGGCGAACAACGAGCGCGGACCCCATTCGAAAGAATAGGTGCGCCTGGGCGTCCTGACCGTTGCGGCTCCCTGGCCGCGGATGATGTAGATGACTTCTTCGTAGAGCTGGCGCACGGGCGTCGAACTCTGGCCGGGCGCAATCTCGCCGACATACATGCCGGCAAGCGATTCGGCGCCGACGAAGTCGAAGAAGGTGGCCGAGATGTTGCGCTCGTGCCAGCGGCCGACGGCCATGCGCCCGAGCGGCCCGGCGGCGAAGCCGCGGTGCAGGTCGAGCTTGAGTTCGTCTTCCACCCAGCGTTCATAGGGTGTGCGGGAATCCCACGGGATGCCCTCGTGGGTTTCGGTGATGCTGAGCGTCATGGCGTGATCCCGTGTGGATGGACCGCCTCACGCACCGATCGCCGCCTACAAGGATTCGTCGGCGGGAACTCGGGCGGCGGGGTCCGAAAGCGGTATTTCTCCCAAGTCGGGCGATTGGCCGTTGACCCCGCCCGTTTTGATTATCAGAATGAATTTTGTTCAAGTGTGTCACAGGGCTTCGGGAACTGTCCACGGCTTTTTCCCTGGCGCGTGACGCCGGACCTCATCATACGCAAGCGAAGGCCCATGCCGAAACCGCCACGCACGAAGACGTCGACTGAACCAACCGACGGCGCGAGATCGCCAAAGAACGCCAATCGTTCGGTCGGCATCGGCCTCGCCGTGCTGCGCGCCATCGCGTCGCTCGGCCGCGCGGGCACGCTGTCGGAGATCGCCCGCGCCGCGCACATGCCGGCGAGCCGCACGCACCGCTTCCTCGCCGGGATGATCCAGGTGGGCGCCGTGCGCCAGGATGCGGTGTCGGGGCGCTACGACCTCGGCCCGCTGATGGTCGACCTCGGCGTCGCGGCGCTGGGGCGCGTCGACGGCGTGAAGGCGGGCAGCGAGGCGTTGGCGCTGCTCACGGAGAAGACCGGGCTCGTTTCCGTGCTGGTGATTTGGAGTACCAACGGCCCCACGGTCATCCGCTGGGAACAGGGCGAACTGCCGACATCGGTGCGCATCCGCGAAGGCCGAACGCTGCCGCTTCTGCGTACCGGTTCGGGCAAGATTTTTCTGGCCCATCTGCCCGCGGAAAAAACACGGGCGCTGGTCAATGCCGAACTGGCCTCTCCCGAGCATCGCGCCAGCACCTCTCCGCTCAAGACGCTCGATGACATCGAAAAAATGAAACTGCGCGTGCGCGCCGAAGGCATCGCCGACAACCCGGGAGAATCGGGGCTAGGAATCGCGTCGCTCGCCGCCCCGGTGTTCGGCGCGGGCGGATCGCTCGCCATGGTGATTGCGCTGATCGGTGTCCACGGGGTCGCGAACCTGGGCCGCAACACGCCCGCCGCCGCCGCCCTGCGCGCCGCTGCCGAAGACGTGACCCTGAGCCTCGGCGGTCGGCCGACCGCAGGCGTCGTCCCCAGAAACTAGTCGATCCGCTTGCGTACGTTGCGGAGCTTGGCGCCTGTCTCGAAGTGGCGGCCCTCGACGGCGAGCTTCGCCTCGTCCTCCAGCTCCTTCGTCCACGCGCCGAGCTGGTAGCCGTACCAGGGCGAGCGCAATTCCAGCGCTGGAAGTTGCAATTCGCGCCAGATGTCGAGCGCGCGCTCCATGTATTCCTTGCGCGGCAGCGAAATCGGCGGGTAATCCCAGGGCATGGTCGCGTCGATCAGAAGACCGGTAGAAATCGGGATTTCTGCCGTGGCGATGCCGCGCGAGGTGCCGGGCGGCGCCACCGAGGGATCGAGCGCGAGAAGCGGCGTTTCGATCGACTTGACGTCGACATGGGGCCGCACGCGCCAGGCCACCGCCCACAGGATGTGTTCGAGAGAGGTGATGTCGATGTCCTCGTCCACCGCGATGGCGAACTTGCCGATGTATTTCGATGCAAGGTGTTCGAGCACCTTCATGCCCTCGTCGGGCGTGCGCTTCTTGAGCTTGACCACGACGAACGAATTGGCCCCGCCGCATTCGAGGTAATCGAGATCGCTGACCGTATCGAAGCCCGAGTCGATGAGGAACTTCTTGGCCGCCGCCGATCGGCCGAGGTGGCGCATCATCGAGGATTCGGACGGCGGCAGCTGCGAGAGTATCGCGAGATAGATCGGCTTCCTGCGCATGGTGATGCAGGTGACATCCATGAAGAAGCTGTAGTCGCGCTGCGCCATGTAGCCCGGAAATTCGCCGAAGGGACCTTCCATTTCGACTTCGCTGGTCGGCACGGTGCCCTCGATGACGATTTCCGCTTCGGCCGGGACCATGATGTCCTGTGTGCGGCAGCGCACCAGCTCCAGCGGCTTGCCGGCGATAGTACCGGCCACGTCGTATTCGCACATGTCGTTGGGGATGCGCGTGACCGCCGTGTAGCTGACGTGCGGCGGCGCGCCGAGGACGATGGCTGCCGGCATACGTTCGACGCCGGCCGCACGCCAGAGATCGATGTGGTTGCGCATGCCGACGCCGAGCATCGCGGGCAACGTGCCGATGCGGTCGGGCGCCTTGACCATGCCGCGGTAGTTGCCGAGGTTGTGCAGCCCCGTCTCCGGGTCCTTGCTGACCCAGTGCGAGGCCGAGGTATAAGGCGCATTGTCGAAACCGGGCGTCGAGATCGGCACGGGCAGAAGGTCGAGGCCCTCCGTCTTCAGCCTGTCGCCCTCGATCACGATTTCCTGACAGGCCCCGGAAGTCACGACCACGGGCGGCGTCGGGTTCTTCATGGCGCGCGCCCACCTGTCCGGGATTTCATCGACGCGGCACCCCATGCCCAGCGCATAGATGTCCGACGAACCCGCCATGGCGCCGACCAGCACGGGGATGTCGTACTTCCGCCCCCTGGCGTCGTGGACATTTTCGAAAAGGAAGGCCTTGCGCCTGCTCTCGGGCAGGCCACGGAATTGCAGCCGCACCAGCGGATGCAGTTCCGTGTCCTTGTTGATCGGCACCGTGACGCGGACGAGCTTGTCGGCGGCTTCGAGAGCCGCGACGTACTCCGCGAGATTGCGATATGACCGCGCCATGCCGGCACCCTTTCCCTTATTTTTATATTTACTTCTTGCCGACGCGCACGCCCGCCTTCGCCTTTTCGTAGCAGGCATCGAGCATCTGGCAATAGAGATCGACCGGCGTCAAAGCGCAGTATTCGAAAGGATAGCCCGGACGTTCCGTCACGCCCTTCGTGAGAATACGGCGCAGCACGTGCTTGGTGACGGACGAATGCGCCTCGCGCCCCAGGTGGTCCTGGGTATCGGCCTCATGATGCTTGTGGAAGTAGTCGGCCTGCTTCGGCGTCAGCTTGTAGTGCTTGGTCAGCGCCTTGTACCAGCGCATGCAGGACCAGCCGAAGGCGCCTTCCCACAGTACCGAAGCCCAGTATTCGTGCATCGCGCCGTCGTTGACCAGCGTGCGGTGGAAGTCGGTCAGCGCGCGCGCTTCGGGCATCATCGGGCGGGTGAGAATCTGGTCCGTGGTGAGGCCCAGGGCCTTGCCCGAGGAAATCAGGATCTTGATGTGGCCCGGGGGCGACGGATGGCCGAATTCGTCGAGCACCTTGTGGGTATAGGTTTCCATGAGGTCGACGTTGGAGACGAAGAAGGACAGGTGCTTGTAGAACTGCACCATGTAGAGCGAGTTGATTACCGGCACGAAGGCGCCCCAGTTGGAATAGAACAACTGGATCGTGCTCAGCGGCAGCTTGCCCTTTTCCAGATCCGTCATGAAGCGGGTCTTCTCGACGGTCTTGTTCCAGCGAGCTTCGACCCGCTTCTGGAGGTCTTCCAGATACGGGCCGACCTCCTTGTTGGACATCTTCAGCGTTGTCATGACGTTACCTGCCCTTTCCGCGCTCTGGCGCGATTGTTGAACCGTTGAACCATTCAGTCGTTGAGAAACCTGAGACGATCGCGCCACTTGCGGCGCACCTCGTCGGCGTAGTCGCGGCTCACGGCGTTGACCTTGGGGAACTGCTCCTTCCAATGCCAGGGCCGCACCGCGTAAATGATGATGCGCGAATTGGTAGTGTCGCCGATTTCGCGCTTTTCCGGCGGCAGCACGGGATCGAGATAGCCCGACCAGCAGCCGTCGATGATGTCGGTCTGGGTCTTGGGGTCCCAGCGCGTCGCCATCGCCCAGAACACTTCCGCCATACTGGTGATGTCGATGTCGTCGTCGACCACGATGGTCATGCGGCCGAGGAAGGCCGCGGCCGAACAGCCCGCCGCGACCAGCCCCGCCATCTTGGCGTGGCCCGCGTGCATCTGGCGGATCGAAACGACGTTGCAGAAGCGCGTGCCGGCGGCCGAAGGCTTCCAGACCCCGGTGACGCCGGGCACGCCCGCCGCTTCGAGCGCGTCCCAGATGGCGGCCGCACCCGCGATGTGGGTCTGGCGGCCCGGCCGGGTCGGGCGCACCGGCGGCTGACCGATGAAGATCGGGTCGTTGCGATGGTAGATCGCCTCGACCCGCGTCGCCGGCTCGTCCCTGCGCCCGGATGCGTAATAGCCCGGCCATTCGCCGAAGGGGCCTTCCGGGCGCGTTTCAACCTCGGGCGATACCATCAGCCCTTCGATGGCGAATTCGGCGTCGGCCGGGATCGGCAGGCCGGTCCTGGGGCCCTTGACGACCTCGATGGGCCGCCCGATCTGCCCGCCGGCGATGGCCAGTTCGCTGACGCCCTGCCCGTAGCCGACGCGCGCCACGCTGCCCAGCACCGGCGCCTGGCCGAAGCAGACGACGACGGGACATGCCTCGCCCCTCGCCCAGTACTTGCGGCGGATGACGTCGCCATGCTTGCCGGGCTCGGTGAACACGGTGAGTGTGCGCTTGTCGTGGACCTGGGTGCGGTAGGTGCCGACATTGATCCAGTCGCTGTCGGGATCCTTGACGATGACGATGCATTCGGTGCCGAGGTAAACCCCGCCGTCCTCTTCGTGCCAGACGGGCTTCGGAAAGCGGTGCAGGTCGACGGCATCGCCCGCCAGCACGTTTTCCATCACCGGGCCGCTCGCCACGGTGACGGGCGGGATCGGGTCGACCTTGCGCTTGTCCTTGCCGGCGCGGTAGGCGCGCACGGCATCGAGATCGAGTTCGCCGACCATGAACTTCGAGGTGCGCACGTTCATGATGACGCGGCAGTCCGGCGTGCAGTTTTTCATGTTGCGAAACAGCAGAACCGGCGGATAGAGGTGATCGAGGCTGAGTTCGTAGAGCGCGCCCATCTCCTTGTCGGGATCGGCGCCCTCGACCACCTGGACCTCGCCGCGCGCTTCGGAAATACGCAAAAACTCGCGCAGGGAGGCGATCGCCGCGGTCTTTTCGTCGTTGACCCGGGCCTCGCTCACCACGCCCGCCGCCGGACGCCGGTCCGGTTTTCTGATCTGCACGATTCGCGCGCCGCCAAGACGCCTTCCCCCCGTGTTCGAAACGGCCGGATTCTGGTGCTTTTTCGCCGGCCGCCGGGGCCCCGCAGGGCCCGATTCAGGGATAGACAAGGGTGGTTCTTCATGCAAGTCTAAAAATCGAAATGCGTTCTGTTTTTGTGAATTTATCGTCAGGCGGGATCGTCGGGGCATGAGCAAGGACTACGTCGTCGGTCGGGTGGAAGACATTCCGGACAGGGGCTCGGCGCTGGTTCGCGCCGGCCGCCAGTTGATCGCCGTTTTCCGCGACGGGACCACGTTTTACGCGATTCACAACACCTGTCCCCACAAGGGCGGACACATGTGTCAGGGCGAGTTCGAGCCCGACAACCGCATGGTCCGCTGCCCCATCCACCTTTGGGGCTGGGATCTCGCGCGCGGCGAGCTCGAAACCGACCCCCGCCAGACGGTCCGCACCTACCCGGTCAAGGTGGTGGACGGACAAGTCGTCCTCAGCGCATGATTTGCACGATTTGCAGGCCCGCGCCCCGCAGGCGACGGGCGCAGACGCAGGAGACCCGACGATGGCCAACGTGAAAACCGGAAACGGCCCCGAGCGCGCAGAAATCGTCAAACCCGACCGCGTCGATCCGCGCGTGGCGGGCTACGACATCATCGACACCGACATACACCTTCTGCCCGACTGGGACCGGCTGCGCGAGTACATGCCGGAACCCTATCGCACCAAGCTCAAGACCTTCCCGCTGGTGGGCTCGGACTACAACCCGTCCTACGCCACCAACAAGCCCGGTACCGGCCAGGAAGTCTTCGGCCGCGCCAGGACGGGCGCCGACGTTCTCGAATCGATGAAGGACACGGGCGCCCAGTCGTGCATCATCGTTCCGGGTTTCCTGCGCCCGCAGAGCATGTTTCACAAGTCCTGGGTTTCGGTTCTGGCCTCGGCCTATAACGATTACGTCATCGAAAACGTCTTCCCGGCGAGCCCGAACATCAAGGCCGAGCTGATGATCAATCAGCGCATTCCGGAAGACGCCGCCGCCGAAATCCGCCGCGTCGGCCATCACAGGCAGTTCGTCAGTTCCTATACGGAATTCGGCGGAAATTACGAACAGATCGGCACCGCCGACCATGACCCGATCTTCGAGGCGTCGCTCGAACACGACCTGATCGTCACCCTGCACGCCGGCACCTTCTGGCAGGCCTATACGCCGCTGCACCAGGGTGCGCGCACATGGACGGAACTGCTCGGCGTCTCGACCATGGCGATCTGCCTCGCCGACGTCGCCAGCATGATCATCCAGGGCGTCTTCGACAAGTACCCGGACCTGCGCTGCACGGTAAAGGAAGGCGGTTTCTGGTGGATCCCGGAAATGACGCTCCGGCTCGACGACTACTACCTCAACCATCCGCACGACATCAGCCTGTGCGAACGCAAGATCGAGGCGGGCGAGGCCTTCCTGCGCCACCTGCCGAGCGATTACATCTGGGAGCACTTCCGCTTCGCCACGCAGCCGATGCTGCTGCCGAAAGACCCGAAGCATGCCCAGTGGCTGTGGGAGATGTGCCGGGCCGACGACATGCTGCTGTTCTCGACGGACTGGCCGCACGCCACTTTCGATCCGCCCAACTGGCTGTTCGACACAGGATTCATCACTGAAAAAGCGCGCCGCAAGATTTTCAGCGAAAACGCGCGCGCGTGGTACCCGCGTCTGGCGAAGTAGGCCGGGACAAGATACGTGAGCCGGGGATACACCCCGGTCGCGTCGTTTGACATGAGCAGATGCGGCGCCGCCGGATAAAAGGCGGACGCCGCCGACGGGGAGATGATTTTGGACGGTAAGCCCGATTCTTCGGCGCAGCTTCAGGATTTGCGCGCGCACCTCGACCGCCTCGAGCGCGAGGACCTGCTTACCCGCGTTTCGCGCCCCATCAACAAGGACACCGAATTGATGCCGCTGGTCCGCTGGCAGTTCCGCGGGCTGCACGAGGACCAGCGCAAGGGCTTCCTGTTCGAGAACGTCACCGACGCGCGCGGGCGCCATTTCCAGGGTGGGGTCGCCGTCGGCATCTATGCCGCCTCGCGCAAGGTCTATTCGGTCGGCATGGGCTGCCCGGTCGACCAGATCCGCAGGCGCTGGGCCGAAGCGCAGTCCCGTCCCCTCAAGCCCGTCGAGGTCGCCACCGGCCCCGTGCATGAGGAAGTACACATGGGCAAGGACCTGCTTGCCCACAACGGCATCGAGGAATTCCCCATTCCCATCTCGACGCCGGGCTTCGACGTCGGGCCCTACACCACCGCGTCGAACTGGATCACGCGCGATCCCGATACCGGCTGGATCAACGTCGGCAACTATCGCGGCCAGGTGAAGGCGGCCGACCGCTTCGGCATGTTCATCAGCCCGCGCAATCACGGCTTCAAGCACTGGGATTCGGCGCGCAAGAAGGGCAAGCCGCTGGAAGCGGCGCTGGTCATCGGCGGCCCGGCGGCCGTCACCTACGCCTCGGGCTCGCGCATCCCCTGGGGGGTCGAAGAATACGCGGTGGCGGGCGGTCTGATCGGCCAGCCGCTCGAAGTCGTCAGGTGCAAGACCATCGACCTTACCGTGCCGGCGCACGCCGAACTGGTCATCGAAGGGCGCATCAGCCACGAATACCTGGAGCCCGAAGCGCCGTTCGGCGAATACACCGGCTACATGGGCGGCAGGCTTTACAACGCCGTGATGGAAGTGACCGCCATCACCCACCGCAGGAACCCGGTCTTCGCCGCCATCCTCAGCCAGATGCCGCCCAGCGAATCGAGCATGCTGAAGAAGATCGGCCAGGACGCGGCCTACCTGCATTTTCTGCGCAACACCTGCAACCTGCCCGACGTTCTTGAAGTCAATTGCCACGAGATCGCGGTCGATTCGTGGGTTGTCGTGCGCATGCGCCGCTGCAATACGGCGGCCGTATGGCAGGCGCTCTACGCCGTCGCGGGGCGCAATGCCATGGTCGGCAAGTACATCATCGCCGTGGATGAGGACATCGACGCGAGCGATCTGGATGCCGTGGTCTGGGCGCTCAGCTACCGCACCCAGCCGCACGCCGACAGCCTGATCCTGCCCAACCGCTCGGTCGGGCTCGATCCCTCCGGCCTGCCGCCCGGCGAGGACATCAGCGATTCGACCGTGCAGAAGCACTTCGGCTCGGCCGTTCTGATCAACGCCATGCGCAAGTGGGACTACCCGCCGGTGTCGCTGCCGCGCAAGGAATACATGGAAAACGCCCGACGCATCTGGGAAGAACTTCAGCTTCCCCGCCTGACGCCGCGCAACCCCTGGCACGGCTACGAGCTTGGCGACTGGTCGGAGCGCGACCGCGAAGAAGCCGAATGGGCGGTCAAGGGCGAATACATCAAGACCGGCGAACGCGCCAGGAAGGAACGCCGTGCGCCCGATGCCGAAGACTAGGCACGGCACGCCGAAGGGAGGGACCATGAACGCGATACGACACCTGGCGCTCGGCGCCGTTTGCCTGACCGCAATGACGGTCACCGGCGCCCGCGCGCAAGGCTTCGATGCCGCGGCCGAGGCCGCCTTCTTCAAGGGCAAAACCATGACCGTGGTCGTCGGCTTCGGCACCGGCGGCGGATATGACACCTACGCCCGCCTGCTCGCGCGCCATTACGGCCGCCATGTGCCGGGCAAGCCCAACGTCATCGTGCAAAACATGCCCGGCGCTTCCGGCATCAAGTCCGGCAATTACATTTATTCGGTTGCGCCGCGCGACGGCACGGCGGTCTCGCTGTTCAACAAGTCCATGCCGACCTACGAGGCGCTGGAGCGCCCGGGCGTGCGCTTCAAGTCGAAGGAGCTCGGCTGGATCGGTTCGATCGAGGCGGCCAACGCAACGATGATCATCATGGCCTCCTCCGGCATCAAGACGATGGAGGACGCCGGCAAGCGCGAGGTCATCCTCGGCGCGGTGAGCGCCTCGGGCTCGATGGGATTCTACCCGGCGATGACCAACCGCCTGCTCGGCACCAGGTTCAAGATCATTTCCGGCTATCCCGGTTCCAAAGCGATCACGATGGCGATGGAGCGCGGCGAGGTCGAGGGCGTGGGCAGCCCGCCCTGGACGTCGTGGCTCGCCACCACGCCCGACTGGGTGCGCGACAGGAAGATCAACGTGCTGGCCCAGCTCGGCGTCAAGAAGGACCCGTCCATTCCGGGGCCGCTGCTCACCGATCTCGCCAAGGATGAAAGGTCGCGCAAGATCATCGAATTCGTCTCGACCGACATCGCCATCGGCCGCCCCGTGGTAGCGCCGCCCGCCCTGCCCGCGACGCGGCTGCAGGCGCTCAGGCGCTCTTTCGACGCGGCGCTCCGGGACAAGGCGCTGCTCGACGAAGCCGCCCGCCTCAAGCTCGACATCGGGCCCGATACCGGGGAGACCATCGAAAAGCTGGTCGCGGCCATGATCGACACGCCCAAAGACATCATCAACGAGGCCAAGGACGCGATCGAGCCCAAGGGTCTCGTGAAAAAGGAAATCCAGAGCAAAAAACAGACAAAGGCGCAGTCCGAATAAGCGGACAAAGCGATCGTTTTCAATCGCCGCAGGTCGGAACCCCGCCGCGGTCCAATCGGGAGGAACTACATTGGTTGACCACGTCCATTTCCCCTATCGCTCATCCAGCCACCTGCCCTTCCTGCACGTCGTCTACGAGTCGGGCTCGTGGAAGAAGCACGGGCTCGAAGTCGACTACAACTACAAGATCAGCTCCAAGGACGCGCACATGGAAGTGCCGTCGGAGCACGTCGAATTCGTCGGCGGCAATCACGTCTCGACCTACGCCCAGCGCGCCCACGAGGATACCTGGGTCTATCTCGGCCAGACGGTGAACACTCTGAACACCCGCCTCGTCGTGAAACAGGAATCCGAAATCACCGGCATCCCCGACCTGATGGGCAAGAAGATCGGCACCCGCGGCATGCACCCGGGCCTGAACGACTGGATTTACTGCAAGCAGCGCGGGCTCGACGTGGACCGCGGCGACATCGAATTCATCAGCCAGGTCACGTCTCCGATGGGAAGCATGGACCCCGCCTTCAAGGGCGAAGACGACGAGCGGTTGCCGATGTGGCACTGGGTGCGCGACGGCAAGGTCGACGCCGCCTTCGTCACGGCGCCGGGCTGCCTGCACGCGCAGAAAGCCGGCCTCAAGGTCATCGACATCGATCCGCTTCCGATGATCTGGTTCACCACCATCTCGACCTCTTCCACGTTCATCAAGAAGCACCCGGAGATCGTCGAACGCTTCCTCAAGGGGCTGATCGAAGGCATCCACTACTTCAAGACACATCCGGCGGAAGCAACCGCGATGATCAAGAAGCACTACACCGAGGAAGGCCAGCTCACCGACGACGAGGCCGAATTCCTTTATCACGACGTCGCGCGGATTCTGGAGCCGAAGCTCTATCCTTCGATGACGTCGATCTCGAACGTCTACCAGGAGGCGATTCGCCAGAACAAGGACGCGCGCAAGGTCAACCCGCTGGAACTGTGGGACCTGCACCACGTCCGCCAGATCGACGACTCGGGCTTCATCCGAAACCTGTACAAGAATCTGCCGCTGACGAAATAGGCAACTGAGGGGGATGGCGAAACGCGACCATCCCCCGCGTATTCACGCCTGGAGGCCAAAATGAAAAAGTCCGTCACCCTCGCCCTGCGTACGCTCGTTTCCGCTGCCGCTCTGGCAGCCCTCCAGATTCCCACCGCATCGGCCCAGAACGTGGATTTCACGGGCAAGCAGATCACCATGATCATCGGCAACGCCGCCGGCGGCGGCACCGATGCCGTCGGTCGGCTGCTCGGCGAATACCTCGTCCGTTACCTGCCCGGCAAGCCCACCCTGCTCGTGCGCAACATGCCGGGCGCAGGCGGCATCACGTCGCTCAACTGGTTCACCAGCCAGGCCAAGAAGGACGGCACCGTCGTCACCATGGGCGCCTCCACCCAGACCGACCCGATGCACTGGCGCGCCAAGGCATCGCAATATGATCCCCGCACCTTCCGCATGGTCGGCGGCATCAACCGCGGCGCAACCGTTCTGATGCTGGGCAAGAAGGCGGTCGAACGTCTGACCGACCAATCGAAGCCGCCAGTCGTGATCGGCGCGATCGACGGCACGCGCTCGGGCATCATCATGTCGCTGTGGGGCGGCGAATACCTCGGCTGGAATCTCAAGTGGGTGGTCGGCTACGGCGGCACGTCGGAGCTCATCCTTGCGCTGCAACGGGGCGAAATCGATCTCAGCTCCACCGGCAACGCCTTCCTCATCAACGAAATGCTCCAGAAGGGCACTCACGTTGCCCTGGCCCAGTCGGGCAGTTACGTCGAAGGCAAGATCACGCCGCGACCGGAATACAAGGACGTACCGATTTTCCCGAACCAGATTCGTCCCAAGCTGCGCAACGACGTCGAACTGAAGGCGTTCAACTACTGGGAAGGCCTCGCCGCGACCGACAAGTGGCTGGCTCTGCCCGGCGGAGTGTCGGACGATATCTTCAAGACCTACGAAATCGCCTTCTCCAAGGCGACCGCCGACGCCGATTTCCTCAAGCGCGGCCGCGCCAGCATCAGCGAAGACATGTCGCCGATCAGCGCGGTGGACCAGAGCAGGTTGACCAACCAGATCGCGGAAACGACCGACGAGGCGCTGGCCTGGATCGACACCATGAAGAAGAAGCAGGGCCTGCGTGTGCTGGAGAAGAGAGCCACAAAAGTGGCGCTGCGCACGGTGAGCACAACGATCGACGAGGCCAAGAACGGCGGGCGCGAACTGACCTTCAAAAACGGCGGCAAGGCCGAAATGGTCCGGGTCTCCTCGGCCGAAACGGATATCAAGCTCGGCGGCCAGACCGCGGGACGCGACGCTCTCAAGCCCGGCATGGCCTGCGACATCACTTACGGCGCCAGCGGCGAAAACGCCAAGGCCGTCGTCTGCAAGTAATCGTCTGCAAACAGAAGACAAGGCAACACGGGCGGAAACATGAGCGTAAAGAAGGATGATGTGGATGCGGCCACGCGCAAAGCCGCGATGAGCGATTTGCGCGAATATCTCCGTATCGTCACCGAACGTGGCGAGCTGGAGGAGGTCCACGGCGCCGATCCGGCGCTGGAGATGGGCGCGCTCTACGAACTGTCGCTCGAAAAGCTCTATCCGCCCGTTCTCCATTTCAAGGGCATCAAGGGCGTCGATCCCGACTTTTCGGTCCTGACCAACGTCCGCTTCGCGCGCACGCTGGTGGGCAATCTCGATCTCGATGCCGTGCGATCGCTCAAGAACACGACGCGCTGGGCCTCCGACCCGATCCCGCCGGAAGAAGTCAACACCGGGCCGATCATGGACCACGTCGACGAGGGCGAGGCGGTGAACCTGCTTAAATTTCCCGCCGCCCAGTGGAAGGATGGCGACGGCGGGCGATACATCGGCACCGAATGCCTGGTGATCAACCGCGATCCCGACACCGGCTTCGTCAACCTCGGCACCTACCGCAACATGGTGGTCGACGGCAAGACGCTTGCCGTATTCATCGAACCGGGCAAGCACGGCGACCTGATCCGCAAGAAGTACTGGGCGCGCGGCGAGCCCTGCCCGATGGTCATCTGCGTCGGCCAGGCGCCGGTGCTGGGCATGGTGGCGGGCACCGCGTCGCGCTACGGCGTCAGCGAATACGACATGGCGGGTGCCCGCATCGGTCGGGCCATCAAGGTCGTGCGCGGCAAACTGACCGATCTGCCGATCCCCGCCGACGCGGAAGTCGCCTTCGAGGGCTTCATGCCGCCGGTCGAGGTTGAAAGCACCACCGAAGGCCCGTTCGGCGAATGGCCTGGCTATTACGCTTCCGACGTGCGCAAAGAGACCGTGCTCAAGGTCGGGGCCACCTATCACCGCGACAAGCCGATCCTGATCGGTCAGCCGCCGGCCAAGCCCACCCTGCCCGGCCGCCAGCCCTCGCTCACCGCGATGGCCGCGCTGTGGAACGCGCTGGAAGCGGCGGGCGTTCCCGGGGTCAAGGGCGTGTGGAAGATGGCGGGCGGCGGCGTCAGCTTCATCAACGTGATCGCCATCGAACAGATGCACGCGGGCCACGCCAAGATGGCGGGGATGGTCGCGGCGGGCTGCGCGCCAGGCGCCTACATGACTCGCATCGTCATCGTCGTCGACGACGACATCGACCCGACCAATTCGGCGGAAGTGATGTGGGCGCTGGCCACCCGCTGGGACCCCAAGACCCAGACCGACATCATCGACGGCTGCTGGACCGGCTACATCGACCCCTACCTGCCGCCCGAAAAGCGCGCCAAGGACGACCTGACCACGCCGCGCGTCATCATCTATGCCGTGCGGCCCTGGCACTGGAAGGACGAGTTCCCCAAGGTCAATGCCGTCAGCAAGGACTACGCCGACGAGGTCCGCTGCAAGTGGTCCTCGAAACTGCCCTTTCTCAACCTGCCGCGCGGCTGAAGCGGCCCGGGAGATCGCACCATGCGCCTTGCAACCCCTACGCTTCTTGCCTTTGCCGCGGCGGCTGCCCTGCTGCCGGCCGTCGCTGCCGCGCAGGATTTCTCCGCGGGCAAGCAGATCAAGGTGATCATCGGCCTCGGCGCCGGCGAAACCTACGATGCCTACGCGCGCGCCATATCGCGCCACATGAACAAGTACATTCCCGGCAAGCCGGAGTTTCTCAACATCAACATGCCCGGCGCCGGCAGCCTCAAGGCCTACAACTACATCTACAACGTGGCCAGGAAGGACGGGACGGAGTACGGCACCGGCCACCGCTTCGTGCCGATCATGCCGCTGTTCGGCATCAAGGGCACGCAGTTCGAAGGCACCAGATTCGGCTATGTCGGTTCAGCCAACCGCGAAGTGGGCGTCACCATGGCGTGGCACACGGCGCCGGTGAAGAAGCTCGAAGACCTCAAGACCCACGAATTGATCGTCGGCACCACCGGCGCGGGCGCCCAGCTCACAAATTTCACCAGCGTCCTCAAGACGGCGCTCGGCCTCAAGCTGCGCGTGGTTGCGGGCTACAATACGTCGCGCGAGATCGACCTGGCGGTGGAACGCGGCGAAGTGCAGG
The DNA here is from genome assembly GCA_964229575.1 of Alphaproteobacteria bacterium. GTDB lineage: Bacteria > Pseudomonadota > Alphaproteobacteria > SMXQ01 > SMXQ01 > WHSO01. The sequence goes on from CAXRES010000062.1 coordinate 24,569, forward strand.
GGCGTGCCGGCGTGTCCTACAACTCGATCACCAACGCCCGGCCGGAATGGCTGGCCCAGAAGAAGATCAACATCATCGTCCAGATGGGCCTGAGCAAGCACCCCGACATTCCGGACGTGCCCAACATTCTCGACGTGGTCACCAACAAGCTCGACCGCGACGCCATCGAACTCCTTCTGGCGCCGTCCGAAATGGGCCGTCCTTACGTGACCCCGCCGGACGTTCCGGCGGCCAACCTCGCCATCCTGCGTACCGCCTTCATGAAGACCATGCGGGACAAGGCCTTCCTCGCCGATGCCGCACAGCAGAAGCTCGAAATCAATCCGATGTCCGGCGAAGAGGTGGAAACGCTGATCAGGCGCATCTATGCCAACGCCTCGCCCGAGGTGGTCGCGCGCGCCAAGGCGCTAACCGCCGACGGCATCAACACGTCGAAAAAGAAGAAAAAGACGACAAGCGAGTAGGTTTGCATGACGGACGACGCCCTCAAGGCCTTCGACGAAAAGCTGAAACTGGCCGGCATGTACGGCCAGTGGCAGGCCGACCTCTACCTTCAGCAGGTGACGGACGGCCCCAAACCGGCGGGCGTGCCCAAGGTCTGGCAATGGACGCAGGTCTCGGCGCTGCTCGACGAGGCGTGCGATGTCATGAAGGAAAGCCTGACCGCGCGGCGCAGCCTGATGTTCGTCAATCCCGCGCTGCCGCGCGGCTGCACGCATACCATCGGCATGGGCGTGCAGATGATCGTGCCGGGCGAAACCGCATGGTCGCACCGCCATTCAATCTCGGCGCTGCGATTCACCATTCTCGGCAGCAGGCGGCTCTATTCCGTCGTCGACGGCGAGCCTTGCGTGATGGAGCCGCATGATCTGGTGCTGACGCCGGGCTGGACCTGGCACGACCATCACAACGAGTCGGACGAACGCTGCGCCTGGCTCGACGTTCTCGACGTACCGCTGATGATCGCGCTGAACCAGGCGTTCTACGAACCCTATGGCGAGGAACGCCAGCCGCTGCGCAACGATGGCGAAGCCCTGGCCGAGCGCTTCGGTGCCTACCGTCCGGCCTGGGAAAGCGTGCCCGGCCGCCGTGTCCCCGTCCGCTATCCGTGGAGCGAGATGGAAGCCCGCCTGCGCGCCGTGGCCTCGACCGGCGACGGCAGCCCCTATGACGGCATCGCGCTCGAATACAGCAATCCGATCACGGGCGGACCCACCCTGCCGACGCTGACCTGCTGGGCGAGCTGGATCAAGCCCGGCCAGAAACTAGCGCCTCACCGGCGCACCTCATCGGCTGCCTACCACGTCGTGCGCGGACATGGCCGCGCCACGGTCGCCGGCCAGCAACTGGAATTCGGCCCGCGCGACAGCTTCTGCGTGCCCAACTGGGCGCTTCACCACATCGAGAACGCGAATCCCCGGGAAGAGCTGGTGCTGTTCTCCGTCCACGACATCCCCGTGCTGCGTGCGCTTGGCCTCTACCGCGAAGACCCCGCGGGCCAGGTCGCCGCGACGACGCCGGCCAGCGTTCCCGCCGACCTCGCCCGCCCCGGCGGGCCGTCGAAGTGGGGCTGAACCGGAACGGAAAGCATTGAACAGCGTGATCTTTGTTTGAAAGGACACATCCCATGACGACGAAACTGGCCGACCCGGCCCTGATGTCGGACCTGCAGGCGACGATTTCCAGACTGGCCAACGCCCAGTTCGAATCGCCGGGCTACCGCAGGCTCTTCGCGGCGCCCTTCAACAAGGCGCGCGCCCAAGCCTACGTCATCCAGCGCACCCACTGGACGATGAACCGGCGCGACTGCTGGGCGCTGGCTCAGGGCGTGGCGCCGCTCGACGTGAAGAAGATCATCTGGGACCACGAACGCGAGGAACTGGCCGGCAAGCCCGAAGACGGCACGCCCGACCACTACACCCTGTCGATCCGCGAGGCCGCCGCCCTCGACCTCACCCAGGACGACCTCGTCAATACGCCGCCCTGCGACGGCGCGCTCACCTGCATGGCGGCCTGGCTGCATCTGGTCAAGCACAGCCACTGGCTGACCGCGGTGGCCGCGTGTTCGGCGCTCGAACTGTCGAATTCCGAAATCGTGCTGAAAAACGGATCGATGTCGCGGCGCATGGGCGAAAAGCTGCTGAAGGAACTCGGCATCCCGATGAAGAAGCAGGCCATGAACGACGTGCACATGGTGGCCGATGCCGCGCACGGCAACCTGATGACCGAGGTCGCCGAACGCTATCTGCACACCCGCGCCGACTACGAGCTGATCGTAGAAGGCCTGCGCCAGAGCTGGACGATCGACCGGGTGTGGAAAGGCCAGCTCGCCGATCTTGTGGAAAGCATACCCTGCTGAGCCATCGGGAAGCTGGACTGCCCGGCCGGACACGTCGAAGGAGGACCAACCCATGACCAGGACGACCCTGCGCCGCCTCGGCGCCGCCGCCGCGATCGCTGCTCTGCTTGCCGGTCTGCCGGCCTCTGCCCGGGCCGATGCCGCCACGGATTTCTACAAGGGCAAGCAGCTCAAGCTGGTGATCGGCACCGGCCCGGGCGGATCCTACGACATCAACGGCCGCCTGCTCGGCCGGCACATCGGCCGCCATATCCCGGGCACGACCGGCCTCGTGGTGCAGAACATCCCCGGCGCCGGCAGCCGCAAGGCGGCGATCTACGTCTACAGCGCCGCGCCAAAGGACGGCACGGTTCTGGCCCAGGTGCTCAACACCCTGCCGCTCCTGCAGGCGCTCGGCGAGGAAACCCCGGGATTCGATGCCGGCAAATTCCACTGGATCGGCAACCTGACCGACGACGTCGCGCTGGTCGCCGTCTGGCACACCTCGGCGGTCAAGAGCGTGGAGGATGCGCGCAAGACCCAGGCGATCCTCGGCGCCACGTCGCCGGGTTCGCTCGGCGGCATGATCCCGACGGTGATGAACAAGGTGGTGGGCACCAATTTCAAGATCGTCACCGGATACAAGTCGGGGACGGATATCGACCTCGCGGTGGAGCGCGGCGAGGTTCAGGGCCGCGCCGGGGAATCGTGGACGGTCCTGCTGCACACCCGGCCACATCTGGTCAACGGCAAGAAGCTGATCTTCATCGCCCAGATGGGGCTGCGCCGGGCCCAGGGCCTGGAAACGGTTCCGCTCCTGACCGAGATCGCGCGCAACGACGAAGAGCGCCAGCTGATGGAAATCTTCTCCTCGCCCTCCGCGGTCGGAAAGCCGACCGTCGTCGCGCCCGAGGTGCCGATGGACCGCGTCAAGCTGTTGCGCGCGGCCTACGACGCGACGATGAAGGATCCCGCCTTCCTTGCCGATGCGAAGAAGCAGGGCCTCGCCATCGGGCCGGTCGGCGGCGAGGAACTCCAGACCGTGGTCGAACGCACGGTCAACGCGCCGCCCGCCCTGCTGGCCAGGGCCAAGGCCGTGGTCGCCGATCTCGGCATCAGCGGCGGGCCCAAGAAGAAAAAGAAAAAGGCGGCGGAATAGCTCGCCCTTCCCAAGATCCGCGCGGCGCGAGCCGCGGTATAAAGGGCGCCTCCTTCTCCCCGACAGGGCGCCTCCTTCGCCCGGACAGGGCACTTACTTGGCCCGGATCGCCAGCGGTGAACCAGCCCGTCATCTGCCTGTTTGCCAACGACCTGCGCCTTGCCGACCAGCCGGCGCTCTCGGCCGCCGTGGCGAGCGGCGCGCCGGTCGTGCCCTGCTACGTCCTCGATGACACCGCTCCCGACGCGCCGGGAGCGGCGAGCCGCTGGTGGCTGCACCATAGCCTCGCCGCCCTCGGCCTCGGCATAGCGGCCAGGGGCAGCCGCCTCGTCCTCAGGCGCGGCCCGCTCGGCGAATCCCTGATGGGACTTGCCCGGGACACCGGGGCCACAGCGGTCTATTTCAGCCGCCGCCACGGCCCGGACGCGGCGGCGGAAGAGCGGCGCATCAGGGATTCCCTGGCCGCGGCGGGCGTCGACTGCCGTCCCTTCGGCGCAAGCCTGCTGTTCGAGCCGGAGCGAATCCTGACCGCGACCGGCGGACCCTACAAGGTATTCACGCCGTTCTACCGCGCCTGCCTC
>CAXRES010000063.1:0-2670 GCA_964229575.1 Alphaproteobacteria bacterium
ACTCCGGGACCGCGTCTAGGATGGACACCTACCAACGGCCCCCCAAAGGAGCGCGCATACTAGTGACGTGGTCCGTGGGCGTCAACAGCGAAATTGGGCAAAAAACATAGGGTTTTCGCGGCTTGCCGAGGGCGTTTCGCCACCCCTTCCGGAGGTTCCGGCGCGCCCGAAAAAGAAGTTATACTTACGTTTTAACTTTTTATTACCTATTTAACCGCTGGCGAAAGCATTGGATTACCGAAAGGGCTGCCACATCGCACCGGCCCGAGGCCGAAACCTAAAAAAAGCGCCCCGGGGAGACATCCGCCGGGGCGCTGCATGTTACGGGCGAAAAGCGCCGGATCAGGCGCTCTGCTGGCCGGCCTCCGGGGCGGCGGCGCCTTCCTGGGCCTCGATCTTGGCCTGGTTTTCGGCCTCGATCGCCGCCATTTCCTTGTCGCGGTCGGCGGCAACCTGCTTGAGCTGGTTCATCATCGCGCCGGTGCCCGCCGGGATCAGGCGGCCGACGATGACGTTCTCCTTGAGACCGACCAGCCGGTCGACCTTGCCCGACACCGCCGCCTCGGTCAGCACGCGGGTCGTTTCCTGGAACGACGCCGCCGAGATGAACGAGCTGGTGGCGAGCGATGCCTTGGTAATGCCCTGCAGCACCGGAACCGCCTTCGCGGGCTTGAGGTTTTCCGCCTTGGCCTTGGCGTTGACCGCATCGAACTCGACACGGTCGATGGTTTCGCCGACCAGGAAAGTGGTCTCGCCCGGATTGGTGATTTCCACCTTCTGCAGCATCTGGCGGATGATCACCTCGATGTGCTTGTCGTTGATGCGCACGCCCTGCAACCGGTAGACGTCCTGAATCTCGCGGACCAGATATTCGGCCAGCGCTTCGACGCCGAGCACGCGCAGGATGTCGTGCGGCACGGGATTGCCGTCGAGCAGAAGATCGCCGCGCTGGACGAAATCGCCTTCGCGCACCGAAATGTGACGGTCCTTGGGCAGCAGGTATTCCACCGGCTCGCCCTTTTCGGGGCGCACCAGGATGCGGCGCTTGGACTTGTAGTCGCGGCCGAATTCGACGCGACCGTCGCTCTCGGAGATGATGGCGAAGTCCTTCGGCTTGCGCGCCTCGAACAGTTCGGCGACGCGCGGCAGACCGCCGGTGATGTCGCGGGTCTTCATGCTTTCGCGCGGGATGCGTGCCAGAACGTCGCCGGCATGAACCTCGACGCCGCTCTCGACACGAAGGATCGCGCCGACCGACATGAAGTAACGCGCTTCGTGGCCGTTGGGCAGAACCACGACTTCGCCCTTCTTGTCGCGCAGCGTGATGCGCGGGCGCAGCTCGGCCGCCTTCGGCTGGGACTTCCAGTCGATGACTTCCTTGGAAGCGATGCCGGTGGTCTCGTCCACGGTCTCGCGGTAGCTGACGCCTTCGCTCAGATCCATGTAATTGGCGATACCGGCGGCTTCGGTGATGATCGGGATGGTGTACGGATCCCATTCCGCCATCTTGCCGCCCTTCTTGATGCTCGCGCCGTCGTCGACCAGCAGGCGGGCGCCGTAAGGCACCTTGTAGCGCGCCATGACGCGGCCCGATTCGTCTTCGAGGGCGATTTCGCAGTTGCGGCCCATGACCACGTCGCGGCCTTCGGAGTCCTTCACCGTGTTGCGGTTCTGGAACGTCACCTTCGAATCGAAGGCGGCTTCCACGCTCGACTGTTCGGCGCCGCGCTGGGCCGCGCCGCCGATGTGGAAGGTGCGCATGGTGAGCTGCGTGCCCGGCTCGCCGATCGACTGGGCGGCCATGACGCCGACGGCTTCGCCGATGTTGACCGTGGTCCCGCGGGCCAGATCGCGGCCGTAGCACTTCACGCAGATGCCCGAACGGCTTTCGCAGGTCAGCACCGAACGGATCAGCACTTCCTCGACGCCGGCGGTCTCGATCCTGTCGACCAGTTCTTCGTCCATCAGGGTGCCGGCCTTGACGATGACCGCGCCCGAAAGCGGGTCGACCACGTCGGCGGCGGGCACGCGGCCGAGAATGCGGTCGGGCAGCGCCTCGATGACGTCGCCGCCCTCGATGACCGCCTTGGTCCGCAGGCCATTGGCCGTGCCGCAGTCTTCCTCGATGATGATCGCGTCCTGCGCCACGTCGACCAGGCGGCGGGTGAGATAACCGGAGTTCGCCGTCTTGAGCGCCGTGTCGGCCAGGCCCTTGCGGGCGCCGTGGGTCGAGTTGAAGTACTCGAGCACGGTGAGGCCTTCCTTGAAGTTCGAGATGATCGGCGTCTCGATGATCTCGCCCGACGGCTTGGCCATCAGGCCGCGCATGCCGGCGAGCTGCTTGATCTGCGCCGCCGAACCGCGCGCACCGGAATGCGCCATCATGTAGACCGAGTTGATCGGCTCGCCCTTCTTCGGGCGGCTGATCTCCTTCATCATCTCCTCGGCGACCTTGTCGGTGCAGTGCGACCAGGCGTCGACCACCTTGTTGTACTTCTCGCCCTGGGTGATCAGGCCGTCCTGGTACTGCTGCTCGTACTCGGTGACGCGGGCCTTGGTCTCGTCGACCAGCCGCTCCTTGGCCTTCGGGATGACCAGGTCATCCTTGCCGAAGGACAGGCCGGCGCGGCAGGCATTGTGGAAGCCCATCGCCATCAGGCGATCGGCGAA
>CAXRES010000064.1:0-4132 GCA_964229575.1 Alphaproteobacteria bacterium
CCCTCAGTATATTTTCCGTAATCATTGAAATTGAAAACCAGTCGCTTGATATTCATAAGTGGATATGTAGACTTTTAGGAAAGTTTTAACGAAATTATTTCTTACTGCGTAAATGTAGAGTTGGGTCGCTGGGAATTCCAACCGAGAGCACCTCGTCATTCATGCCGCCGGGGCCGGAAAACAGTCAGGATCTGCAGGCCAAGCTTTTTGCCGCGATCGAGGACGCCATCGTCATTGTCGACGACGGCGGCAGGATCATTTCGTTCAATTCCGGCGCCGCGCGCATTTTCGGATATTCGGCCGAAGAAGCGATCGGCAAGGGGCTGGATATCCTTCTTCCCGACGACGTAAAAGCGGGACACCAGGGCCGCGTGCAGTCGTTCGCCGCGGGCGGCAGCAGCACCCGTCGCATGGGCGAGCGCGGCGAAATCCGCGGACGGCGCAAGGACGGCTCCCTGTTCCCGGCCGAGGCCTCGATCGTCACGGTCGAGGAAGCGGGGCGGCGCTACTTCGCGGCGATTCTGCGCGACACCAGCCGCCGGCACACCGCGCGTCGGCGCCGCGACGAAGAGGCGCGCAAGTTCAGCCTGCTGTTCAATTCGTCGAACCAGTTCTGCGCCCTTCTCGATGCCGATGGAAAGGTCGCAGAATTCAACCGGACCTGGCTCGATTTTCTCGGCCTCGAGCGCGTCGCGCTGCAGGGCAAGGATTTCGTTTCCCTGACCTGCTGGGACCCCGTGCCGCCCTTGCGCCAGAACCTGTCGCACGCCCTGGGCCGCGCGCTGGGCGGAGAGCTTGCCGAACTCGAGCTTGCCGTCATCGGCGCGAACGACGTGACCAAGTCGATCCTTCTTTCGCTCAAGCCGGTCATCATCGACGGGCGCATCTCCAACGTGATCGTCAATGGCGCGGACGTCACGACCCTGCAGCGCACCAACGATGCCCTGCGCCGCACGTCGCGCCGGCTGGCGCGGGCGCAAAAGATCGCCCGCATGGGGTATTGGGACTGGAATATCCGGGAAAACGACCTGTTCTGGTCCGACGACGTCTATGCCATTTTCGGCATCGAGCGTACCGCCTTCGGCGCGCAATACGAATCCTTTCTCGCCGCCGTCCATCCCGACGATCGCCAGTACGTCCAAGACAGCGTCGCCGCGGCCCTGCGCGGCGAAGCCGCGTATTCGATCGATCATCGCATCGTGCTGCCGGACGGCGAATTGCGCCACGTTCATGAAGAGGCAGAAACGATCTTCGACGAATCGGGCCAGCCCTTGCGCATGGACGGCATCGTTCAGGACATCACCAGCCGGAAGATTCAGGAGCACCACCTCAGGCTGGCGATGCAGCAGGCCGAAGCCGCGAACCGCGCGAAATCGAACTTCCTCGCCAACATGAGCCACGAATTGCGCACGCCGCTCAACGCCATCATCGGCTTTTCCGAGGTGCTGGAAAAACTGAGCCAGGGCGGGCTTCCGCCGGACGCGGGGCGGGTGCATGAATACGCCGGCTATATCCTGAAATCCGGCCAGCATCTGCTGGCGATCATCGCGGGGATTCTCGATCTTGCCCGTATCGAGACGGGCAAGCTCGATCTCAACGAAGGCCGGCACGACCTGACCGCCATCGTGCAGCGCAGCCTGCGGTTCATCAAGGAGCAGGCCTTGCGCAAGGAAGTGGACATTGTTCTCGATCTTCCGCCCGGCCCCTGCATCGTGCTGGTCGATGACCGGCTGATTTTGCAAACTCTCATCAATCTTCTGGTCAATGCCGTCAAGTTCACGCCAAAAGGCGGCCGGGTTCGTGTTCGCCTCGCCATCGGCGCGGGAGACAAGATTGAAATCGAGATATCGGACACCGGCATCGGCATTGCGCCCGAGAACATCGAGCGCATCCTGCAACCCTTCGAACAGGTGGAAAACGCCCTGACGCGCAGGGAGGAGGGCGCCGGCCTCGGTCTCGCGCTGGTGCGCGAATTCGTCGCCTTGCACGGCGGCATGTTCGACATCGAAAGCGAGGTCGGCAAGGGCACCAGCGCCACGATTTCGCTGCCGTCGAGCCGGTTGGTCAAGGAGACCGATGTGCCGCGGCGTATTGCCGGCCGCAGGCCGGCCTGAACCGGGGCCGGCGGCAGGCCGGCCCGATCCCTCCTGTTTCGACCCTGCGCGCCGCGCCTGTCGGCGGCCGCGAAAACCGTTTGGTGCCGGGGTCGTCGTCGCGCAGAATGAGCGACGTCGTTCCGGGCCGCGCCGCGTCCCGTATTCTCCCGCTCCAGCGTGATCGTTGTGATGTCTGCCCTTCTTCTTGCCCATTCCTCGGACCTGCATATCGGCGACGTGGAAACGACGCGGGCCTTCGCCGGCGACGCCCTGGGACCGCTCGCTTTCGTCATCGACGCGGCGCGCGCCGCGCGCGCCGATGCCGTCCTGCTTGCCGGCGACGTGTTCGAAAACAACCGCGTCCCGCGCACCCTCGCCCTGGCGGCGGCGCAGCTTCTCGCGGCGGCGGGGCGCCCGGTCGTCGTTCTGCCCGGCAATCATGATCCGTTGATCGAGGACGGCGTCTGGCGGCTGGCCTCGCTCAATGCGCCGCCTAACGTCTTCGTGCTGGCGGCGGGCAGGCGCCGCAAGGTCCGGTTGCCCGCGCTCGACCTCGAGGTCTGGGGCAATGCTCACGCCGACTACGACGACATGATCCCCTTGCGTTCGCCGGCGCGCCGCGCCCAGCGCTTCCAGGTGGCGATGGCGCACGGTCATTTCGAGCCCGAGCCCGACCGCCGCAAGTCGCCGCGGCCGGCCTGGCTGATCGGACGCAGCGAGATCGCCGCGACGGGCGCCGATTACGTCGCGCTCGGCCACTGGAACCGCGCCACCGCCGTGGCGGGCGGCCCGGTCGCCGCCCATTATTCCGGCTCGCCGGAACTGGTGCGGTCGGTCAACCTCGTTACCCTGGAACAGGGCCGCCCGCCCAGGGTGCGCGGCTTCGCGCCGGGTCGTTGACTTGATCGGCCCTGCCGTGAAACCATCCTTGCCGAAATAAAACGAGAAGTTCCGGCCACTGAATCCGGAACCGCGGGGAGGCAGCTTCGCCCGGCCGTATGTGCCGGTCTGCGATCGGCAGGTAGCGCCGCCCCCCGAAGCATCCGCGCAAGCGCGCCAACGGACGGGAGGGAAAAATGGGCAGCAGGAAAACGGTCATCGCGGGCATCGGCGCCTGTGCGCTGGTTGTGGCGGCGCCGCAGGCGGTCCTGGGCCAGTCGGTCGAGGCCTTCTATACGGGCAAGACCATCGAGTTCGTCATCGGCACGTCTTCCGGCGGCTCCTACGACCAGTGGGCGCGGATGATCGGCCGTCACATGGGCCGCCATATTCCGGGCAGGCCCGGCTTCCTGCCCAAGAACATGCCCGGCGCCGGCCACATCCGGGCGACCAACTACCTGTTCAACCTGGCGCCGAAGGACGGCGCCTCGATCGGCATGTTCTCGCGCAACATTCCGACGAGCGCGCTGCTCAAGCATCCGTCGGTGAAATTCGTTCCCGCGCAGTTCAGCTGGATCGGTTCGCCGGAATTGACCAACCGCGTGTGTGTCGCGCGCAAGGATGCGGCGGTAAAGACGGCCGAAGACCTGTTCACCAAGGAACTGATCGTCGGCGGCGCCGGGGCCGGCACGGCGGTCAGCACGACGCCGGCGGTGCTGCGCGGCGTTCTCGGCATGAATTTCAAGGTGGTCGAAGGTTACAAGGGCGCCTCCGACGTGGTGCTGGCGATCGAGCGCAACGAGGTTCAGGGAATCTGCCAGACGATCACCGGCATCAAGGTGTCCCACGACCATTGGCTCAAGAACGGCACTCTCAAGGTTCTGTTCAACCTCGAACACAAGCGTCTGCCCGAATACAACGCGCCGACGATCTACGAATTCGCCAAGACCGAGGAACAGCGCCAGATTCTGAACTTCTATTCGTCCAACACCGAACTCGGCCGCCCCGTCGCCGCGCCGCCGGGCGTGCCGGCCGATCGCCTGGCCGCGCTGCGCAAGGCTTTCGACGCGACGATGAAGGATGCCGAGTTCCGCAAGGACGCCGAGAAGCAGAATCTCGAAATCAATCCGCTGACCGGCGCGGAACTGGCCGAGCGC
>CAXRES010000065.1:0-17871 GCA_964229575.1 Alphaproteobacteria bacterium
TGGGCCTGATCATGGCCTTCAACGTGTGGTTCGGCATTTGGCCGAACCAGCAGATGGCGCGCGGCCTGGTCGACTGCCCGGCCGACCAGAAACCGAAGGCGGCGCGCACGGCCATGCTGTTCTCGCGCACCAACACCATGCTGTCGATCCCTATGTCGTATTCGATGGTGGCCGTCCACCTGTCCTGACGCGGGAAAGCAGTTTCCGACGTAGCGCGGGGCGCCCGTCGGGGCGCCCCGTTCTTTTGCGGGCCGGGCATTCGCGTCAATCGACGGCGATGAGCAGCGCCGCCGCCCGCCGCCCTTCGGCCAGCGCCAGGTTGAAGGTCCGGCAGGCCGCACCCGTCGCCATCACCTCGACCGCAGTGCCCGCCGCGCGCAGAAGGCCCGTGGTGCTGGCCGGCAACGGCAGCATGGCCGGGCCCGTGCCGACGAACAGGATGTCGACCGGCGGATCGAGGGTGGCGATTTCCGAATAAATTCCGGCTGCGACGCCATCCAGGCTCGCCGCGGCGATTTCGCGGACACCGGCGGGCGTAATCAGGAGCGAACCTGCGTAACGGCTCTCGCCGACGCGGAAGCCGCCGCCGCCATAAGCACGGATGACGGGAAGCCCGTCGGGACGGTTGCGGATCAGGTCCATGCGCCCGGCCCGGCGGCGCTGGGACTTCAGCTCTTGCCGGCCTCGGCGCCCCCGCCGACCTGTCCGCCGGTGATCTTCTCGCGGATGCCGAGGTAGATGAGGATCGACGAGGCGACATAGACGGTCGAATAGGTGCCGATGACGATGCCGAAGATCATCGCCGCGCTGAAGCCCTGGATGACGGGACCGCCGAACAGGAAGATGGCAAGCACAGACAGGAACGTCGTCATCGAGGTCATGATGGTGCGCGCCAGCGTTTCGTTGACCGACAGGTTGATCAGGTCCCTGATTTCCATCGTCTTGTATTTGCGCAGATTCTCGCGCACGCGGTCGAAAATGACCACAGTGTCGTTGATCGAATAGCCGGCGATGGTCAGGATCGCCGCCACCGAGGACAGGTTGAATTCCAGCCCGGTGATCGCAAAGAGCCCGAAGGTGCCGATCACGTCATGGGCCAGCGCCACGATGGCGCCGACCGCGAATTGCCACTCGAACCTGAACCACACATAGGCCGCGATCGCCAGTACCGACAGCACAATGGCGATGATGCCGCCCCGGATGAGTTCGTCGCCGACCTTGGGGCCGACGAATTCCGTGCGACGGTAGGTCTGCACCGTGTCACCAAGCGACGACTTCACCTTTTCGACCGCCGCCTGCTGCGCCGCCTCGCCGCCTTCCTGGCGCTGAACGCGGATCAGCACGTCGTCGGGCGCGCCGAACCCCTGCAGCGCCACTTCGCCGAGACCGAGGTTGTTGAGCGTGCCGCGCATGGCGTCGATGTTGGCGGGCCCCCTGGTCTTGACCTCCATCAGGATGCCGCCCTTGAAATCGATGCCGAGATTGAACCCGTTGAAGCCCATGAACCCGAACGAAACCAGGACATAGCCCAGGGTGATGAAGAACCAGAACATGCGCCAGCGCACGAAATCGAACTTCGTGCCGTCGGGGATCAGCTTGATCGGAAACCAGGCCATGGGCTTCGCCTTATCGCTTTTCTAGACCGGCAGCGCCTTCGGCCGGCGCAGGTCCAGATAGAGCATGATGATGTATCGGGTGACCAGAATGGCCGTGAACATGGAGGTCATCAGGCCGATGGCCAGCGTCACCGCGAAGCCGCGCACCGGGCCGGTGCCGAATTCGAACAGCAGGATGGCGGCGATCAGGGTCGTCAGGTTGCTGTCCAGAATGGCGCTGAAGGCGCGCTGGTAGCCCGCCTCGACCGAGGACAGCATGCTGCGCCCGGATCGTATTTCCTCGCGCATGCGCTCGAAGATCAGCACGTTGGCGTCGACCGCCATGCCCATCGTCAGCACGATGCCGGCGATGCCGGGCAGGGTCAGCGTCGCCTGCAAGGCCGACATGCCGGCCACCAGGATGACCAGGTTCAGCACCAGCGCGATATTGGCGAACAGGCCGAACAGGGAATAGGCCGCCACCATGAACACGACCACCAGCACGAAACCGATGATGCAGGCGATTTCGCCCGCGGCGATCGAATCGGCGCCGAGGTCGGGGCCGACCGTGCGTTCTTCCAGGATGGTCATCGGCGCGGGCAGCGCGCCGGCGCGCAGCAGGACCGCAAGGTCCTTCGCTTCCTCCACCGTGAAGCCGCCGGTGATGATGCCGGCGCCGCCCAGGATCGGCTCGCGGATGACGGGGGCGCTGATGATCTTGCCGTCGAGAACGATGGCGAAGGGCTTGCCGACGTTCTGCTGTGTCGCCTGGGCGAACTTGCGCGCGCCGATGGAATCGAAGCGGAAGCTGACCACCGGGCGGCCCTGTTCGTAGGTCGGCTGGGAATCGACCAGCGTGTCGCCCGAAACCATGACGCGGCGCTGGATGACGTAGGTGACGGGCTGGCCGCCGGTCACCCGCTTGTCCTCGAGCGGCGCGAACATCGAACCCGGCGGCGGCGCCGAGGGCAAAGCCGAGCCCGGCTGGAAGCGGTCGTCGACCAGATGGAAGGACATTTTAGCCGTGCGGCCGATCAGGCGCTTGACGCGCTCGGGATCATCGACGCCCGGAAGCTGCACGAGGATGCGGTCCTCGCCCTGGCGCTGGATCGTCGGTTCGCTGGTACCGAATTCGTCGACGCGCCGGCGCACGATTTCGATGGATTGCGCCAGCGCCTGGTCCAGCTTCTCGCGCCGCGCCTGTTCGTTGTAGCGCACCAGCAGGCGGCCACCCGGCTGCGATTCGATGTCGAGGCCCTGTTCGAGGCCGCGCAGCACCCGCCGGGCGCGCTCGATATTGGTATCGCCGCCCGGTCCAGCCTTGTCCGGATCGATGATGCTGACGCCTGCCGCGTCGCCGCTCACGCCGATGTTGCGGTAGGGAATGCGCTCCTTGCGCAACTCGACGCGCATCGACTGGACGAGATTGGCAAGGCGTTCACGGAACACGCTCCTGAGGTCGACCTCAAGAAGCAGGTGCGACCCGCCGCGCAGGTCGAGCCCGAGGTTCATCGCCTTGCTGGGAAGCCATGAGGGAAGCGCCGCACGCTGGCTCTTCGTCAGCACGTTGGGCAGCGCATAGAGCACCCCGAACAGGCAGACGAAGACTATGGTGATGATTTTCCAGCGTGCGATGCGTGTCATCGGCGGCGTTCCCTCGTCCGCGCCGGAAAGGCGCGGGCAGCGGACTGAGACGTGGGACTAGGACTTGTCGTTGGCGGGCTTGGCTTCTTCGGCCGCCTCTTCCTCGTCGCCGCGGGCATAGAGGCTGGCGATCATGCCGCGCGCGCAGCGCACGCGAACGCCCTCGGCGATCTCGAGCTGGATCTCGCCCTCGCTCACCACCTTGGGGATGGTGCCGATGATGCCGCCAGAGGTCACGATCTTGTCGCCCCGGCGCAGGTTGGTCACCATGTCGCGGTGCTCCTTGACCTTCTTCTGCTGCGGACGGATCAGCAGGAAGTAGAACACGACGAAGATCAGGATAAGCGGCACGATGGTCATGATGTCGAAGCCGCCCGGCGCGGCGCCGGCGGCCTGGGCATAGGCCGGAGAAATGAGCATACGGGTCTCCCGTCAGATGGATTTCTTGCGCCCCGGGCGATGGCCGCCCCGGGCAAGGTCTCGCGGAATATAGCCATCCCGCGCCCGGTTGCAAACCAATCCTGCCGCGCCGAATCGGTTAAGTCCTTGATCCGGCGCGAAAGCCGCGCCATCCTGCGGCCGCAATGAGGTTACGGAAAGTCCGATGAGCAAAAAGACCCCCGCCGACCAAGAACTCAAGGCCCTGCTCACCCGCATCGCGGTGGCGCTGGAAGGCGGCGCCCGCCGCCGCCCGGCCGAAGCCGCGCTCGCCGGCGCCGATGCCTTCGTCTGGCAGGCCGAGGACGGGGTCCTCCAGCCGGTCGCCCGGGTCAACCGGCTGGACCTCGACCTGCTCAAGGGTGTCGACCAGCAACGCGACATCCTGTTCGAGAACACGCTGCGCTTTGCCCGCGGCCTGCCCGCCAACAACGCGCTCCTGTGGGGGGCGCGCGGCATGGGCAAATCGTCGCTGATCAAGGCGGTGCATGCCGCGGTCAACGACCGGCTCGGGCGCCGGAATGAGGCCGAGCGCCTGGCGCTCGTCGAAATCCACCGCGAGGATATCGTGGGCCTGCCCGGCCTGCTCGCGGCGCTGCGCCGCTCGCCCCGGCGCATCGTCGTGTTCTGCGACGACCTGTCCTTCGACAACGACGACACCAGCTTCAAGTCGCTCAAGGCCCTGCTCGAAGGCGGCATCGAGGGACGCCCCGACAACGTGGTGTTCTACGCCACCTCGAACCGCCGCCACCTTATGCCGCGCGACATGATCGAGAATGAACGCTCGACGGCGATCAACCCGGCCGAGGCCGTGGAGGAAAAAGTATCGCTGTCCGACCGGTTCGGCCTGTGGCTCGGATTCCACGCCTGCGACCAGGATACTTTTTTCGAAATCATAGATAGTTACGCAAAAAACTTCCGTTTGAAGATCAAGAAAGAAGACCTCCACGCCGGGGCCATCGAATGGTCGGTGACGCGCGGCGCGCGCTCGGGCCGCGTCGCCTGGCAGTACATCCAGGACGTCGCCGGCCGGCTCGGCCGGAAACTCGGCTGATCCCTCTGTTCAGGACGCGAGGTGCGGCCTGGGGTCGACCGCCTTGCGGCCGCGGCGCAGTTCGAAGTGCAACTGCGGCTCGGCCACCGCGCCGGAACGCCCAACCCTGGCGATGGGCTGGCCGCGCTTGACCACCTGGCCGCGACGCACCAGGAATTCGCCGTTGTGGGCATAGGCCGAAACCCAGCCGTCAGCATGACGCACCAGCAGCAGGTTGCCGTAGCCGCGCAATTCATTGCCGGCATAGGCGACGATGCCGTTCTCCGCCGCACGCACGATGTCGCCGTCATCGGCGGCGATGTTGATGCCGTCGTTGTAGAGCCCGCCGCCCTTCGAGCCGAAGGACGACACCACCCTGCCCTGCACCGGCCAGAGGAATTTGGCCCCGGCGCGCTTCGGCGGATCGGCGTCGGGATCGGCCAGTTCGATACGCGAAAGCGGCTGCTCGTCGGGCGGGGCTTGCACGGCGCGCGCCGGCACGGCACGGTTGCGCACTTCCTGTCCACCCGCCCCCTGCCACGGCAGGACCAGACGCTGGCCGGCGAAGAGCCCGAAATCCGGCGCCTTGAGGTCGTTCTGGCGGATCATCTCGCTGACCGGCACGTCGTAGCGTCCGGCCACCGTCGATACCGTGTCGCCCGGCGCCACCACATAGACGCGCACCGCCGGCACCGTCAGTTGCTGGCCCGCGCGCAAGCCGTAGGGCGGGCGCAACCGGTTGGCTTCGATCAGGGCGCGCAGCGGCACGTTCTCGCGTCGCGAAATGGCGTACAGGGTCTCTCCGGCGCCGACCGTGACCCGGCCGCCGCCGCGGCTGCTGACGGCGCCTGCGGCATCAAGACTGCGCCCGGCATCGGCCAACGGGCGCGACGCCGGCGCGGACCGCGAGGCCCCCGTGCCGGCGGGCCGGCTGGCGCGCTGCGCCGGCGCCGAAGCGCCCGACTGCGGACGGGCGCGCGGCAACGACTGGGGCAACGGATCGAGCGGCGCACTTGTGATGGCTGAACGACGATCGCTGTCCGATCCGCGCGAAACGATCTGCGGCGGGCCGCCGGGCGCGGATGCGCGCGCGACGGAACTGCGCGGCGCGGCGGTGACCGGCGGCGTATCGGCAGCGGGCGCGGTGTAGTAGATGCCGGAACGGTCGATGACCGGCGCGGGCGGGCCTTCGCGCGACATGGAGATACAGGCGGAAAGCGGCAGCGTTGCCGCCAGAGTGGCGGCGATGCGAAAGCCCGGGCGGACCGGGCGTTTGTCCCCTGCACCGCGGCGCAACATGGTGCGGACATTAATCGAGGCGAGCGCGCCGCTCAAGCCCATCGCGCGGCTCACCCCTCGCCGTTGCCGTTCGCAGGGCCGCGTCCGCCGGTCTCCGGCATGCCCTTGACCAGCGGCACGAAACGCACCGACCACAACCTTTCGCGCGTCACGTCGCCCTCGGCATCCTTGCGGATGCGCCAGACGTACTGGTCGCTCGACGACGTGCCGAGCGGCAGCACCAGCACGCCGCCCGGCGCGAGCTGGTCGAGAAAGGCCTGCGGCACTTCGCGGCTTGCCGCGGCGGTGACGATGATGCGGTCGAAGGGCGCCTGCTCCGGCCAGCCCTTCATGCCGTCGCCCGCGATCGCCGTGATGTTGGTGTAGCCCAGCCGGTTGAGCCGCTTGTTGGTCTCGGCCAGCAGCGACTTGTGCCGTTCGATCGAATAGACGCGCCGGCACAGCCTGGACAGCACCGCGGCCTGGTAGCCGCAGCCGGTGCCGATCTCGAGCACCTTGTGGCGGGGTCCGACTTCCAGCGCCTGGGTCATCAGCCCGACGATCAGCGGCTGGCTGATGGTCTGGCCCTCGCCGATCGGCAGCGCCGTGTTTTCGTAGGCGCGGTCCTTGAATTGCGGCGGCACGAATTCCTCGCGCGGCGTGCGCTCGATCGCGCCGAGCACGGCGGCGTCGATCACGCCCTCGGCGCGCAGTTCCATGATCAGGCGGATCTGGCGCGGCTCGCTGGTCATCGGAACACCCGGCCGAGAACCTTGACCTCGGCCCCGTCGGTCAGATCGAGGTTGAGCGGCGTCACCGCCACGGCGCCGCGCCCCGTCACCTCGAGGTCCGAATCGCCCTTCCCCGGCCCTTCCTTGCGCGGGCTGCCGATCCAGTAATAGGGCCGGCCGAAGGGATCGATGGCCTCGGTCACGCGCTCGATCATGCGCCGGCGGCCCTGGCGGGCCACCTCAATGCCGGTGACGGCCGACTGCACGCGATCGGGAAAGTTGACGTTGATGACGACGTCGCGCTTCCACGGGCGGGCGGCGAGCTTTCTGACGATCAGCGGGGCGAAGTGTTCCGCCGTCGCCCACTTGGCCGGATGCTCGGGCTGCACGATCAGGCTGAAGGCGATGCCGGGAATACCCATCACCGTCGCCTGGATGGCCGCCGCCACGGTGCCGGAATGGCTGATATCCTCGGCCATGTTGCCGCCGTGATTGATGCCCGACAGCACGAGATCGGGCGGCCGCTCGCCGAGAATCTCGCCCACCGCGATCAGGACGCAGTCGGTCGGCGTGCCGCTGACGGAAAAGCGGCGCGGTCCGTGACGCTGCACGCGCAGCGGCGTGCGTACGGTGAGCGAATGGCTGGCCGCCGACTGCTCGATCTCGGGCGCTACGACCCAGACGTCGGGCGACAGCGAACGCGCGATGCGCGCCAGCACCTTGATGCCCTGCGCGCCGATGCCGTCATCGTTGGTGACGAGGATACGGGCGCGGCCAAGTGCCAGCCCTCGCGCGCTCATGGCGCGGCCCTCAGGCCGGGCCGATCTCGGCGAGCCCGCCCATGTAGGGACGAAGCGCGTCGGGAACGCGGATGGTGCCGGATGCCGTCTGGTAATTCTCCATCACCGCGATCAGCGTGCGACCGACCGCGAGGCCGGAGCCGTTGAGCGTATGGACGAAACGGGTGGCCTTCTCGTCGCCTGTCGTGCGATGCACGCTATCGCGTGACGGGCGGTAGCGCGCCGTCATGCGGCGGGCCTGGAAGTCGCCGCAGTTGGAGCAGGACGAGATTTCGCGGTAGGCGTTCTGGCCGGGCAGCCAGACCTCGATGTCGTAGGTCTTGCGCGCGGAAAAGCCCATGTCGCCGGTGCACAGCACGATGACGCGATACGGCAGGCCGAGGCGCTTGAGCACCTCTTCCGCCGCACCCGTCATGCGCTCGTGCTCGGCCTCGGACTGCTCTGGCGTGGTGATCGAGACCAGCTCGACCTTGTCGAACTGGTGCTGGCGGATCATGCCGCGGGTGTCCTTGCCGGCAGCCCCGGCTTCGGAACGGAAGCAGGGCGTCAGCGCCGTGTAGCGGCGCGGCAGGCTGGCCTCGTCCAGTATCTGCTCGCGCACCAGATTGGTGAGCGGCACTTCGGCCGTCGGGACGAGCCAATGGCGGGTCGATGTGACGAACAGATCCTCGGCGAATTTCGGCAACTGCCCCGTGCCGTAAAGCGCCTGATCGCGCACCAGATAGGGCGGCGCCACTTCGGTGTAACCGTGTTCGCCGGTCTGAAGGTCCAGCATGAAGGCGCCGAGGGCGCGTTCGAGTCGCGCGAGCGCGCCTTTCAGGACGACGAAGCGCGAACCGGAAATCCGCGCCGCCGCCTCGAAATCCATCAGGCCGAGCTTTTCGCCAAGCTCGAAATGCTCCTTCGCCTTGAAATCGAAGGCCGCGGGAGCGCCCACCTTGCGCAATTCGACATTGGCGGTTTCGTCGCGGCCCTGCGGCACGTCGGCGGCGGGCAGGTTGGGAATGACGGCGAGCGCCGCCTGCAGATCGGCGTCGAGCTTTTGCGCCTCGGCTTCGGCGGCCGCCTGCGCGTCCTTGTCGGCGGCGACCTGGGCCATGACGGCGGATGCGTCCTCACCCCTGGCCTTGAGCGCGCCGATCTGCTTCGCCGCGGCGTTGCGCCGGGTCTGGATTTCCTGGGCGCGGGTCAGCGCCTCGCGCCGCTTCGCATCGAGAGCCTTGAGCGACTCGGCCTGCGGCGTTAGGCCGCGGCGGGCAAGGCCCGCATCGAAGGCTTCGGGATTTTCGCGTATTTGACGAATGTCGAACATCGGGGCCAGCCGGAAACGTCAGCAGTCTAAAGCGCGCTCACCATAGGGAATCGCCCTGCTCCCGTCCACTGTCAAAGGTTGCGGCTATTCCTCGCCGGCCCGCTGTTCAGCCTCGCGTTCGGCTGCGAGCCGCTTCCTCTCCACCATCTTCACCGACAGGATGGAAAGCTCGTAGAGGATCAGGATCGGGATGGCGAGGCCGATCTGGCTGATCACGTCGGGCGGCGTCAGGATGGCGGCGACGATGAAGGTGATGACGATGGCATAGCGCCGCTTCTGCTTGAGTCCTTCCGACGTGACGATGCCGACGCGCCCCATCAGGGTCAGCGCGACCGGCAACTGGAAGCACAGGCCGAAGGCGAAGATCAGTTGCATGACGAGGCTGAGGTATTCGCCCACCCGCGCCTCAAGCTGGATCGGCATGGCGCCGGCGCCGCCCGCGGTCTCGAAACTCAGGAAGAACTGCCAGGCCAGCGGAAAAATGAAGTAGTAGACCAGCGCGCCGCCCATGAAGAACAGCACCGGCGTCGCCACCAGAAACGGCAGGAAGGCGCGCTTCTCATGGCGGTAGAGGCCGGGGGCCACGAACATCCAGACCTGGCTGGCGATGATCGGAAAGGACAGGAAGGCGCCGGCGAAGAACGCCACCTTCATGTAGGTGAAGAAGGTCTCGTAGAGCGCGGTGAAGATCATGCGCCGCCCGGTCTGCCCCTGATAGATATCGGCAAGCGGCTTGACCAGGAACTGAAAGATTTCCGCGGCGAAGTAGTAGCAGACGAGAAACGCGATGAAGAGCGCGCCCACCGAATACATGAGCCGGTTGCGCAACTCGATCAGGTGTTCCATCAGCGGCATGCGCTGGTCGGACAGGCCGTCGTCGTGCGGATCGGGCCCTTCGATATCGGGCGGGTCGGCGACGTATTCGTCGGCCGGCCTGGACGCGGCGGGGACTTCGGACTGGGGCCGGTCGCTCACGACTTGGCCCCCGTGTCGGCCCCGGATTTGTCCTGGCTCTGCGGCGCGGGCAAGGTCCGTTCCCTGCCGTCATCGGCGGCGAGCGACGGCGCCTTGATGTCGAAGGCTTCCTTGATCTCGCCCTTCGGATCGATGGTCTTCTCGATGCTGTCGCCGAGATTGACGGAGCCGACGCTCTCGATTTCCTTGCGCACCTCGTCGACGCCCGACTGGTGCGCCATCTGTTCGATCGAATCCTGGAACTGGCGCGCCACCGCGCGCACCTTGCCCACCCACTGGCCGAGGGTATAAAGCGCCTTGGGCAGATCCTTGGGGCCGATGACGATGATCATCACGACGATGATCAGCAGCATTTCGGACCAGCCGATGTCGAACATGGAAATTCACCCGGTGGCCGGGGGCGTGAACGCGGCGATGCCGGTGATCAGCCCTTCTTGACGTCCTGCTCGGACTTCGTCGTGGTCGAGGACGCGGCGGCGTCGATGGTCTTCGCGGCTTCGTCCTTCGGCGCTTCCTTGTCCGGGTCGGAAAGGCCGGACTTGAAGTTCTTGATGCCCTGGGCGACGTCGCCCATGACCTTCGGCAGCTTGCCTGCGCCGAAAATAATCAGGACGATGACCAGGATAAGGATGACCTGCCAGACGCCGATGCTCATTTCAAAATCCTCGACTTAGTGCTCGCAATCCTGGTGCGGGGGGTCCGGGTGCGCCGGACGGCGGAACCGGCGCGATCATGCCAGAAAGCCGCCCCGGGGGCAACGAAAGCCGGGGAAAATCCTTGTCGATCCGCGCCTTAGACCTTGAAGACGCCTAGACCTTGAAGACGAAGGTCTGTTCCGGATCCAGAAGAACCCGCACCCGCTCCCCCGCTGCCGGCATGCGGTGGCCGGGCGCGCGGGCATGGAAATGCAGGTGTTTGCCCTCGAAGTCGCCGATGCAGATGTTCATGAACACGGCACGGCGCAGCATGCGGGCGTCGAGTACCTTGGCCTCGATCTCTCCGACCCCGACTGCCGGTCCGGACGCGCCGGCCGACTGAACGCGCAGGGCCTCCGGGCGGATCAGGACTTCGACCGCGTCGCCCTCGCCGGCGTCCGCCGGCGCTACGACCGGTCCGAAGGGCGTATTGACCTTGCCGCCCGTGACGCTGGTGGCGAAACGGTTGGTCGAGGAAAAGAAGCGCGTGACGAAAACGCTGGCGGGGCGACAATAGACGTCCTCGGGCGGGCCCACCTGCTCGACGCGGCCGCGATTCATCACCGCGATGCGGTCGGCGACATACATCGCTTCTTCCGGATCGTGGGTAACGACCAGCGCCGTCGCGCCGTTCTGCTTGAGCACGGCGAGCATTTCCTCGCGGATCATCGCCCGCGTCTGGGCATCGAGGCCGGAAAACGGCTCATCGAGCAGGACGAGCTTCGGATCGGGCGCGAGCGCGCGGGCCAGCGCCACGCGCTGCTGCTGCCCGCCCGACAGGACGTGCGGAAAGACATCGCCGTAGGCTTCCATCTTCACCTGGCGCAGCAGTTCGGCGATCCTCGCGCGGCGGGCCGCGTCAGAGAAGGCCCCGAGGCCGAAGCCGACGTTCTGCGCGACCGTAAGGTGGGGAAACAGCGCGGTATCCTGGAACACCAGTCCGACGCCGCGCCGTTCGGGCGGCACGTGCAGGCGCCCGTCGGAGACGACCGCGCCGTTGATCAGCACGCGTCCCTGCTGGCATTCCTCGAGCCCGGCGGCGAGACGAAGCGTCGTCGTCTTGCCGCATCCCGACGGCCCGAGCAGGCAGAAGATTTCCCCCGGCCGGATGGCGAGCGAAACGTCGTGCAGCACTTCCACGCCGCCGTCGAAGGCATGGCTCACATGATCGAACTCGAGAACGTGCTGCGCGCTCACGACCCCTGGCTCCCCCCGCCGGAACCCGTTCCCGGCCGCGAGCGCGCGATCGCGAGGCTCAGCAGGATCACCGGAATGACGCCGACAAGAACGATGGCGAGCGCGGCGCTGGACGATTCGGCCAGACGCTCGTCGGATGCCAACTGATACGTCCGAATCGCCAGGGTGTCAAAATTGAACGGCCGCAGGATCAGTGTTGCGGGCAGTTCATTCATCACGTCGACGAAAACCAGCCGCGCCGCCGTCAGCAGGCTGCCGCCCATGATCGGAAGATGGACCCGCACCAGCGTCTGGCGCGGACGGAGGCCGAGCGTGCGCGCCGCGTCGTCCATGTGCGGGGTGATCTTGGCCAGAGAGGCTTCCACCGTGTTGAGCGAAACCGCGAGGAAGCGCACCACATAGGCGAATGTCACGGCGACGATGCTGCCCGAAAGGATGAGGCCCGGCTCCCAACCGACAAGGCCGCGCAGCAGATCGTTGACCGCCGTATCGGCCCAGGCGAAGGGAATCAGCACGCCGACGGCGATCACCGCCCCCGGCACCGCATAGCCCATCGCCGAAAGCCGCGCCGCCACCCCGATGACCCGCGACGGCCGCAGCCGCTGGCCATAGGCGATGGCGACGGCGACGGCGACCGCAAGCAGCGCCGCCACCGCGGCCAGGGCGAAGGAATTGAAGGCAAGGGCGACGAAATCGCGATCGACGACCGTGGGCGCGGTCTGCCAGGCCCACCAGGCCAGCACCGTCGCCGGCAGGACGAAGCCGAGGACCAGCGGCGCCGCACAGCACAGAACGGCAAGCGTCCGCCGCAGCCCGGTCAACCGGTGGGCCGGCAGCGCGCGATAACGCGGGCTGGTGTGATGGACGCGGCCGCCGCCGCGCGAAAACCGCTCGGCAAGCACGAGAGCGAAGATGAAGACCATCAGCACCGCGGCCAGTTGCGCCGCCGCGGCCGTCTCGCCGAGGCCGTGCCAGGTGCGGAAAATGCCGGTGGTGAAAGTATCGACGGCGAAATACTGCACCGTGCCGAAATCGTTGAGCGTCTCCATCAGGGCGAGCGCAACGCCGGTGGCGATGGCCGGACGCGCCAGCGGCAGGGCGACGGAAAGAAAACTCTGCCACGGCGTGCGACCGAGCGTGCGCGAGACCTCCAGCACGCAGACCGACTGCTCCAGGAACGCCGCCCGCGACAGCAGGTAGACGTAGGGATAGAGCACCAGCGTCAGCATGCCGATGGCGCCGCCAAGGCTGCGCACTTCCGGGAACCAGTATTGGCCCCTGCCCCAACCGGTCATCGACCGCAGGGCTTCCTGTACCGGACCGGCGTAATCGAGGAGCCCCGTGTATGTATAGGCGATGACATAGGCCGGCACCGCCATCGGCAGAAGAAGCGCCCATTCGAACAGCGAATGGCCCGGAAAGCGGCACATCGTGACCAGCCACGCGGTGCCGACCCCGATGACGAGCGTGCCGGCGCCGACGCCCAGCATGAGCCAGAGCGAATTGGCGATGTAGCTCGGCAATACCGTCGACGCCAGATGCCGCCAGACATCGCCGGTGGGCACGAAGACGTGCGCCAGCACGACCATCACCGGCACGGCCACCAGGGCCGCGGCAAGGATCGCAAAGAGCGACCATGCCTCCGGCCGCCAACGCGTCGACGCGCGGGCGGCCGGAGTCTTCGGTGCTGCCGGAAGCAGGTCAGCGGTCAGGGTGGTTCTCCCGGTTCATACATGAGTCTCAGCGCCAGCCGACCCGATCGAGCAGCTTGACCGCGTCCGGGTTATTCCTGCCGATGACGCCGACGTTCAGCGTATCACGCTTGAACTTGCCCCAGGACGCGACGACCGGAGCCATCTCGACGTCCTCACGGACCGGATACTCGAAGTTTTCCCTGGCGACCAGTTCCTGCACTTCCTTGCTGACGAGGTATTCGATCAGCTTGATGCCATTTTCCTTGTTCTTCGCATAGCGCGTCAGACCGGCCCCGGACACGTTGACATGGGTACCGCGGTCGTTCTGATTGGGAAAGAACACGCCGATCTTGGCCACCGCCGCCTGGTCGGCGGCGTCCTTCGAAGCCGACAGCAGGCCGAGGTAGTAGGTGTTCGAGACGGCGATGTCGCCTTCGCCGGCCGCAACCGCCTTGATCTGGTCGCGGTCGCCGCCCTTGGGCTTGCGCGCCAGATTGGCGACGATGCCCTTGGCCCAGGATTCGGTCTTGGCGAGCCCGTGCGCGGCGATCAGGGAAGCCACCAGGGACTGGTTGTAGATGTGGTTCGACGAACGAACGAGAATCCTGCCCTTCCACCTGGGGTCGGCCAGGTCTTCGTAGGTCGAAAGCTGCGACGGCTTCACGCGCGTCTTGTCGTACATGATCACGCGCGCGCGCATGGTAAGGCCCGTCCACAGGCCGTCGGCCTCGCGCAGGCTCTCGGGCACGACCTTCTCGATCTCCGCCGACTTCATCGGCTGGAACAGCCCAGCGAGCTGGGCGCGTCCGAGGTTGCCCGCATCGACGGTGATCAGCACGTCGGCGGGCGAATTGCGCCCTTCACGCTTCAGTCGTTCGAACAGGGCATTGACGTTGCCCTCCACGACGTTGACGCGGATGCCGGTTTTCTTTTCGAAGTTGGCATAAATGATCTTGTCGGCCGCGTAATGGCGCGACGAATAGACGTTGACCACCTCCTGGGCGCCGGCGGCGGAAAAGGTCGTGGCGACCAACGCGAGACCGGCAAGGATGGTATTTCTGGTTTTGGCAGGCATGGGCAATTCTCCCTCTCGAAGCTCCGGTTCGGTCCTCACAGGCGGACCCTGAGAGCCGTGGTTTGTGCTAATGCGACTGCTTCGCATTAGCATGTCCATAGCTATTACCAGAGCCCCGACGATCTGGCAAATTAGTTTTATATCGAATGAACTCCACCCGAAGATTGGCGCGTTCCAATCCCGTGGGCAAGCCAAATCCGCACTGTAATTAGGGGCAAATCCCGACGCGCCCAAGCCCCGCGGTCAGGCGCCGCGCGGGCCTTCCTCGGAAGAACCGGGCTCCGTGGAAACGGAGCCTTCGTCTTCGTCGACTGCCTCTTCGTCCGGCAGATCCATGTCGAGCAATTCATCGTCCGGCTCAAGCGGCTCTTCGTCTTCTTCGTCCCCGTCCCCCTGAACGTCGGTGATCTGGATCGCCGGCCGCTTGTCGAGAAGGCCCGCCGCCCGCAGATCGTCGAGCCCGGGCAGGTCGTCGATCGCCGCCAGGCCGAAAGTCGTGAGGAATCCCTGGGTCGTTCCCCAGGTCACCGGCCGACCGGCCGTGCGCCGGCGCCCGCGCGGGCCGATCCAGCCGGCTTCCAGCAGCGCATCGAGCGTGCCCTTGTTGAGGCCGACGCCGCGGATCTCTTCGATTTCGGCGCGGGTGATCGGCTGGTGATAGGCGACGATGGCGAGCGTCTCCATGGCGGCGCGCGACAGTTTCCGCGGCACCTTCATGTGGACGCGAAGTTCCTCAGACAGGTCTTCGGCGGTGCGGAAGAACCATTTGCCGCCCGCCATGGCGAGGTTCACGCCGCGGTTGGCGAAGTTCTCCGACAACGCGCCGAGCAGCGCCGCCACCGGCGCGCCGTCAGGCAGGCGATCGGCGATCTCGGCCTCCGACAGCGGATCGATCGCCGAGAACAGCACCGCTTCCAGCAGGCGCAGATGATGCGGGTCGATCTCGACCGGCGCCGCGGCGGGCGAGCCCTCGCCTTCCGTCGCGGTCGTCTCCGCCGCCTGCGCGGCTTCGTTCTCGGAATCGTTCTTCGGTTCTTGTTCGTTCATCTGCTCTGTCATTCGCTTTTACGGGGACGCACGAAAATCGGATGGTAAGGCCCTTCCTGCCGCAATTCCGCCTGGCCCTGGCGCACCAGTTCGAGGGTCGCGACGAAGGTGGACGCCACCGCCGAACGCCTGACGATGCCGTCCTTGAGACCCTCGGGCAGGAAGGTAACGAGATTCTGCCAGTCCGGAATCTGACCCAGCAGACGCCGCAGGCGTTCGACCGCCTGCTCGACCGAATAGAGTTCCTGGGCGGCGATGTGCAGGGTGGAATCGGTGGTGCGCGACTGGATCTGGCCGTAGGCCTTGAGCAGCTCGTAGAGGTTGGGCTGGAACACCGCCTCCCTGATCACCTCGACGCCTTCCGGCGCGCCGCGCAGGAAGGTGTCGCGGCCGAGCAGCGGACGCGCGAACAGCCTGAGCCCCGCCTCCTGCATCGATTCGAGCCGGCGCAGCTGGAAGGCGAGCGCCTCGGCCATCTGGGCGCCGGTCGGCTGTTCCTCGCTGCTCTCGTCCTCGGGCAGCAGCAGGCGCGACTTGAGGTAGGCGAGCCAGGCCGCCATGACCAGGTAATCGGCGGCGATTTCCAGACTGATGCGCTGCGCGGCGGCGATGAAAATCAGGTACTGGTCGGCCAGCGCCAGGATGGAAATCTTGGTCAAATCGACCTTCTGCTCGCGCGCGAGGTTGAGCAGCAGGTCGATCGGGCCCTCGAAGCCCTCGAGATCGAGCACCAGCTGCCCTTCGAGGCCAAGGATGGCCGCGGGTTCCGTGCCAGCGGCCGAGAGGCCGGGGGCCGGGAGATCGGGGGAGCCGTCGAAATCGCTCATGGCGCTATTCTAGCGGTGTCCGGTGATGGTTGCGACGAGTTCGAAAAGGTATTCGGCGGGGACGCCGACGATCCAGCGCAGGACGTTGAGATCGGTCCCGAGCCGGCCGCCGATGAAGGGCAGAAGAAACATCGCCGCGAGGAGGATCGCAAGACCATATCTTTCGAGCCGGGCCAGCGGCAGCGCGAGGGCGTCGGGCAGCAGGCCGACGGCCACCCGGCCGCCATCAAGCGGCGGCAAAGGCAGCATGTTAAATACAGCCAATATTACATTGATAACAATTGAATTATTCAGGTTGGTCATGAGCCACGGCGCGGCCCATTCCGGGGCCAGCGGCGCGGCATGCAGCAACAGCGCCGAAAGTACCGCCAGAACGAGATTGGTGGCCGGCCCCGCCGCCGCCACCCAGACCATGTCCCGGCGCGGGTGGTCGAGGCGGGAAAAGTCCACCGGCACCGGCTTGGCGTAGCCGAACAGGAATGGCGCCTTGATCAGAAGCAGCAACGCCGGCAGCAGGATCGTGCCGAAAGCGTCGACGTGGCGCAGCGGGTTTATGCTTATCCGCCCCGCCATCAGGGCCGTGGGGTCGCCGCAGCGCAGCGCGGCATAGCCGTGCGCCGCTTCGTGCATGGTGATGGCGATGATCACGGGCAGCGCCCAGACCGAAGCCTTGAGCGCGATCTCCGTCAGGTCGGCAATCAGGTCCCCCATCATGCCGAGCCGCCCGGAACCGGAGCCATCAGCCCGGCGAGTTCGCCAAGCGCCGCCTCGAAATCGAAGTCTCCGGGCGGCTTGAGCGCGCCGACGGACCGCGCAAGGCGTGCATCGCTCGTCGCCGAGATCGGCCCGCAACCCGCCGCCACCGCCGCCATTTCTTCCAGATTGCCGTTGCAGTGCAGGACGAGATCGCAGCCCGCGGCGAGCGCCAGCCGCGCGCGCTCCTCGAACGGCCCGGCGAGCGCGCCCATCGACAGGTCGTCGGACAGGATCACGCCGTCGAAGCCGATCTCGCCGCGGATGACGTCGCCGATCACCCGGCGCGACTGGGTGGCCGGTGCTTTCGCGTCGATCGCCTCGTAGATGACGTGCGCGGTCATCGCCCAGGGTTCGGGATCGCGCCGGCGCGCGAGCGTCCTGAAGGGGGCGAAATCCCGGGCCGCCAGTTCCGCATGCGGGACGCGCACGCGCGGCAAGGCCTTGTGACTGTCGACTTCGGCGCGGCCATGTCCGGGAATGTGCTTGATGACCGGCAGAACGCCCGCGCTTTCGAGCCCGTCGCAGAAGGCTGCGGCAAGCGCGGCTACCGGTTCGGGCTCGGTATCGAAGGCGCGATCGCCGATGATCGGATCGGCGCCCGCCACCGGCACGTCGCAGACCGGCGCGCAATCGACGTTGATGCCGAGCGCATGAAGCTCCGCCCCGATCAGCCGCGCATTGAGCGCCGCCGCCCTGAGCCCGAGTTCCGGGTTGAGCCGGGCAAGCGCGCCGAAAGCGGCCGCCGGCGGCGCGGCGCGCCCGTGCGGGGCGCGC
>CAXRES010000066.1:0-7077 GCA_964229575.1 Alphaproteobacteria bacterium
TCGGACCGTCGAGGGTAATGGTGGCCCCGCCGAGGATCTGGCCGGCGCCGGAGGTCGTGCGCGCCACGGACGCCGCGTTGAAGTATTCGGAAATGCCCGAACGCTGTTCCTGGGTGGTCGAGTTGAGCAGCCACAGCAGCAGGAAGAACGCCATCATCGCGGTGACGAAGTCGGCATAGGCGACCTTCCACGCGCCGCCGTGATGGGCGTCGCCGCCGCCGCCCTTCTTCTTCCTGACGATGATCGGTGCTGCGCTGGTCGCCATCTTGGTCCCGTTCAGGCCGCCGTCCTGGCGCCGCGTTCGCCGCTAGAGCGACGGCGCGTTCTGGGTCGCCTCTTCCAGTTCGTAGAAGGTCGGGCGCACTTCGGTAAGCAGGGCCTTGCGCGCGAATTCGACGGAAACCGACGGGGCGTTGCCCTGCATGTGGGCGAGCAGGGCGACCTTGATGCACTGATAGTATTTGATTTCGGCCTCGGCGATGGCCTTGAGCTGGGATGCCATCGGCCCGAACAGGCCGTAGGCCAGGAGAACGCCCAGGAAGGTGCCGACCAGAGCGCCGCCGATCTGCTTGCCCAGGACTTCCGGCGGCTCGGTGATCGATCCCATCGTCTTGATGACGCCAAGCACCGCCGCGACGATGCCGAGTGCCGGCGTGCCGTCGGCGACCGCCTGGATGGCGTGGGAAACGTGCATTTCTTCCAGATGGTGGGTGGAAATTTCCTCGTCCATCAGGGTTTCCATCTCGAACGGATTTTCCGCCCCCAGCACCATCATGCGCAGGTAGTCGCAGAGAAACGTCATGGCGTGCTGGTTGCTGTAGATGATGGGAAACTTCTGGAACAGCTCGCTCTCGAACGGATTTTCGATGTGCGATTCGAGGATGAGCATGCCCTTGGACTTCGCCAGCTTGAACAGCGTGAACAGCAGCGAAAGGAGTTCGAGATAGGCGTCCTTGTTGTACTTGGGACCCTTCATCAGCTTGCTGAACGCATGGCCCGTGTGCTTGAGGACGGCCGGTGGGTTCGCGATGACATAGGCGCCGACCGCGGCCCCGCCGATGATGACAAGCTCGAACGGCTGCCACAGCACATAGAGCTTGCCGCCCATGGCGACATAGCCGCCGAGCACGCTTACGATCACTACAACAAAGCCGATGATGAAAAACATGTCCGTGCGGCCGTTCGCGCTGGTTTTCAGGTACCCGGGGCCAACCCTCGCAGCCCATGGTTAACTTGTGGTTTACCAGGGCGGCGGGGTGGTTACGGCGAAGGTAAGGGAACGGGGTTAAGCCCGCCTTAAGACTGACCGGGGCCGGAGCCGCCGGGCCGTTCCACCGCAGCGGGGAGAAGACGCAGGCGGTCCATGCGGCCTGACGGGGCGGCGGGCAGGGTCACATAGGCTCCGTCGCGCCAGGGCAGGGTGAGATCGCGGTAATGGGGCGAAAGCGGATTGCCCGACTGGCCGCCGGGCATGGCGAAAAGCGAACCGTCCGGGCGCGCGAGATCGTAGATCGCTCGCAGGGTGGCGCCGTGGGCGTGGGGGAATTCCCCGTTGCGTGCGCCGCCGCGCGACGTGCCGCGGTTGAGGGTGAAGTCGTCGCCGTCCGTGGCGACGGTGATGCGGCTCAACCGTCCGATCAGCGGCAGCCAGTCGAGCGCCTGATTGCCGAGCGTCGCCCGGTGGGCGGCGGACCAGCGCCAGGCGGCGATGTCGCTGCCTTGGGCGCGGGTCAGGTCCGCCCGGGCGTCGGCGAGGGCGCGGGCCAGACTCTGCGGGCAGGTTTCGCGCTCCACCACCGTGGCGACATCGTTGCACCACGACGGGTCGTCGGCCAGCGTGCGCAGGATCAGCAGGGGCCGCACCCGCGAAAAATCGCGGTAATGGGGGCCGAGTTCGTCGGCGTAAAGCCGCGTCATCAGGCGCGTCGTCCAGGCGGTGTAGATCAGCGGTTCTGGACGGTCCCGCCCGAACCGGAAATCCCAGCGCGCGAGGCGGTCGAGCAACGGCGCGATATCCGCCTGTCGTTCGGTCAGGCGCAGCATTTCCGGCAGAAGCCGGCGCGCGGCGGCGGAAAGCGTATCGAGCTGGATCGCCCTGGCGCGCGCTTCGTCATGAGGGCGGGCTGCGACCAGTTCTTCGAGGCGCAAGGCGCGCCACGGTTCTTCCCAGTCGCGCGCGATGGCGAAGGGATAGCCGGGCCCGACCACGCGGTTGTTGGCGTTTGCGAGGTAGCCGCGCGCCGGATCGACGCTGCGCGGCAAGGCGTCGGGCGGAATGAATCCGCTCCAGTCGTCGTCCGCCCGCGTACCGTCGGCAGGCAGGCTGCCGTCGCGCCCGTTGCGTACGGGGATGCGCCCGGCGACGGAAAAGCCGATGCGCCCGGCCGTGTCGGCGTAGAAGATATTCTGCACCGGCGCATGGAACTTCGCGAGAGCGGCGGCGAAGCCAGCCCAGTCGCGGGCCCGGTTGATCCGGTAGAGCGCTTCTGCGGTGGTGTCGTCTTCCGCCAGCACGGGCGATCGCAGTGTGACGACCGTGCCCGCTGCCGCGAGTCCTTCGTCCGCCCGGTAGAGGTCGGATACGACGGGGCCATTGCGGGTTTCGCGCACCGGGAAACGCACCGGTTCGCCAAACCGGACCTTCAGGCTTTCCTCGCGTGTGAGGAAAGGCTTCGGTCCGTCCGGCGCGATGTAGGAATTTACGTCGTCGGCGGGCAGCCGTTCGATCACGAGATCCTGGCTGTCGGCACCGGTCGTGGTCATGCTCCAGGCAATCGTCCCGTTGTGGCCCAGAACATGGAAGGGCACGCCCGGGGCCGTGGCGCCGGCAACGGAGAAATCCGGGGTATCGATGCGCGCGAGATACCAGACGTTCGGCGCGCGCAGGCCAAGGTGCGGATCGTTGGCGAGCAGGGGCTTGCCGCTCGCCGTGCGCGTGCCGGCGACGACCCAGGAATTCGACGCGGTGTCGGCGGCCGGCGCTTCGGGGATTGCCGAGGCCAGCGCGTCGAGCACGATCCGGGCGGCTGTGTCGGGAACGGGTGCCAGCCCGCCCCCCTGCGGCCCGGTCGCGGCCCGGCGGGCTTCGTCGACAGTCACCGGCGCGTCTTCGGGATAGGCGGGGTAGAGGCGGCGGATCTGCCCGTCGTCCAGCCGTTCGGTCAGGCGCGCGCGCGCGAGTTGCCGCCGCCAGTTGCCGGAGAGGCTCAAAGCCATCAGCCTGCCCCAGATCAGGCTGTCCGCTGGCTGCCAGGGTTCGGGCCGATGGAACAGGAGCGCGAATTCCGGCGGCAACGCGCCGCTGCGGCTGGCGAGGAAGGCGTTGACGCCGCGCGCATAGGCTTCGAGCCCGGACCGCACCTCGGGCGACAGGCGCGCGAACGAGGCATCGGCGAGGCGGCCGATGCCCAGCGTGCGCATCATGCGATCCTGGCCGATAAAGCGGGCCCCCGCGATTTCGGAAAGCCGGCCGCGGCCGAGCCTGCGCGTCGCCTCCATCTGCCAGAGGCGGTCCTGGGCATGGGCGAAGCCCAGGGCGAAGTAAGCGTCCGCCATGTTGGCGGCGCGGATATGGACGAGGCCGCTGGCGTCGCGTGCGATCTCGGCGCTGCCGCCGAGGCCCGGCGCCACGACCTCGCCCGCGGTCTGCGGCAGAGAGGTTCGCAGCCAAAGATCAAGGCCGCCCGCCGCCACGACGGCGAGCGCCGCCGCCGCAAGCACAAGTCGCAATATGCGTGTCAAAACGCGCGTCATCGTGGCCGCCCTGGGCGTCCTTGGTAGCCGCGCGCGGGGCGCGGGACTGGGGCCGGCTTCAGACGCGCTTCAGTCGTCTGGCGATTTCCGGCGCGGCATAGGTGAGAATGCCGTCGGCGCCGGCGCGCTTGAAGGCGAGAAGGCTTTCCATCGACGCCGCATCCCAGTCGAGCCAGCCGGCCGCCGCCGCCGCACGCAACATGGCGTATTCGCCGCTGACCTGGTAGGCGAAGGTCGGCATCGCGAACGAATCCTTCACGCGCCTGAGAACGTCGAGATAGGGCATCCCCGGCTTGACCATGACCATGTCGGCGCCCTCGGCGATGTCCAGCGCCACCTCGCGCAACGCCTCGTCGCCGTTGCCGGGGTCCATCTGATAGGTTTTCTTGTCGCCGCGGCCGAGATTGGGGGCCGAACCGACGGCATCGCGGAACGGACCGTAAAATGCGGAAGCGTATTTCGCCGCATAGGCCATGATCAGGACGTCGCCGCGGGCGGCGCCATCCAGCGCCGAACGGATCGCGCCGACGCGCCCGTCCATCATGTCGGAGGGCGCGATGATGTCGCAGCCGGCTTCGGCCTGCACCAGCGCCTGGCGCACGAGAACCTCGACGGTCTCGTCGTTGACGATCTCGCCCCCGCGAATCAATCCGTCCTGGCCGTGGCTGGTATAGGGGTCGAGCGCCACATCGCACATCACCCCGACATCGTTGCCGACGGCCTTCTTGATTTCGCGCACGGCACGGCAGACGAGATTTTGCGGATTGACGGCCTCGGTGGCGCTTTCGTTCTTGCGCGCAGGGTCGACCATCGGGAACAGGGCCACAGCGGGAATGCCGAGTTTCGCCGCTTCGGCGACGGCCGTGACGGCGAGATCCACCGACAGCCGATCGACGCCCGGCATCGAGGGCACCGCGGAGCGCGTATCGGTTCCTTCCTGCACGAAGATCGGCCAGATCAGGTCGTCGACCGACAGCGATGCTTCGCGCACCATGCGGCGGGACCAGTCGGCCTGCCGGGTGCGGCGCATGCGAACAGCGGGGTAGGCGGGCCCCCTCGGCGGTGTCGTCGGCGAAAACAGTTTCTTGAGCCACATGGCGCGGGATGATAGGTCTACTGGGCCCCGCGCACAACACGTCAGGACAACCCGCCGCCGGCCTCAAAGCGGCGGTTTTCAGCCTGTTTTTGCCGCCGCTGGTGCGGCGACGTTAGCTTAATTTTAAGTATTGCCTTCGAATAATCACGGCAAGCGGGCGCCCGGGCTGGCGCCGCCGCGCCTACATGAACACGCAGCAAGCGAGGAAGCCGTGGACCATATATACCAGGACGTCATCTTCCTGATCGAGCGTCTGCACCGTCACTTCCTGGAAGTGGTCAAGTCCGAACTCGACCGTTTCGGGACCGTGGACATCAACAACGTGCAGGCCCTCATCCTTTTCAACATCGGCGATGAAGAGCTGACGGTCGGCGAACTGACCAACCGCGGCTACTATCTCGGCTCGAACGTCTCGTACAACGTGAAGAAGATGGTCGAGAACGACTATCTTGTTCACGAACGCTCGACCCATGACCGCCGCTCCATTCGCGTTCGCCTGTCGCCCAAGGGTCTCGAACTCTATGGCCGCATGAAGGTCATGTTCACGCGCCACATCGAGGAGCTGGAGAAGAACCCGGCCCATATCGCGGAACTCAAGGACTCGATCAAGGCGCTGCGTCACCTGGAGCAGTTCTGGACCCGGCTCCAGGCGCTCGGCCTGCGCAGCCCGCTCAACGGGGTGAGCGCGGCCTGACCACCGCCCGTTTCGCTTCCTCGCATGAAAAACGCCGCGGTCCGCCGCGGCGTTTTTTGTTTTTCTCAGGAGGCGGCGCGGTCGGGCTGCTGCAGTTCGCCGGCGCCGTCGCG
This sequence comes from Alphaproteobacteria bacterium, assembly GCA_964229575.1. Taxonomy (GTDB): domain Bacteria; phylum Pseudomonadota; class Alphaproteobacteria; order SMXQ01; family SMXQ01; genus WHSO01. The sequence goes on from CAXRES010000066.1 coordinate 5,657, forward strand.
CGCCTCGGCGGTCAGGACTTTCTCCAGCGCCCCCACGGCCCCTTTGACCAGCCGCGTCAGGGTCGGCATCGCCGCGGCGATCGCAGGGGCGTTGTTTTCCCTGGCGGCGATCTCGATGGCCTTCGCGGCTTCGTGGAGAACCCACGCGCCGAAGCTGCCTGAAGAAGACTTGAGATCGTGCGCCGCCATGCGGACGGCCTCGATGTCTCCGGCATCGTTGGACCTTTCGATCTGGCGCAGCAGGGAGCGCGCGTTCAGGCAATAGGCGCGGACCAGGTTGCCGGCGCTTGCCGGCCCGAGAGCGACGAACAAGGCGCGGATGGTGTCCCGATCGATGGCTGGCGCTTCGCTACCCTCTTTCCCCGCTTCGGGCTGATCGATGACGGCGGACATGATGGTACTGCCGCGCGCGGTCGCCATGATCGCGCGCGCCCAGCGGTTGAGGGTGGACGACAGCTTCTGGATGTCGACGGGTTTCGACAGATAATCGTTCATGCCTTTTGTCAGGCAGATCTTGTCGTCGCCCTTCATCGCGTTGGCGGTCAAGGCGATGATCGGTATGGCGTTCTTCGGCGCCGCCAGCGCGCGAATGGCGGCGGTCGCTTCGAATCCGTCCATTTCAGGCATCATCACGTCCATCAGCACGAGGTCGTAGGGCAGGGTGCGGACCGCTTCGAGCGCCTCGCGGCCGTTGGCGACGACATCCACCTTGTGGCCGAGTTTCGTCAGCAAAGCCGCCGTCAGCATCTGGTTGACGTGATTGTCCTCGGCGACGAGCACCCGCATCGGGAGATCGGCGGTTTCCGTCTGCGCCCGCGAGATGTCCGCCGACATGACCCCGTCGCCTTCACGGGCGGCGCGATCGCCGGGCTGCCTGCCCCCGGATTTGTCGCCGAGGGACGCAAGCTGGTTGTAGAGCAGGCTTTCACGAATCGGTCGGGCAAGCCATGCATCGAAGCCCCGGGCGAGCAGGGCCTTGTTTTCCTGCCTTTCGGGCGAATAGCCGATAACCAGCGCGGCTCGCGCCCCGGCATTTCTCGCTTCCGCCGGAAGGCGAGCCTCGACGGCGGCCGAGGCGAGGGCGCCGTCGCAGATGAGAAGATCGAGCCGGGATCTTTTCAGGATCATGTTGCGGATTTCCGACAGCGCGCCGGCAACGTCGGCGCAGACGCAAGGCTTCAATCCCCAGTCTGCCAACTGCCTGAGCAGGAGAGCGCGGCCCGCATTATCGGGCTCCAGCAGAAGTACGTTTACGGCCGGCAGCGCGACCACTTCCTCCATCGGCTGATCGGTGCGCTTCAGAGTTACCTCGAACCAGAACCGGCTGCCCCGGCCGGGCGAGCTTTCGAGGCCGATGGCGCCTTCCATCGCCTCGGTGAGCTTTCGGCAGATGGCGAGACCGAGACCGGTGCCGCCATAGC
>CAXRES010000067.1:0-39826 GCA_964229575.1 Alphaproteobacteria bacterium
CATCGTCGCGCCCCGCGGCGGCTGGCCCAACGACAGCGCCATCGCCGCGGCGGCCGGCGCGGCCTCGGTGCTCGATGCGGCGCGGGTCTTCGAGACGCTGGCCGGGGCCACCGCCGATCTCACCCATCTTTATGCGACGACGGCGCGCCCGCGCGGCATGCGCAAGCCGGTGCTGACGGCGCGCGCTGGCGGGATCGAGATCGTCGCCGCCATCGCCGGCGGGGCGCGGGCGGGCCTTCTGTTCGGGCGCGAGCGCACCGGGCTCGAAAACGAGGATATCGCCCGGGCGGACGCCATCATCGAGGTGCCGCTCAACCCGGAATTTCCTTCCCTCAACCTCGCCCAGGCGGTTCTGCTCACGGCTTACGAATGGCGCATGGCGGCGATGGCGGGGGCCGCGCAGACGAGGCTCGGCGGCGAAGCGGCGGACATCGCGGCCCGCGGCGAGTTCGACGCCTTCTTCGCCCATCTGGAAGCCGAACTCGACGAGGTCGGCTTCTTCTGGCCGCCCGAAAAAGCCCCCCGGATGCGGCGCAACCTGCGCACGGCCTTGCTGCGCGCGGGCCTCACCGATCAGGAGGTGCGTACGCTGCGGGGCGTGGTCAAGGCCCTGACGGACGGCCGCAAGGGCAAGGGAAGTCTAAATAAATCAAAGACCTCCGGGTAATCCGGGGGCCGGGGTTCGTCCCCCGCCCGGGCCATTTGACTTTCGGCCGTCGGCCTGTATATTTCGGCGCTTTCCCGGCCGGGGCCCTTCGGGGCCATGCCAGCCGTCCAGAAAGGGCGGGGCAGGCGGGACAAAAATAACACCAGACAACTCGGGCACAGGATGAACACATGAGCAAGCGTCAAGAGTCCAAGCACAAGATCGACCGCCGCCTCGGCGTCAACCTCTGGGGCCGCGCCAAGTCCCCCTTCAACAAGCGCGAAACGGTGCCCGGCCAGCACGGCCAGCGGCGCTTCAAGGTTTCCAACTTCGGCCAGCAGCTGATGGCGAAGCAGAAGCTGAAGGGCTACTACGGCAACATCGGCGAACGCCAGTTCCATCGCTACTACGTCGAAGCCGCGCGCCGTCGCGGCGACACCGGCGAACAGCTGATCGGCCTGCTGGAAAGCCGGCTCGACATGGTGATCTATCGCCTCAAGTTCGTGCCGACCGTCTTCGCCGCGCGCCAGTTCGTCAGCCACGGCCATGTGTCGGTGAACGGCAAGCGCGTCACCGTCGCCTCCTACCTCGTGGATGTCGGCGACGAGATCGAACTGCGCCAGAAGTCGCGCGAACTGCCTGTCGTCCTCGAAGCCGTCGGCTCGGGCGAACGCGACGTGCCGGACTACCTGGAAGTCGACCACAAGGCGATGAAGGGCAAGCTCGTGCGCGTCCCGCAGTTCGCCGAGGTTCCGTATCCGGTCCAGATGGAACCCAACCTGGTCGTCGAGTTTTACTCGCGCTGAGAATTTCCCAGGCTGCTACAGCCACCAAGGCGGGAAGGGCCGGTCCTCTGGACCGGCCCTTTTCATGTCAGCGGTGGCCCTATTCAGCGATGGCCTTGCGTCCAGTGGATGTTTTCGTCGCCCGGATCATAGGCGCGCAGATTGATCGCGGGGTTGCGGTTGACCAGCGGGCGCGCATACATCGGATGGCGCATGCTGCGCACTTCGTGGTCGATGACGTAGACGACCTTGCCCGTCTTCGGATCCTTGATGTCCTTGAAGCGATACTGGTGCGGCCCCGCTTCCTGGTAGATCACGCCCATGTCGAACAGCCTGCGGTAGGGCGCCGAGAAATTGGCGATGTAGAACTGGATGTGGTTGTTGTCGTAGGGCACGCGCGGTTTTCTGGCTTCGCGGAAATAGAGGTACTGGTCCTCGCCCGACGAGACCCGCGCGCAGGGCGCACCCTTCCATTCGATCATGTCGACGGTGGCGAGGAAAATCTCCGAATAGAAGCGCCCGATGCCCTCGGCCGCGCCCTTCGGCACGTCGAATTCCACATAGGCGAAGCCGAGCGCCGTACGGCCGAAGCGCGCCGGGTCGGGTTCATGGCAGTCGATGCGGTTGCCCCACGGACAGGTGGTTTCCACCGCGTCGTTGGTCGCGCGGAACTTGAACCTGGTACCCTTGAGTTCCTTCCTGACCCCGTCGAGGCGCTTCAAGAGCGCCTCGCGGTCGGGAATGACCAGGCCCATCTGGCCCTGCACCACCTGCGGATCGCGGGTCGGCAGGTGGAACTGGCTCTGGCCCACGTTCACCCACATGTTGTTGGTGCCGCTCATCATCACCGGATCGCGCGTCAGACCGAGGCCGGTGATGTAATAGGCCGTCGCCAGGCGCTGGTCGGGGACCTGCACGTTGACGTGGCCGAAATTGACGATGTTGCCGATGTCTTCGCCTGAGCGGTCGAGCGGCCTGGCCTTCATGATCATCTCCCTCCCTGCGGGCGGGCCCTCTCGCGGGGCCTTGTACCGCGATCAAGTGTGCAGGCTATTCCGCCTGCGGCGCCGAAACGGCGATGCCTTTCTGGGCGAGGAAGTCGTGCAGTTCGCCCGACTGGTACATCTCGCGCACGATGTCGCAGCCGCCAACGAACTCGCCCTTGACGTAGAGCTGCGGGATCGTCGGCCAGTTGGAAAAGGCCTTCACGCCTTCGCGAATCTCGCCGTCGGCCAGAACGTCGATGCCCTTGAACTTGACGCCGAGTATGGAGAGCACCTGCACCACGGTCGAAGAAAAGCCGCACTGCGGAAAGACGGGGGTGCCCTTCATGAACAGCACCACGTCGTTGCCGTCGATCTCGCCCTGGATGCGCTGGAAAACCGGATTGTCGCTCATGTCATGTCCTCGTCTGGCCTTTCGGGCCGGTTCAACTCTATTTAGCCGTCGTCGTCAGCGCCAGCGCGTGCAATTCGCCGCCCATGCGGCCCTTGAGGGCGTCGTAGACCAGCTGGTGCTGGCGTACGCGGGTCAGGCCCTTGAAGGCGCCGGAGGCGACGTGCGCCGCGTAATGATTGCCGTCGCCCGCGAGGTCGTCGATGCGCACCTCGGCGTCGGGCAGGGCGTCCTTGATCAGGCGTTCGATGTCCGTGGCGTCCATCGCCATCGCGGCTCTCCGTAAGGGCTTTGCCGGGCGGGCCCGGCCGTGCGGGCTTCAGGCGGCGCCGTGACCCATGTCGTCACCCATGTAGGCGGGCAGCCAGCCTTCATGGGCCGCCCTCAGCCTGGCCACAGATATGGCCCCGGCCCCGGCGAGAGTCAATTCCGTGCCCCCGCATTTCCCCAGAAATACTGCGGGAATTCCGGCTTTTCCGGCGCGTTCCACCAGCGCCCGGCCATCGCGGGCGGCAAGCACGTAGCGGCCCTGGTCCTCGCCGAAGGCGAAGGCGTGGAGCGGGATCGGCCCCTCCGGCGCGGTAACTTCGGCGCCGATGCCCGACGCCATCGCCATTTCCGCGAGCGCCACCAGCAGGCCGCCGTCGGACACGTCATGGCAGGCGGTGACCTTGCCCGCCGCGATCTCGGCCCGCACGAAATCGCCGTTGGCGCGTTCGGCGGCGAGGTCGACGGGCGGCGGCGCACCGTCGCGCCGGCCGTGAATTTCGCGCAAGAACGCCGAGCAGCCGAGATGGCCGGCGGTCGTGCCGATCAGGACGATGTCCTCGCCCGCCGCCTTGAACGGCACGGAAGCGCGCCTGGCCAGGTCGTCGATCAGCCCGACGCCACCGATGGCGGGCGTCGGCAGGATGCCCTTGCCGCTGGTTTCGTTGTAGAGCGACACGTTGCCCGACACGACCGGGAAGTCGAGCGCGAGGCAGGCTTCGCGGATGCCTTCGATGCAGTCGGCGAACTGGCCCATGATTTCGGGCCGTTCGGGATTGCCGAAGTTCATGTTGTCGGTGATGGCGAGCGGCCGCGCGCCGACGGCCGTCAGGTTCCGCCAGCATTCGGCCACGGCCTGGGCGCCGCCCGTCCTGGGATGCGCCCCGCAGTAGCGCGGATTGCAATCGGTGGTCATCGCAAGGCCGCGGTTGGTGTCGTGGATGCGCACTATGGCGGCGTCGCCGCCCGGCCGCTCCACCGTATCGGCCATGACCATGTGATCGTACTGTTCCCAGATCCAGCGCTTGGAGCAGAGATCGGGCGAACCGACCAGCGTTTCGAGCGCGCCCATGATGCCGGCCGGCGCCGGCACGTCGGCGGCGGCAAGCGTCGTCGGCAAAGGCGTCGAGCTGGTCGGGCGGTCGTAGACGGGGGCCGCTTCCGAAAGCGGGTCGATCGGCAGGTCGGCGGCGATTTCGCCACCCATTTTCAGGACCATGCGCCCGGTGTCGGTGAGCTTGCCGATGACGGCGAAATCCAGCTCCCATTTCTCGAAGATGGCGCGCGCCGCATCCTCGCGGCCGGGCTTGAGCACCATGAGCATGCGCTCCTGGCTTTCCGACAGCATGATTTCATACGGCGTCATGCCGGTTTCGCGCACCGGAACCATGTCGAGATCGATTTCGACGCCGACGCCGCCCTTGCCCGCCATTTCGAAAGAGGAGGAGGTGAGCCCGGCTGCGCCCATGTCCTGGATGGCGATGATGGCGTCTTCCGCCATCAGTTCGAGGCAGGCTTCGATCAGCAGCTTTTCGGTGAACGGGTCGCCCACCTGCACGGTCGGGCGCTTGGCTTCCGCCGTATCGTCGAATTCGGCCGATGCCATGGTGGCGCCGTGGATGCCGTCGCGCCCCGTCTTGGAACCGACATAGACCACCGGGTTTCCGACGCCGCTGGCCTTCGCGTAGAAGATGCGGTCGGCGCGCGCCAGTCCGACGGTCATGGCGTTGACCAGGATGTTTCCGTTGTAGCTCGCATCGAAGTCGCAGGACCCGGCCACGGTCGGCACGCCGACGCAGTTGCCGTAGCCGCCGATGCCGGCGACGACGCCGCTCACCAGGGGGCGGGTCCTGGGATGGTCGGGCGCGCCGAAACGCAGCGCGTCGAGATTGGCGATGGGGCGGGCACCCATGGTGAAGACGTCGCGCAGAATCCCGCCGACGCCGGTCGCCGCACCCTGGTAGGGCTCGATGAAGGACGGGTGATTGTGGCTTTCCATCTTGAAGACGGCGGCGAGCCCGTCGCCGATGTCGATGACGCCCGCGTTCTCGCCCGGTCCGCAGATGACCCACGGCGCGGTGGTGGGCAGGCGCCGGAGCCACTTGCGCGAGGACTTGTAGGAACAGTGTTCCGACCACATCACCGAAAAGATGCCGAGTTCCGTGATGTTGGGCTCGCGCCCCATGATTTCGAGCACGCGCCTGTATTCGTCCTCGGTCAGGCCATGCGCCTTGACCACTTCGGGCGTGATGGGCGTGGATTTGGGCGCGCTCATGCCAGCGCCTCCGCCAGGCCCTCGAACATGGGCCGGCCGTCGGAACCCGTCAGCAGCGGCTCGATCAGCCGTTCGGGATGCGGCATCATGCCGAGCACGTTGCCCGCCCTGTTGCGGATGCCCGCGATGTTGTTGAGCGAGCCGTTGGGATTGGCCGCCGCCGTCACGGCGCCGTCGGCGTCGCAATAGCGGAAGGCGACCTGGCCCTCGCCTTCGATGCGCCTGAGCGTTTCGCCGTCGGTGAAGAAATTGCCGTCGGCGTGCGCGATGGGGATGCGGATGGTCTGGCCGTCCTTGTAGCGCGCGGAGAACGGCGCGCGCGCATTTTCGACGCGCAGGTAAACGTCGCGGCAGATGAAGCGGAGCGATGCGTTGCGCATGAGGACGCCGGGCAGCAGCCCCGCTTCGGTCAGGATCTGGAAGCCGTTGCACACGCCGAGTACGGCCACGCCCGCCGCGGCGCGCTTCTTGACCTCGGCCATCACCGGGGAATTGGCCGCCATGGCGCCCGAACGCAGGTAGTCGCCATAGGAAAACCCTCCCGGAACGGCGATCAGGTCGACCTTCGGAAAATCCACGTCGCGGTGCCAGACCATGACGGGGGCCACGCCCGTGATCCGGGCGAGGGCCACCTGCATGTCGCGGTCGCAGTTGGATCCGGGGAAAACGATGACGGCGGATTTCATGCCGGGCTAATGGTCGAGGTCGATCCGGTAGTCTTCGATGACGGTATTGGCGAGCAGCTTCTCGCACATCTCGCCCAGCTTCTGGCGTGCCCTGGCGGGATCGCTTTCGGCGACCTCGAGTTCGATGAACTTGCCCTGGCGGACTTCGCCGATGCCGGAAAATCCAAGAGATTTCAAGGCATTGCCGATGGCCTTGCCCTGCGGGTCGAGAACGCCTTGCTTGAGGGTGACGTGGACGCGCGCGCGCATGGCTCAGTGCGTAGCCTTCGAACCCGGTGTGTCGGACGGGCCGCTTTCGGGCAGGATGCCGAGGCGGCGGGCCACTTCCTGATAGGCTTCCTCGACCTTGCCAAGGTCGCGGCGGAAACGGTCCTTGTCCATCTTCTCGTTGGTCTTGAGGTCCCACAGGCGGCAGGAGTCGGGACTGATCTCGTCGGCGAGCACGACGCGCACGTTGTCGCCGTCGTACAGGCGGCCGAACTCGATCTTGAAGTCGACCAGCCGAATGCCGATGCCGAGGAACATGCCCGACAGGAAGTCGTTGATCCGCAGCGTCAGGTTGACGATCTCGTCCAGTTCCTGATGCGTCGCCCAGCCGAAGCAGGAGATGTGCTCCTCGCTCACCATCGGGTCGCCGAGCGCATCGTTTTTCAGGCAGTATTCGATGATCGAACGCGGCAGCGCCGTGCCTTCCTCGATGCCGAGGCGCTGCGACAGCGTGCCGGCGGCGACGTTGCGCACCACGACCTCGAGCGGGATGATCTCCACCTCGCGCACGAGCTGTTCGCGCATGTTGAGCCGCTTGATGAAATGGGTCGGGATGCCGATTTCGCCCAGCCGGGTCATCAGCAGTTCGGAAATGCGGTTGTTGAGCACGCCCTTGCCGGTGATCGTGCCCTTCTTCTTGTTGTTGAAGGCGGTGGCGTCGTCCTTGAAATACTGGACGATGGTTCCGGGCTCGGGGCCCTGGAACAATACCTTGGCCTTACCCTCGTAGATCTGTTTGCGGCGGTTCATGTCGCGCCTTGCTGTCTGGGACCGGCGGCGGTCGCCGGAGGGTGGATCGAGTGAGATGTATAGCACAACGGGGGGGCGAGTCCATGCCGCCCGGCCCCCCGAATCCACAATATCTTGGGGAAAAAACGGGCGTTAAAACGCAACATCCTGATAGGGTGCGGTTCCCGGCCGGGCCGCGCAGAAGCGCCAGACCGGACGCGCGGCGCCCCCCGGCGCGGCCAGCGCGATGAGCGAGCCCGAGACCGTGCCGTAGCCCCCGACCGGGGCAATCGCCATGGCACCGCGCGGGCCGGCATCCTTGGCCGTTTCAGTTGCCGCCATCAGAGCCTCCCAGTCCGCCCAGTCGCCCGCCGCAGGGTCGGGATCGGCCGCCGCCTTGAGACGCGGCAGATAGGTGCGGATGCGCGCGTGGCTCATGTCGTTCAACTCACGCACCGTGATCATCGAATGACCCGCAGGCACGGTCCTGACCGTGACCGCGCCGTCGCCCGTCGAGCGCAGCCAGAACGCATCCCGGTTGTCGGCGACGACCAGATTGAACGGCCGGTAGGCCGTTCCGTCGAGCGCCCTGAGCGCGCGGGCGGCCAGTGCCGCATCCGGATGATCGAGCGCCTCCAGCACCACTTCGCCGCGCGAGCGCTTGCCGTCGGCCGGACCCAGCGCGCCTTCGCGGTTCATGATGGCGGCGATCACGCCGGTATCGTTGACCCCGAGCCAGGTGCCGCCGGCAAGCTCGTCGAGCCCGGCGACGACGTCCTGCCGGTCGGGCCAATGCCGGCCGGGCGCACGCCAGGGCCTGTCCACCATTTCATCCCGGTTGGTGCCCAGGATCAGCGGCCAATCATGGCCGGGACGGCGCAGAATGACGACGGTACACATAAAGTTTCGATACCACCACGGGGCCTCAATCGCTATAGAATGGCACCATCAAATCGGCGAATGCCAGCATTTTTCAGGGAAACCAGGAGTGAGGTTATGAGCAGTTTCGACGATCGCGAAAAGGGCTTCGAGGCCAAGTACAAGCTTGACCAGGACACCCGCTTCAAGATCAACGCCCGGCGCAACAAGCTCCTCGGGGAGTGGGCCGCGGGCCAGATGGGGCTGTCCGGCGAGGCGGTGGCGAGCTACGCCAAGGACGTGGTGGTCGCCGATTTCGAAAAAGCGGGCGACGACGACGTGGTGGCCAAGGTCATGGCCGACTTCACCGCCAAGGGCGTGAAGCTCAGCGAAAAGGACGTCCGCAAGAAGCTCGACGAGCTTCAGTCGGTCGCCCACCAGCAGATCGTCCAGCAGTAGCGGGCCGCGAAATCGCCTTCAGGCGCCGAAGACGCGGGCGAAAATCGTTTCCACGTGCCTGGTGTGGTAGCCGAGGTCGAACAGTTCCGCGATCTCGGCGCCGCTCAGGCGCGCCGCGACCTCCTTGTCGGCCTTGAGATTCGCCTGGAAGTCGCCGCCCTTTTCCCAGGCCGACATGGCATTGCGCTGCACGGCGGCGTAGGCCGCCTCGCGGCTCATGCCCTTCTGCGTCAGCGCCAGCAGAACGCGCTGGGAATGCACCAGGCCGCCGAGCCCGTCGAGGTTCTTCTGCATGTTTTCCGGATAGACGACGAGGCGGTCCATCATCGAGGTAAGCCGGGCGAGCGCGAAGTCGAGCGTCACCGTGGCGTCGGGACCGATCATGCGTTCGACCGAAGAGTGCGAAATGTCGCGCTCGTGCCACAGCGCGACGTTCTCCAGCGCCGGAACGACGGCCGAGCGCACGATGCGCGCGAGACCCGTGAGGTTCTCCGACAGCACGGGATTGCGCTTGTGCGGCATGGCCGAGGAGCCCTTCTGGCCGGGGGAGAAATACTCCTCCGCCTCGCGCACCTCGGTGCGCTGCATGTGGCGGACCTCGGTGGCGATGCGTTCGATGGAGGACGCAATGACGGCGAGCGCGGCAAAATAAGCGGCGTGACGATCGCGCGGGATGACCTGGGTCGAGACCGGCTCGACCGCAAGCCCCATCTTTTTCGCCACATGCGCTTCGACGCGCGGGTCGATGTTGGCGAAGGTGCCGACCGCGCCCGAAATGGCGCAGGTGGCGATCTCCTTGCGCGCCGCGGCCATGCGGTCGCGGTTGCGGGCGAATTCGGCGTAGAAGCCGGCGAGCTTGAGGCCGAAGGTGGTGGGCTCGGCATGGATGCCGTGGCTGCGCCCGATGCAGGGCGTCATCTTGTGTTCCATCGCCCGGCGCCTGAGCACGGCCAGCAGTTCATCCAGATCGGCGAGAAGGATGTCGGCCGCCTGCGTGAGCTGCACGGCGAGACAGGTGTCGAGCACGTCCGACGAGGTCATGCCCTGGTGGACGAAGCGCGCCTCGGGCCCCACGTGTTCGGCGAGGCTGGTCAGGAAGGCGATGACGTCGTGCTTGGTCTCGCGCTCGATCTCGTCGATGCGCGGGATGTCGAAGCCGCCGCGCTCCCAGACCGCCCTGGCCGCTTCTTTCGGAATGACGCCGAGGCCCGCCTGCGCGTCGCAGGCCTGGGCTTCGATCTCGAACCAGATCCTGAACTTGTTCTCGGGTTCCCAGATGGCGGCCATCCTGGGGCGGCTGTAGCGGGGAATCATGGCGGCCTGTCGCTCGTACGTTGGAAGGCGCGCAGTTTACAACAAAGCCGGCGCATTGAAAGCCCGCGCTGAGGGCGCGGGGCGGCGGCGCGCCGGCTAGAGCAGGCCCAGGTTCTTGAAGCTGGCGTGCCCCTTGCGGCCGACGATGACGTGGTCGTGCAGCGCGATGCCGAGCCGGCCGGCGGCATCCTGGATTTCCCGGGTCATGTCGATGTCGCCTTTCGACGGCGTCGGGTCGCCCGAAGGATGATTGTGCACGAGGATCAACGCCGAGGCGCCGAGATCGAGCGCCCGCTTGACCACCTCGCGCGGGTAGACCGGCGTGTGGTCGACGGTGCCCGTCGCCAGGACTTCCTCGTCTATCAGCACGTTCTTGCGATTCAGATAGAGGACGCGGAACTGCTCGCGTGTTTCGCGGGCCATCGCCGAATGACAGTAGTCGAGCAGCTGCCGCCAGGAGCCGATGGCGGGGCGTTCGATCAACTGGGTCCGGGCCATGCGCAAAGCAGCCGCCTGCACGACCTTGAACGCGGTGACGGCGGCATCCTTGGCGCCTGCGATCTTGCGGATTTCATCCGGATCGGCGGCAATGAGTTCCGCGAAGGAACCGAAGCGCTTGAGCAGCGCCTTGGCCAGCGGCTTCACGTCGCCGCGCGGCTGGGCCATGAACAGCAGCAGTTCGACCAGTTCGTAGTCGGAGAAGCTCTTGCCCATGTCCTTGAGAAAACGCGCCCGCAGCCTTTCGCGGTGTCCGAGATAGTGCGGCTTTTCTTCGGTCATCGGCGGGACTTTCCGGTCAGGCCGGATAGGGCGGGATGGTGTGACCCCTGGGCGACAGGGTAAACACTTCGTGGCCCTGCGCGGTGACGCCCACGGTGTGTTCGAACTGCGCCGACAGCGTACGGTCCTTGGTCACGGCCGTCCAGCCGTCGGCCAGCACCTTCACGTCATAGCGCCCGGCGTTGATCATCGGTTCGATGGTGAAGATCATGCCTTCTTCCATGCGCGGTCCCGTGCCCGGTTCGCCGTAGTGCAGCACGTTGGGCGGCTCGTGGAAAATTTTCCCGATGCCGTGGCCGCAGAAGTCGCGCACCACGGAAAAGCGGTTGGCTTCGGCGTGGGACTGGATCGCGTGGCCGATATCCCCGAAATGAGCGCCGGGGCACACCAGGTCGATGGAGCGCATCAGGCATTCGTAAGTCACTTCGACCAGGCGGCGCGCACGGAGCTTCGGCTCGCCCGCGTAATACATGCGCGAGGAATCGCCGTGCCAGCCGTCGACGATGGGCGTGACGTCGATGTTGACGATATCGCCGTCGCGCAGCCTTTTTTCGTCGTCGGGGATGCCGTGGCAGACGACATGGTTGATCGACGTGCAGATGGATTTCGGAAAGCCGCGGTAATTGAGCGGGGCGGAGATCGCGCCGCGCGCCGTCGTCCATTCGGCGCACAGGCGGTCGATTTCCCCCGTGGTAACTCCCGGGCGGACAAATGGCGCGATGTAATCAAGCAGTTCCGCCGCCAGGCGTCCGGCCTTGCGCATCGCGGCAAACCCTTCGGGGCCGTGTCGCGTGAAGCCGCGCCGCGCCGGTTCGCCGCGGGCGCGCTCGGCGCCGGGCTGAACTGTCGCGCGCAGGTTTTCGGAACGGTCGTCGGTCTCGATCATGGGGTCAACATACAACGGGCGGGTTTTCTGCGCCGCATTCAAATGGGCATCAGATCGCCAACGGCAAGGGCGCGTCCAGGGTTATGCCGCCGGTCCGCACCCGGCAGACGTGGCAGAGGACCTCGACCCCGGCGGCGCGGGCGGTCGTAAGCGCCTCGGCATAGGCAGGGTCGATGGCGGCGGCGACGGTGAAAGCCTCGCAGTCGGCGCGCTGCACGACATAGAGCATGACGGCGCGCCTTCCCGCCTTGACCATGCGGGCGAGTTCGCCGAGATGCTTGGTGCCGCGCGCCGTGACCGAATCGGGAAATTCCGCCATCCGGCCGCGCTTGAGATGGACGTTCTTGACCTCGACGTAACAGTCCTTTCGGCGCGGTCCCGACAGCAGAAAATCGACGCGCGAATTGGCGCCATAGCGGACCTCGCGGCGGATCTCCCCGTAGCCGGTCAGTTCCGGCACGGTCCCGGCGGCGAGCGCCTCTTCGGCCAGGCGGTTGGCGAGGCCTGCGTTGACGCCGACGAGGTGCCGGCCGATACGCGCCAGTTCCCAGCCCCAGGCGAGCTTGCGCTTGGGGTTATCCGATTTCGACAGCCAGATTTCGAGCCCCGGGGCGGCCAGCCCCGTCATCGCGCCGGGGTTGGCGACATGCGCGGTCAACCGTTCGCCGCCGGGAAGTTCGACATCGGCGAGGAATCGCTTGTAGCGGCGGATAAGCCGCCCCTTGACCAGCGGCGGAGAGAATTTCATGACCGGGCGAAACTACCCGGCCCGAAGCGCCGGTTCAATGCCCGCGCGGCGGGCGCCGGTCAGCCGGCCTTGGCCTTGGCCGGGGCGATGAACTGCGCGGCAAACTCGGCGGCGGGCAGCGGCTTGGCGAGGTAGTAGCCCTGCGCCTCGTCGCAGCCGATCTCGCGCAGGAATTTGAGCTGCTTCTCGGTCTCCACGCCTTCGGCCACCACCTTCAGGCGCAGCGAATGGGCCATCGCGAGAATGGCGCGGACGATCGCCGCGTCCTCGGGGTTCTCGGTGATGTCGTTGACGAAGGCGCGGTCGATCTTGAGTGAGTTGAGCGGGAACCGCTTCAGGTGGCCGAGCGAAGAGTAGCCCGTGCCGAAGTCGTCGATCGAAATGCTGACGCCCATATTGTGCAGGAGACACAACGTCACGACCGCGTCGTCGGGATCGTGCATCAGCGAACTTTCGGTGATTTCGAGCGCGAGATGCCTGGCTTCGAGCCTGCTCCTGTCAAGGGCCTCGGTCACCGTTTTCAGCATGCTCTCCTGATGGAACTGGCGGCTGGACAGGTTGACGGAGACGATCATCGGCTGGGCGCCGCCGTCGATCCACGCCTTGTTCTGGCGGCAGGCCTCGCGCAGCACCCATTCGCCGATCTGGACGATCAGCCCGTTTTCCTCGGCGATGGGAATGAAGCGCGCGGGCGGCACCAGGCCAAGCTCGGGATGCTGCCAGCGCACCAGCGCCTCGCAGCCGACGAGACGCCCGTCGACGCAGTTCATCTGCGGCTGGTAGTAGAGCAGAAGTTCGTCGCGTTCGAGCGCGCGGCGCAGGTCGTTTTCCAGCGTCAGGCGTTCGACCGTCGTCGCATTCATGCCGAAGGTATAGAACTGGAAATGATTGCGGCCTTCCTCCTTGGCCCGGTACATCGCCACGTCGGCGTTGGTGATCAGCGAATTCTTGTCGAGGCCGTCGTTGGGGAACAGGCTGATGCCGATGGAGGCGGTGACGAAGACCTCGTGTCCCTCGATGACGAAGGGCTTGCCGAGATCGCGGGTGATCTTGCTCGCCACCTTGGCGGCATCCTGGGCGCCCTTGATATTGGTCAGCACGACAACGAATTCGTCGCCGCCGAGACGGGCGAGCGTGTCGCTTTCACGAATGCACGTCTGCATCCGCGCCGCGACTTCGCACAGCAGTTTGTCGCCGAAGGCGTGGCCCATCGTGTCGTTGACCAGCTTGAAGCGGTCGAGGTCGAGCAGCAGCAGCGCCACCATCGTCTGCTGGCGCGTCGCCGCGGCGATGGACTGGGTCAGTCGGTCGAGAAGGAGTTCGCGGTTGGGCAACTGCGTCAGCGTGTCGTAGCTGAGCAGGGCCTGCAGGCGCTGTTCCGTGCGCTTGCGCTCGATGGCGAAGCGCACGGCGCGCACCAGCTTGCCGCCGTCGATGTCCGCCGTCACGAGGAAGTCCTGCGCTCCAGCGCCGAGCGCCTCCAGCGCCACGAGCTGATCGTCGCGCGAGGACAGGATGATGATCGGAACGTCGCCAAGAAGTTCGGTGATGGTGCTGACCGACCGGACGCTCGGCGCGGTATGGCCGTCGACGTTCAGCAGCACGGCGTCGTAGGTGTTGTCCTTGGCCGCACGCACCGCGTCGGCGAGTTGCGTCACGCAATCGACGCCGCCGCCGCCCGCACCCCCGTCGGCAAGCAGTGACTCGATGTTGCGACGATCGTCGGGAACGCCCCCCACCAGCAGCAGCGTCAGGGTCGGGCCGTGAGCGGCGATGGAGTCGGCGAGTTCGTCCACCCTGGGCGAAGATCGCAATTTGGGAACCGTATTCACCATCACCTCACGCGGGCCTGCGGGCGCCGGCGCCCCGGACGAGGGCTCTGGCGGTTACTGTGGCGGCCCGGCCTGCGTTTGTGCGCGGGCCTGTCCTGGCCGAAAGCAGGCGGGCGCACCTGCCCGCCACAGGGATTTCCGAAGCGCGGGACAGATATCCCGGGCACCTGAACGAGGAACCCGCGACCGGTTGGCGCGAATTTCCGTCAAACACGTGCATCATTTGACCGGTGAAAGGTTGCCAATTGCTTAATTCGGGGTCCTTGCGCGGGGCCGAGAACGGCGGAAATGCGCCGAAAACCGGTGTTTTTGCCGCCGCCGGGGGCTATGAATAACGGTTCAAGCGGAACGGGGGAGGCGCCATGTCGGCAACGACTGAAGGGACGGGGCGGGATGGACCGCGGGTCTATACCGCGGCGCTGGTCATCATCGGCAACGAGGTGCTGTCGGGGCGCACCCAGGACGCCAATACTTCCTATCTGGCGGTGCGCCTCAACGAGCTTGGCGTCCGGTTGATCGAAGTGCGCATCGTGCGCGACGATTACGCGGCGATCGCCGGGGCCGTGAACGAATTGCGCGCGGCCAACGACTACGTCTTCACGACGGGCGGCATCGGTCCGACCCACGACGACATCACCGCGGAGGCGATCGCGCGCGCCTTCGGCCGGAAACTGGTCGAGCATCCCGAGGCGCTCGCCCGGCTTGAGCGTCACTATGCCCACAGCGAATTCACCCCCGCCCGAAGGCGCATGGCCAATGTGCCGGAAGGCGGAACCCTGATCGACAATCCGGTCAGCGCCGCGCCCGGATTCAGGGTGGAAAACGTCTATGTCTTCGCCGGCGTGCCCAAGATCATGCAAGGCATGTTCGAAAGCATCCGCCATGACCTGGTCGGCGGCGCGCCGCTGCTCGCGCGAACCGTGCGCACGAACCTGCCCGAAGGTCGCATCGCCGAAAGGCTCGGGCAATTGCAGGATGCCTATGCCGACCTCGAAATCGGCAGCTATCCTCATTTCAACGTGAAGGGACTGAGCGTGCGCCTCGTGCTGCGTGGCACCGATGCGGCGCGTCTCGCCGCGGCTCTGGCCGAATTGAAGACGCTCATCACGGACCTGGGCGGCACGGCGGAAGAAGTCGACATCACCGCCGCTTGATCGCACCTTCCGGCGCCGCCACTTGACTGCGCCTTCCGACGCCGCCGCTTGATCTTTTCTTCGTCATGCCCCGCGCAGGCGGGGCATCCGGCATGGATCGCCCGGACAAGCCGGGCGATGACGAATGGAGATGGTGGACGTCTAGCGCCGGTAACGGCGGTGTTCGATCATGACCGCCGGTAACGGCGGTGTTCGATCATGGTGCCGACGATGCGCCCGGGATTGGCGGCGTTCATGCGCAGCACCGGCCAGTCGTCGTTGAGCGGCACCAGTTCGACCACCGGATTGCCGTCGGCGTCCAGGCCGCGCGGGCGGAATTTCTTGAACGTCGCCTCGTCGTCGCGGTCCAGCTTGGCGACGACGAAATCGCCGGGCACGGGTTCGACGCCGGGATCGACGATGATCTTGTCGCCGTCGTGGAATTCCGGCTCCATGCTGTTGCCGCGCACGACGAGCGCGAAGGCCGAGGCCCCCACCTTGCGTTCGCTGATCAGCACGTCCATGCCGCGCCCGGGCGGATAGGGATCGGCCACGGTGCCCCAGGCGCCGGCCGCGACGGTGTCGATTACCGGCAGCACGCGCCCGCGCGACGCGGGCGTGCCGGCGCCGGGCGCCTCGCCGTCGTTTTCGCCCGCGAGCCAGCTCACCCACACGCCGAGCGCGTCGGCCGCCATCTGAAGATGCGTGAGGCTCGGGAAGGTGGTGCCGTTTTCCCATTGCGCGATGGCCGCGCGGCTGACGCCGCACCGGCGTCCGAGCGCGTCCTGGGTCATTCGCGCGCGTTCGCGCGCATCGCGGATCCTGGGGCCTATGCCCTTCATCTTAGGTGCCATTAATAATTAGGCTTCACGGAATAGCTGCACAAGCCAATATGTTAGAAAATCTAACGATTGTCACGAAAAACTTGACAAAATAGTTAGTATTAGTTACTTTTTAAAGCTTTCCCATAGCGACCAAAAGGGGACAGCCATGACCACACATGCACGCAAAAATTGCAATACCGAACGGCCCCATCTGTGGACGGAAGACGAAGTGCGTGACCGTTTTGCCGAAGCCGCCCGGGTTCTTCGTGGCATGGCGCTGGGCTTGCGCGACCGCCCGATGGGCCTGGTGGCGCGTTGGCCCGACGTGGTGCGCCAGGGGTTCGAGGCCTACGGCTACGGATCGACCCGCGTCCGGCCGCCGGCGCCGACGGCACAGGAAATAAGCAGGGCGGATCAGTCCGTTCTGTGGCTTCTGTGGCTGGAAGGCGCGGTCCGGCGGGTGATCTGGGCACGCGCCTCGGGCATCCCCTGGCGCCGGCTCGAAGACATGGATGGCCGTTCCCACACGACGCTCCGCCGCCTTCAGCGCGAAGGAGTGGCCGAGGTTTGCCGCCGTCTCAATGCCGAACTCAGTCGCGAAGAGGCGATTGCCGCGGCCTTCGCCCGCACCGACGCCCGGACACGAAATCGGGCTTGACGAGGTTTAGAAAGTGATGTAAGAATGACTTTACAATCGGGCCCAACCGCATCGACGGGTGGCCCCTTCGAATTTCCCTCACCAGGCCCGCCGCGCGGGCCTTTTCTTTTTCACCCGGCCGCCTCGCGGGCCTTTTTCTTTGCACAGGAGCTCGCCGTGAAGGACGCGACCGCACCATCGCCCAGGCGCGCGCGCCGCAAGGCACGCAACGAAGGGCCGCGCCTTGCGTGGATTACCAACCGCAGCGTGGCGCGGCAACTCAAGCTGCTCGACTGCTCGGTCGTCGCCCTGTTTGTCGATATCGCCCGCGACCGCAAGATCGACGCGGCGGTGCGCTTTCGTGCCGCCGAACGTCTGGCCGCGTTGCTGTTCGGTCCGCGCATGACCGACCGCGACGAATCGGCGCCGCCCGTCGATCTCAGCGCCGTCATCGCGCGAACCTGGCCGGGCATGAAATCCCTGCCGTCGGAAACGGACGATGGCGACCCCGCCGCGTCGGGGCCGGGGCCGTCGCCGTGAAGGCGATGCGCAACGAGCCGCCGCGCGATCCGGCGGCCGAACTGGCGCTCGCCCGCGCCGTCACCGCCTGCCGCGACGACCCGCTCGCCTTCGTCGAGATGATCTTTCCCTGGGGGCAGGGCGCGCTCGCCGGCCAGCCGGGGCCCGACGCCTGGCAGCGCGAGCTGCTCTCGGCGGTGCGCGAGGATATCGCGGCGGGCAAGGCGCCCTTGCGCTTCGCCGTCGCTTCCGGCCACGGGGTGGGCAAGACCGCGCTCTCGGCCTGGCTGATCCTGTGGTTTCTTTCGACGCGCGACCATCCGCAGGTGGTGGTCACCGCCAACACCGCGGCGCAGTTGCGCAACAAGACCTGGCGCGAGCTTGCCAAGTGGCATCGCGCCTCGCGCGTCTGCCACTGGTTCGACTGGACGGCGACGCGGTTTGCTTTTCGCCAGCATCCGGAAACCTGGTTCGCCGCCGCCGTGCCATGGTCGCGCGACCGGCCCGAGAGCTTCGCCGGCACGCACGAACGCCACGTCTGCGTCATCTTCGACGAGGCTTCCGCCATCGCCGAGGACATCTGGGAGGTGACCGAGGGCGCGATGGTGACCGACGGCGCCATGTGGTTCGCCTTCGGCAACCCGACGCGGGCCACCGGGCGCTTCCGCGACTGCTTCCGCCGCTTCCGCCACCGCTGGCGCACCTATGCCGTCGATTCGCGCGCCGCGGCCAAGGCCAACCAGGCGCAGATCCGAAGCTGGATCGAAGACTACGGCGAAGATTCGGATTTCGTCCGCGTGCGCGTGAAGGGCGTTTTTCCGCGCGCCGGCTTCACCCAGTTCATCGGCGAGGCGCTGATCGGCGAAGCGCAGGGGCGCGAAGCCCCCGAGGACGCCGCGGCGCCGACGGTCATGGGCGTCGACGTGGCGCGTTTCGGCGACGACGCCTCGGTCATTCTCGCGCGCAAGGGAAGGGCTATCGTCCATCTCGCGCATTACCGCGGGCTCGACACCATGCGGCTCGCTTCGCTGGTGGCGGAGTCCGCCAACCGCTTCGATCCCGCCGCGCTGTTCGTCGACGGGGCGGGTGTGGGGGCGGGGGTGGTGGATCGCCTCCGGGCGCTCGGCTTCCGCGTCGTGGATGTCAACGCCGGCGCCAGGCCGCGCGATCCCGCGCGCTTTATCAACGCGCGCGCCGAAATGTGGTCGGCCGTCCGCGACTGGCTGAAAGCGGGCGGCGCGATCCCGAAGGATGCGCGCACGCTGGCCGAAGACCTCGACGCGCCGGAATACGATTTCGACGACCGCGGCCGTCTGCGCCTCGAATCCAAGGACGCGATGAAGGCGCGCGGGCTTGCCTCGCCCGACTTCGGCGACGCGCTGGCCCTGACCTTCGCCGAACCGGTGCGCCCGCCCGGCTTCGATGCCGCCCGCCCGCGCGGCGATGCGGCAGATGGACATGCAGGAGGAACTCGACCGGGCGCCGAAATTCCCGCTGACCGACCCGGCGTCCAGCATCGGCGACCTTCCCCCGAGCGTCGCGCGGGCGGGCAAGATGTTTTCCTTCGATGCCACCGGCAAGCCGTCGGTGGTGGCGC
Source organism: Alphaproteobacteria bacterium (assembly GCA_964229575.1). Lineage (GTDB taxonomy): Bacteria > Pseudomonadota > Alphaproteobacteria > SMXQ01 > SMXQ01 > WHSO01. The sequence goes on from CAXRES010000067.1 coordinate 18,638, forward strand.
TGGCTGATATCGCTCCTCAGACCCAGGTCCTTGCCCTTGGCGATGCCGGCAAGATGTTGCGTGTCAACGCATCGGAGAACGGGCTTGAACTTCGCCTTCCCGCGGAAGTGTTGTCCGACATCGGCGCTGCTTCAGCCGGGCACGCCCACGCCGCCACCTATCAGCCGCTTGACGGCGACCTCACCGCCATCGCCGCGCTGACGCACTCGGCCGGCCGCCGCCTCGTCAGCAACGGCTCGGCATGGGCCGCCGACGACACGCCCGGCAGCTTCCGCAACCGCATCATCAACGGCGCTTTCGACATCTGGCAGCGCGGCACGTCTTTCGCCTCCATCGCCGCGTCGGCTTACTGCGCGGACCGCTGGACCTACTACAAGGGCACAACCGGCGCGGTCCACGACATTTCGCGCTCGACCGACGTTCCGGGCACCAGCCCGACCGAGGCGCTTTACTCGTTTCTGGTAGACTGCGCCACGGCGGACGCGGCGGTCGCGGCGGGCGATCTTGTGATCCTCAGCCAGAAAATCGAGGGCCAGTGTATCCGTGATCTAGTCGGCAACACCTTCACCCTGTCGTTCTGGGTCAAGGCGACGAAGACCGGGACGTACTGCGTTGCCTTCCGCAACTCCGGTACGGACCGCTCCTATGTCGCCGAATACACGGTCAGCGTCGCCGATACATGGGAGTTCAAGACGGTCACGGTTTCCGGCGGCTGCCCGACAGCCGGGACGTGGGACTACACCACCGGCGTCGGCCTGCAAGTCGATTTCACGCTCATGGCCGGGTCGACGTTCCAGACCACGGCGAGCGCATGGCAGACCGGCAACTTCACGGCGACGGCCAGTCAGGTCAACGCTTGCGATAACGTGGCCAACAATTTCCGCATCGCCAACGTGCAGCTTGAGCGCGGCGCGGTCGCCACGCCGTTCGAGCGCCCGTCTTACACCGATGAGTACGAACGCTGCCGCCGTTATTTCCGTATCATCGATGGCGCGAACGGATGGGCCTACAACACGACCGCGTGGAACGGCATGTGGGATTACTCGGGGATGCGCGCCACGCCCACGCTTTCCGTAACGGGCACCCTGTCCATCAGCGACGGCATCGCCGCACCGACCGCGCAGTCGTCATCGAATGTCGGCGTCGGGCACTCTGACGAAAGCGCCATGCGTATATCGGCGGGGAACTTCTCCGGTCTTACGCAGTACCGGCCTTACTACATCGACAGTTCATCGTCCGCCGGAAAAATTCTCGCAAGCGCGGAGCTGTAACCATGAGCGCATACAAACTGACGAACACCGCCGCCGTCATCCGCCTGTCCGATGGCGCGGCCATCCCTTCGGACCCCTCCAACCGCGACCGGCAAGAGTACGAGGCTTGGCTCGCTGCGGGCAATACGCCGGAGCCCGCCGATCCTGTGCCCGTGCCGCTGCGCGTCGTAACGCCGCGCGAATTTCGCCTTCGCTTCACCGCGCAGGAGCAGGCCGCGATCATGGCTGCCGCCATGCAGGACGTGGACGTGCTGGCCTGGCGTCTCGCCGCCGCCGAAGCGCAGGAGGTCGACCTTGACCATCCCGACACCGTTGCCGGGGTGCAATTCCTCGTGGCGAGGGGGCTGATTACGGCCTCGCGGGCCGGCGAACTGCTTGCCGGTCCCGCATGAGCGAGCCGATGACCGCTGTTTCCCATTCCGAACTCTACGAGCGTATCGGCGCGCTGGTCGCGCGCATGGACAACGTCGAGCGTCGGATCGAAAAAATCGACGCCAACGTCGAACGCCTGGCCATGGCCGCGCACATGGGGCGCGGCGCCTGGTGGGCCGCGACGAAACTGGGCGGATTGATGCTGATCGTGGTGGGAGCCGCGCACTGGCTTTGGGGTCAGATGCGCCCGGTGTTCGAGCGTTGGTACAATTGAGGCGCCCCCATGCTCAATGTCAGTCAGTTCAGGCTGTTGATCGTGCGGCCGGTGCTCTGTCACCTCGAATTATGGTCGGTCGCCGCCGAGAATCTTCTGCTCGGCACCGCGGTCCAGGAATCGGGTCTGCGATTCCTGCAACAGCGCGGCGGGGGGCCCGCCCGCGGCGTTTACCAGATCGAGCCGAGAACAGAGTCCGACCTGCACGATAATTTTCTGAAGTACCGGCCGCCCCTGCGCGACAAGGTTCTTGCCCTGCTTGCGCCGGTTCCTTCGCGCCACGAACAGCTCGTGAGCAATCTCGCTTACGCCACCGCGGTTGCTCGGCTCATCTACCACCGCATCCCGCAGCAGCTTCCCCAGGCCGAGGACGTCGATGCCCTCGGCCGTTACTGGAAGCGGCATTTCAACACGGACGCGGGACGGGGCACGGTCTCCGCCTTCGTCCATAACTACAAGGAGTTCGTTCCATGATCGTTTCCTGGATCGTCGACCGGCTGAGCGAGCGCTCGACCTGGCTCGGCCTTATATCGCTTGCGACCGCCGTCGGCATTTCGGTCAGCCCCGGTCAGATCGAGGCGGTGATCTCCGCCGGCATGGCCGCGGCCGGATTAGTCGCCGCCTTCACGAGGGGCTGATGATCGCTCTCTGGCTGTCGGCGGCCCTTCTTGGCGTGCTGGCGGCCCTGGTCTGGATGGCGCAGCGCCTCGGCCGGGCGCGCGCGGAAAGGGATTTCAATGAGGACGCAGGCAGCACCGTCCGGCAGGCGATGGCGATCGAGGATCGCGTGGGTCGCCTTGCTGGCGATGAGCTTGACCGGGAACTGCGCCCGTGGCGGCGGAGCGGAGTGCCTTTGGGCCAGGGCAATCGTCCCGGGCCCCGGGGACACCCTGTCGGAGGCGACGAAACGCCAGATCCTCGCCCATAACCTGAAGATCGGAGAATTCTGCCGCCGGGAGTGATCCCGGCGGCTTTTTTCGTTTGCGGCCGGTGGTTCGGTCATAGTCGGGATTGCAACGGTGGGGCAAACTTCCCATTATTCGCACCTGACTGGGCAGTGATTGAGGGTGGGAAAGGCGCATCATGGGTGGCGAGGCGGTCAAAGTGGCCCGTAACAAGTGGCCGGAAAATCCCGGTTACCACTTGACGGTGGAGCCTTATGCCGGCCGGGTGCGCGTGACCTTCGAGGGCGCCGTGATTGCCGATTCGACGCGGGCGCTCGTCTTGCGCGAGCAGGGCCATGCCCCGGTCTTCTATTTTCCGCGCGACGACCTGCGCATGAATCTTCTGCGGCGGACCGATCACCGGACCCACTGCGCGTACAAGGGACATTGCTCCTATTATTCCATCGTCGTCGACGGCAGGGTTTCCGAAAATGCCGTCTGGACGTACGAGGATCCCTATCCCGAAATGGCGAGAATCGCCGGGCTGGCGGCTTTTTATGCCGATCGCGTTTCGTCCATCGACGCCGATTAGAATCTGAAACCTTTAAACCGAAATCGTAACCGTAACCGACAGGGGGGACCCATGAGTGCGCCGAACAACAAGGATATCATCACCGAAAACGTGACCTGCGCAGGCGGAATGCCCGCTTTCGTGGCGCGCCCCAAGACCGGCGGCAGCCGCCCTTGCATCGTGCTGATGCATGAAAGGTACGGCCTTGTTCAGCACACGAAAGATCTGGCGGCACGCTTCGCCGGTGACGGCTACGTCTGCATCGCGCCGGATGTCTTCTTTCGCCATGCCGACCAGGATGCGCTTCACCGCGGCGACGATCGGTGCGACATCACCGACGACGACGCGATCCGCGACCTGTCGGCCGCCATCGATGCGCTCAAGGGCGTTTCCGGCGCCGACGCGTCGAAGGTCGCGGTGAAGGGCGTCTGCCAGACCGGGCGCCATCCCCTGGCGCTCGCCGCGGTGCGGCCGATTTCGGCGGCGCTTGTCTGGTATGGCGCGGCATCGAAGCGCGAATGGGAGACCAACAAGCTTCAGCCTCGCCCGCTCACGGATGTCATTCGTGACGTGCCGTGTCCGGTTTTCGGCTCCTTCGGCGAGGCCGACCACATCATTTCCCTCGACGACGTGCGCCGCTTCCGCAACTGCCTGGAAGATCACAAGAAGACTTATGAAATCCACGTTTTCAAGGATGCGCCCCACGGCTGGCTGAACGACACCATGCCGGGCCGTTACCGGCGCGAACAGGCAGAGGCCGGTTGGAAGGCGCAGCTCAAATTCCTCGATTGGGTGTTCGACGCCAAGCGCGACCGCAACATGATTTCCTGGAAATACGAGTGCCAGTCGCGCCCGAACTACGATTTCACCAAGAACGTACGCCTGGAGTAGGGCGCGCGCCGCCATGTGCGGCCGATATGCGATAACTCAGCCGCCCGAGGCGATGGCAAAGCTGTTCTCGGCAATCGGGGCGTTGCCCAATTTTCCGCCGCGCTACAACGCGGCGCCCTCCCAGGCGCTGCCTATCGTGCGGCGGGGCGGACGTGGGGGGCGGGAGCTGGCGCTGGCCCGCTGGGGCCTCGTGCCCTCATGGTCGAAGGGGCCCGATGCGCGTTTTTCGATGATCAACGCGCGGGCCGAGACGGTCGCGGAAAAGCCCGCCTATCGCGGTGCCTTCCGCCATCGTCCCTGCCTCGTGCCTGCCGACGGTTTCTATGAATGGCAGGCGCGGGGCAAGGGCGTCAAGCAGCCGTATTATTTTTCGCTCCCGTCCGGCAAGACCTTCGCCTTCGCCGGGCTGTGGGAACACTGGCTCGGCGCGGGGGGCGATGAGATCGAATCCTTCACCATCATCGTGACCGATGCCAATGCCTGCGTTCAGCCGGTGCATGAGCGCATGCCGGTGATCCTCCGGCCCGAGGATTACCCCTGCTGGCTGGGCGAAGAAGACGCCCCGGCGCGCGCGCGTCTCGCGCTGCTCAAGCCGTTCCCGGCCGACGAAATGCGATCGTGGCCGGTATCGCGCCAAGTCAATTCGCCGGCCAACGATTCCCCGGAACTGATTGCCGTCACTGAACCATCCTGAGTGCCGCGGCGCGCGCGAGGGGGACGTGGCGCGCGCCGAGGAAGCGCCCAAGGTCATCACGCTGACGCAGACCGGATGCCGGTTCGTCGAATCGAAAGGCGGCATCGACCGTGGCTACAAGGATCGCCCGGACGAGGCGAAGCCTGTGGTGCTGGCGCCCGGGAAATACATCTTCCGTGTCGCCGACAAGAACGTGCCTTATGGACCCGGGTTCTGGCTGCGAGGCACGGGGCTGGGCCGCGTGACTTTGCCGAGCGTTTCGGGCGGCGGCCTTGATCCCGGCTGCTGGATTACGCCGTCGAGCTCAAGCCCGGCGAATACGCCTATTCTTGCCCGCTCAATCCGACGCCGGACTATCCGCTCGTGGTCAAGGGGTGGTGCCGGGAAAGTTCATGTCGCTTGGAAGCGCTGGATCATGCGACGAAGGAATAAAGCGCAGTCGTCGAGTTGACTGACGGCGACAAACTCGTCGGGCCGGTGTGCCTGGCGAATGTCGCCGGGCCCGCACACGATCGAGGGCACGCCCGCGCCCTGGTAGAGCCCGGCCTCGGTGGCGAAGCTCACGACGCCCGGACGGTTCGCGCCCGATAGCGACAGCGCAGTTTGCAGCAGGCCGTCCTCCGCTTCGGGAGAAAGGGCGGGAATACAGGACTGGACGGCGAAGCGGATACCGGCATCGGGCGAAACAACGCGCATTTCTCCGAGAAGCTCCGTTGCCGCGAAGGACTCGATTTCGCGTCGGAGGGTCTCGGGATCCTCGCCGGGAATGTTTCGTATCTCGATCTCAAGCCGGCAGTCGCGTGGCACGATGTTCCTGGCAACGCCACCCGCGATGACGCCCGTGTGAATCGTGGTGAAGGGCGGGTCGAAGCGCTCATCGCGGCGGTCCGCGGCAAGCCGCTTCTGCATGGCGCGCAGACGTACGATGATTTCGGCGGCGATTTCGACGGCATTGACGGCGCGGTCGTTGTGGGCGGAGTGACCCTCCGTCCCGTTCACCGAGCAGTCGAGCGACAGCTTGCCCTTGTGGCCATTTACCACCTTCATCGTTGTCGGTTCGCCGACGATACCGAAGCGGGGGCGTGCGGGCATTTGTGCGATCAGGCGGGCCAGCGCCGCGGCGCCGAAGCAGCCCACTTCCTCGTCATAGGTCAGCGCCAGATGCACCGGGCGGGAAAGTTTTTCCTTGGCCAGGTCGTCGAGCAATGCCAGTGCAACGGCGATGAACCCCTTCATGTCGCAGGTGCCGCGCCCGTAGACGTGGCCATCGCGCAAACTCGCCCTGAAGGGGTCGGTGGTCCAGTCCTGCCCCGTCACCGGGACGACGTCGCTGTGGCCGGCCAGAAGAAGGCCCCCATCGCGTTCAGGGCCTACAGTGGCGAAGAGATTTGCCTTGGTGCCGTCTGCGTTGCGGCTGACCGATACCCGCCCGTTGCGAGCGGCAAGAAAATCGGCGGCGAATTCGATGAGGCCGAGGTTGGAACGGCGGCTTACCGTATCGAAGCCGATGAGCCGGGACAGAAGGTCCAGGGTTCTTGCGGGGGTCTCCGTCATCGCGCGGGCTTGACGCGGAACGTCGGCGATCCTGCCATCAGGGCAGGAATTGCTCGCGGACGATCCGCTCTTCCAGATTGTGTTCCGGATCGAAAAGAAGCATCAGGCTGTGGTCGGGGTCTTCGCGCACCTCGACGGATTTGACGTCGCGCACCTCGGTGTAGTCGGCGACCGCGCTGACCGGACGCTTGTCGGATTCGAGAATTTCGAAATCCACCTTCGCCGAGGACGGCAACAGCGCGCCGCGCCAGCGCCGCGGCCGGAAGGCGCTGATCGGCGTGAGTGCCAGCAGGTTCGATCCGATGGGAATTATCGGGCCGTGGGCGGAAAGATTGTACGCGGTGCTGCCGGCCGGCGTCGCCACCAGGATGCCGTCGCAGATCAGTTCCTCAAGCCGGATGACGCCGTCGACCTTGATGCGGATTTTTGCCGCCTGGCGGCTCTGGCGCAGCAACGACACTTCATTGATCGCGAGCGCCTTGGTGGTGGCGCCGTCGGCAGCGACCACCGTCATCGCCAGAACACGCAAAGTTGCCTTTTGCGCCCGGGCCAGCCGCTCCGGCAAGGCTGCTTCGTCGTAGTTGTTCATCAGGAATCCGATGGACCCGCGATGCATTCCATAGACCGGGACATTGCGATCCATGAAGCGATGCAGGGTTTCGAGCATGAAGCCGTCGCCGCCAAGCGCGACGATCACCTCGGCCTTGGCCGGATCGACATTTCCATACCGTTCAACGAGCCGCGCGAAGGCTTCGCGGGCGGCGGGGATGTCGGCATAAAGAAAGGCGATCTTCTGGTGGGCCATGGTTTGTTCTTGGCGGCAGATGGTGGCCGCGGGCTCGGTGGCGGTCGCGCGATTATAGTCGAGTGTTCCGGGACCGCCAGAAGTGTCGTGCCTCAGCGCGCCGCCGCGAGCGGCCTTCGGACCTCGGGATTCGAGCTTTTGATCGCGTAATCGAGGGCAGTCTGGCCCTTGTTGTCTCGAATTCGGGGATCGGCCTTGCCGGCGAGCAATGCCCTGACTGCCCCGGCATGGCTGTTCCAGGCGGCGCGCATGAGGGCGGTGAGCCCCTCGCTGTCGCGCTCGTTAACCGGGGCGCCGGCCTGGAGCAGTGCCTCGATGACATTGACGTGGCCATTGATCGCCGCCCACATGAGCGCATTTTTCTGCGCATTGTCAGTGGCCGAAAGGTTGGAGCCGTTCTCGATCAGGGATCTGACGATCCTCGGATAGCCGCGCCAGGCGGCCTCGATCACGGCCGTACGGCCGTCGATATCGGGGCTGTCGGCATCGGCGCCCTGCGCAAGAAGAACATGGACAGATTCGACGTCGCCGAGCGCTGCCGCGACGCGCAGCCTCTCGCTCAGTTCCGTCTTGGATGCCTTCTTCAGATCGCCACCATGAATGATCACCATCACCTGGTGGAGTTGCTGGCTGCGCTTTCTCGATTCCACCGTGTCCCTGGGAGACATCAGCTGTTCGAGCTTGGGCAGGGCTTCGAGCGCGGCGCGGTTACCCTGTTCGGCGGCGATGCCAAGCCAGGAATGCGCTTCGGCAAGATCGCGTTCCGTCGCCTGACCTTCGGCGGCGAGCATGCCCAGCGTCAACTGTGCCGGCAAAAACCCGCTCATTGCCGCGCGATTGAGCAGAGAAATCGCCTTCTTCTGGTCTTTTGGCATGCCTTCGCCGGTCAAATACATTTCGGCAAGCGTGAATTGCGCGTGGGCGAATCCCTCATCGGAGCGCACCTCCATGCGCTTTGCCGATTGCTCCATCGCCGGGCTTGGTTTCACGGTTGCCGGGGAGGTCTTGAGCTGATCGCGCAGCGACTTGAGCCGTGGCACCTTGTCGGCCATCTCCTCTATGACCTGTGAAACCTTGGCCGCACTTGAATCGGAAGGCTTCACGCTTTTCGGCGAGACCTTGATTTCGCCGCCCGGCGTGGATGGGACGTCTTGAAGTCCCCCGGGCACCGGGATTACGGGAGCTGTGAGCGTCATGTCCTTCGGCGCCGGCTCCGGAGTTTCCGGAAGCGCGGCATTCTGCGTCGATGGCAAGGAAGTCGCGGCAGGTTTGCCCGATGAGTTCGGACTGTCCGGCGCCGGAGTCTGCGCCTGGATCGGCGACCGGGCCGGTGGCTGCGCAGAATTGCTTGTGCTGGCAGGAGGCTGGCCCGGGCCCGCCGCCTTGGGCGGTTCGGGGCGAATGACCATGGTGACGGAGGGCGCCTCGGTCGGCGTTGAGCCTGCCTGTGACGGGGACGAAGCCGTGGCCTTGCGGGGTTCCGCCGGTTGCTTCCGCTCGGTTGGCGGAGTTTCGGGCAAGCCGCGTCCGGCGGCTTCCTCCGGATCCGGCGCGCGGTTCCGGGTGGCGGTTTTGGGATCGCTGAGTTCAGATTTCGGATCGGCCTCCTTTACAATCGAAACGCCGCCCCTGGTTTTTTCCCGTTCTCGGGGGCGGGGTGCATTCGAAGACTCCTCGTCCTTTTTTTCTTCCGATTTGCTGGGGGCGACCTGCTTTTTGTCCGGCGCCGGCTCGGGCGGCCTCGGCGACTTCGCGTTTGGCCGGGCGGCAGCGAGATCGGTCGTGTCGCGGGGCTCGGCGGCATCGGGTTGGTCCGTGTCCCGTCGGGCCGCGTCGGGCTTCGTCGCGTCTGCTTGCGCGGCCTCCTTGGCTGCCTTCGAATCGGCAGCGGTTTTTTCCTTGGCCGGGTCCTTCGTTTTGGCGCCGGATGTATCGTCGGCGGGGCGCTTGGCCTGCGTTTCTTCGAGCTTCTGCGCATCCTCGGGCGTCATCACGACGACCTCGATCGGCGTTTCTTCTTCCCAAAGGGGAAGCAGGAAGGTCAGGCTGGGAAGACCGAAGAGGATGATCAGCAGGATCGCGACATGCATGACCGCCGAATATGTGCTGCCACGTATCATGCCTTGTCGGTCCCTGCGCTAGGCCGGAGTCATCTGGGGGGAATAACAGCCACGCATTTGTTCGAATTCATCAGGTAGCTCTCGAGCAATTCGCAATACTCGGGCATCTGGTCAAGTTCATGCATCGCCCCAAGCATGGGAAGCCAGTTTACCAGCTCGTGCTGCCCGGCGTCTTCGAGCGTCGGGATCGTGAGCCCGCGCCATTTCTCGTACTGGCCGGCAGCCAGTTCCGCGTAGCGCCGCCGGTCGGACTCCATGTCGGGGTAAAGGTAGAAGTTCTTTTCCGTCAGAAAACCGTGGGAAAAGCTGGCCGTGGCGACAAGGGCGATGCGCCAGGGCGAAGCGGAGATGATCCTGGCCAGCGTCCGGCCGAGGTCGAAGCAGCGCCGCGGCGACGGCGCCGGCGGATCGGGCGTGCGCCGGTTGACCGGACCAGCGCCCTTTTCCACGAGCCCGCCCTTGGCCCGGATAAGGGCTGAACCATAGGCATTGATGGCGAAGGGAACGACCGGATAGGGCCAGCCCTTCCGCCGGTGATCGAGGAACATCAGGGTGTTGGTAAAAGCGTGGCCGAGGTAGTCCTGGTGGGGCAGCTTGTAGCTGTAGGAAGGTTCGAAGTCGTTTTCGAGCAGCGCGTTGACGATGTGGCGCGCGATGTCCGCCTGGCCGGGTGTGCGCAGAACCGTGTTGAAGGGATCGTTCCAGACGTTGACCGTCTCTCCGCCCAATCCGCGCGCGCGAAGATAGGGCTTGGACAGGAATTCGTCCCCGACGAAGACGCAATAGGGCGGCACGAGGTCTTCGCGGAAGCATTCGTACTGGTCATCGCCGAAGATCACGACCGCGTCGGGGCGGAAATCTTCAAGAGCGGCGCGGACGCGATCCAGTCCTTCAAAATATTTCTCGCGGTGGCGTCGGGCGAAGCTCGCGCCTTCGTCATTGCCCCATTCGTCCCGCATCCCCGCCGGCCACTTCGACGGGTGATCGAGCACGGGCGGCAGCGAGCCGTCGGCGAGCCGCGCCTTGGCACGGCCCGACATTTCCTCGTCGGAAAACATGAAGCCGCCGAAATGGCTGAGCCCCAATCCCAATACTTCGGCCACGACGCGATCTCCCCGGAATTTCAGCCGCCGGTCACGCTCATGTGGCGCGCGAGGGCAGGGCGCTTGTTGCGGCGGTCGATGATGAAATCATGTCCCTTGGGCTTGCGGGAAATGGCTTCGCGGATGGCTTCGAGCAGGGCGTCGTCGTCACCGCCCGCCCGCAGCGGTTGCCTGAGGTCGGCGGAGTCTTCCTGGCCGAGGCACATGAACAGAGTCCCCGTGCAGGTAAGGCGGACCCGATTGCAGCTTTCGCAGAAATTATGGGTCAGGGGGGTGATGAAACCGAGATAGCGACCGGTTTCGGCGATGCGAACATAACGGGCCGGCCCGCCGGTCCGATGTTCGCTGTCCTGCAACGTCCAGCGACGCTCAAGCCGCGCACGAACGAGCGAGAGCGGCAGATACTGGTCCGTGCGGTCGCCGCTGATGTCGCCAAGCGGCATCGTTTCGATCAGCGTCATGTCGAAGCCGCGCTCGCCGCACCAGCGAATCATCTCGTCGATCTCGTCCTCGTTGACGCCCTTGAGCGCGACGACATTGACCTTCATCTGCAGGCCGGCTTCGCGGGCGGCCTCGATGCCGGCCATGACCTTGTCGAGATCGCCCCAGCGGGTGACTGCGCGAAACTTGTTCCGGTCGAGCGTGTCCAGGGATACATTGATCCGGCGAACGCCCACCCGGGCCAGATCACCGGCATACCGGGCAAGCTGCGAGGCATTCGTCGTCAGCGTCAGTTCTTCCAGGGCGCCGGTGCGCAGGTGCCTGGAGAGATTTTCGAAAAGTTGCATGATGTTCTTGCGCACCAGAGGCTCGCCGCCGGTGATCCGGAGCTTGCGCACGCCAAGCGTCACGAAGGCGGAACACAGCCGGTCCAATTCCTCCAGGGTGAGTACTTCGGCCTTGGGCAGGAAGGTCATGTCTTCCGCCATGCAGTAGACGCAGCGGAAATCGCATCGGTCGGTTACCGAAACGCGCAGATAGGAAATGTGACGTCCGAAGGGGTCGATCATTTCGCGCCCGGGTGGTTGGCAGGGGAGCTGGATCGTTAATATAAGGCCATAACAGGCCCTGGACCAAGGCCGTTTCCGGCCCTAAAGCAATTGGAAAATCAGGGAGATCGGCCCCGGTCCTCAGGCCGCGTCGGCTTCGGGCAGGGTCACGGTGAAGCGCGAACCCTTGCCGGCGATACTGGTTACGCTCAGGTCCCCCCCCATCAGCCGCGCCAGGTGCCGTGAAATGCTGAGCCCCAGCCCGGAGCCCCCGTCGCCGCGTTTGGGGACGTTCTGTTCGACCTGATAGAACTTGTCGAAGACGCGCGACAGCTTGTCCGCGGGTATGCCAATCCCCGTATCCCAGACTGTGACGGCGACCATCCCGTCGCCGCGTCGCTCGACGTCGATGCCGATCTTGCCACGCGCCGGGGTGAACTTCAGGGCATTGCCGATAAGGTTGACCAGAATCTGGCGCGCCCGCAGGTGATCGCAGCGCACGAAAACATCGGTTTTTGGCCGCAGGGCGTCGAGGTCGAGATCCTGCGCCTTCGCCTCCGGGTCTACCAGGGAGACGGCCTCGTCTATGAGAGACTGGACCGATTCTCTTGCCGATTTGATCGTCGGCTCCTGGCGTTCGAGGCTGGCCATGTCAAGGAGGTCGCTGATAATCGCGTAGAGGTGCCGCCCCGCCTTGTGGATATTTTCGAAATAGTCGGCATAGGCGCCGACGATCGGGCCATGCACGCGCTGAATCGCCGCATCGGAGAAGCCGATGATGCTGTTGAGCGGCGTTTTCAGCTCATGGCTGATCATGGCCATGAAATCGAGCTTTTCCGATTCGGCCAGTTTCGAATGTTCGAGCGCGATGCGCAGCTCGTCGTTGCGACGGCGCAATTCGGTGTAGCTTTCCTCCAGCCGGTTGTTGGCTTCGGCAAGCAATCTGCCCGCCGCAATTTTTCCGGTGATGTCGGTGCCTGTCCCGCGGTAGCCGCGGAATGCGCCACTTTCCTCATCGAAAACGGGGACTCCGCTCAACAGGATGTGGCGCGTTTCCCCACGCCGGTTCTTCAATACGAAATGTCTTCCCCTGAAGGGCGTACGGCGCTCGATATCATCGCGCGTCCTCGAGGAAAGGCGCTCGTCGGCGTCAAATTCGCCCATGGCGAAAAGGTGTCGCCCCATGATTGCTTGTGGCGGTTCGTCGAGCAGGTCCGATATCCTCGCAGAGACGAAGGAGAGATTGTAGTTGTGGTCGATCGCCCAGATCCAGTCGGTAGACGACCGTACGATGTCCTGCATCCAGCGCCCGAGTTCGGCGGAGCGGTTGGCCTCGGCGGCGATCGCCGTTACGTCCTCGTAGATTCCCGCGTATCCGACGACATCGCCGCGGTCGTTGAAGATACAAAAATGATGGGAATCGTAGCGGCGCTTTTCCCTGCCGATCTCGACGGTTTCGCAATGCGAGACTTCTCCGGCGTGATCGCGGACGGCGGCAATAATCCGCGAAAGGTCTGTTTTTCCCGCTTCGGCACCATTCTGGATCGCGGCGAAGGATTTGCTGGAAGCGACGAGTCTTCCCTGTTCGTCGGTCACATAGAATGGCTGCATCCGCTGGAATAGCTGGTGCAGGAGAATTCGGGTCGCAACCGGCAGGTCTTCCGGCACGCGCGAAGAATCAGCAATGCGAGGGACGACGGAAGCAAAATCCGCATCCGTCTTGTCGGCCGCGCCAAACAACAGTTCGCGCAGCGACGTTTCCTTCGCGCTCATTGCAGGTATTCTCCCCGGCGTCCGCCGCTTGAGTCAGGCGGATCACGGTTCCCCCTTTTCGGTGCCGGCCGAAACAAGGTGAAATTTGCCTTAAATTTTCGGAGGATTTTCTTAGTTGGCCTCTCGGCGGTCAAGCCGTTCGCCGCTATATTCCGAAAAAACTTCAGCGTGTTAACCTTACCGGGCCGGATTGGTCCGGGTGGCGGGCGTCAGCGGAAGATGTTGGAGAAAAGCCAGGTTTTTGGCGCCCTGCTTGCTGGCGGCCGGTCATCCCGGTTCGGCTCGAACAAGGCCTATGCCCGTTTGCTGGGCAGGCCGCTCATTTACCATGTCATGGAGCGGGCCCGGCCTCAGGTGGCCGGTCTCGTCGTCGCCGCCAACGCTGAAATCGACATCGACGGGCTGCGTGACCTGCCGACCCTCGCCGACGTGCCGCCGGGGGGGCGCGGGCCGCTCGCCGGGATCCTCGCCGCTCTGGAATGGGCCGTCTCCCACGCGCCGGGCGTGCGCTGTATCGCCACGTTTCCGGTCGATTCACCCCTGTTTCCCCATGATCTTGTCGCGCGGCTTGCAGAAAGATCGGAGGGGGGCACCGCCGCCGTCATCGCGCAAGGCGGCGACCGCTTGCAGCCGGTCTTCGGGTTGTGGCCGGTTGGGCTGATTGCCGCGGCGAGACGTTATTTGATCGAGCAGCGCCGCAGCGCTCTGGGAGAGTTTGCGCTCTTTGTCGACGCGCGCGTCGTGCCGTTCGCAGGCGGGCCGCCCGATCCTTTCGTCAACATCTACCGCCAGGAAGACCTTGCCAAACTCGAAGGGGCGGTCGGCCACGATCGTCGGTGAAGCGGCTCAGTCGCTTTCGTCCGGTGAGGCCGGAATCAGGAAAATGATTGCGCCGTTGATCAACTGTTTACCCGCGTGGTCGAAATTCACGGTGATTCGGGTGCCGTCGACAGACTGAACCTGGCCGATGCCCCATTCGGGGCATCGGGGATGTCTCACGAAAGCGCCGGGTCGGGGCAGGAAACCGCCCGTCGTGTGGCTGTCTCGGCCGATCAAGGCATGGGCTCCTTTGCGGAAAATTGCCGCAGCTTATGTTAGACATTGCGCATGTGAACGGAAAGCCGGTCGGACAGCCGACGAAAGGGCGATAAAAATATGTCGTCGACAAGCGAACTCAAGCTCCTGGAAATGGTCAGCGCGAGGATGTGCCATGACCTGATCAGTCCGGTTTCGGCGATCGGCAACGGTGTCGAACTGGTAACGGAATTCGAAGATTCCATGCAAGGCGAAGCCTTGGCCCTGATCGGAGACAGCGCCCGCGTTGCTTCGCGTCTGCTGCAGTTTTTCCGGGCCGCCGTGGGCTCGGCGCGAGGGGCCGACGGATCTCCCCTTGGCCTGTCCGAAGCCCGGCAGCGCACGCTCGAATGCTTCGGTGGCGGGAGAATCAGGATTTTCTGGCCTGAAAATCCCGACCTCGGGGGGCGCGCCGTTTCGAGGCTGGGCCTCAAACTTCTGTTGAACATGAACTTGACCGCCGTCGACATGCTGCCGGGCTCTGGCGAGATCGAACTCGCCTTCTTCCCCGCGACGGACGCCCTTCAGGCGAAGATTTCGGCGCGCAAGGACGCTTTTACCCTGGGCGATCCGTTCCGCCGGGCGCTGGATGGAACCGCGACGCTGGACGAGCTTACTCCCCGTACGGTCATTGCCTTCCTGTGCCGGCGGCTGGCACAGGAGGAGGGGATGGCGTTGAGCCTTGAGACTGTTCCCAATGGGGCGGTTCTCATCGCGGGCCTCAAATGGGCCTGAACCCCTGAGAAGCCGCGACTTTACAGCTTTTTAATCAATTTCGGAGATGCTGTCCTTGGAATTTTCCCAAGGCGGGCCGCGCTTTTGCGGATGGGCGCCCGCTTCATGGGCACGAACCTGTCCGTGGGAATGGCGAAGGATACGGAAATGGACGATTTGCTCCGTGAGTTTCTCACTGAAAGCAACGAAAGCCTGGCAAAGCTGGACGTCGAACTCGTTCAGTTCGAGCAGAATCCGAATGACGAAGGCCTTCTGAGCAACATCTTTCGCCTGGTTCACACGATCAAGGGGACCTGCGGCTTCCTCGGGCTGCCGCGACTGGCCTCCGTCGCGCATGCCTCGGAAAACGTGCTTGGCAAAATTCGCGACGGCGAACTCAAGGTCTCTCCGGCGGCGATTTCGTCCGTCCTGGAATCGATCGACAAGATCAAGCACCTCCTCGAGGTGCTCGAAGAAACCGAAGCGGAGCCGGAAGGGACGGATCAGGACCTGATCGACCGTCTGAACGCCATCGCCGAGGGCAAGGACGTTACCCCGGCCGGCAACGATACCCCGCAGGCCGAAATCGTCGCCGCTCCGCCGCCGGCCGCGGCTACCGGGTCGCTCTTCGACCAGCTCGGAGGCGAGGCCGCTATCTCCACTGCCGTCGACATCTTCTACGACAAGGTCACCAAGGACGAAAAGCTGCTGCCGTTCTTCGAGGGCGTCGACATGGAGCGCCTGCGCAACATGCAGCGCGCGTTCCTGACGATGGCGCTCGGCGGCGAAAACACCTATTCCGGACGCGATCTCCGCGGCGCACACGCGGGACTCGTGGCGAAGGGACTGAAGGACATCCACTTCGACCGTGTGATGACGGCGCTGCGCCAGACCCTCTCGGAGCTGGGTATCGGCGAAGATCTCATGATCGAGGTTCTGACCGTGGCCGAGCGTACCCGCAAGGATGTTCTCGGGCTCGGTGCGCCTGCGGAACCCATGCCGGCCGCCGCACCGAAGGCGGAGGCTGCCAAGCCTGCCGCCGCGAAGTCGCCGGCGCTCGCGCCGAAAGCCGCCAAACCCAAGGCCGCGGCCAGGACGCCGGCCGAGCCGGAGGTCGCTTCGCAGGATTCCACGTCGAAGGAATCGGCCATCGCCAACCAGTCGATTCGAGTCAATGTCGGGTTGCTTGAAAACCTGATGAACCTCGTCAGCGAACTCGTTCTTACCCGCAATGCCCTGCTACAGATGGTGCGGGGCCAGAGCGACAGCGAATTGAACGTGCCCCTGCAGCGGCTGAGCCAGACGACTTCCGAACTTCAGGAAGGCGTCATGAAGACCCGTATGCAGCCGATCGGCAGCGCGTGGAACAAGCTGCCCCGGATCGTGCGCGATCTTTCGATGGATCTCGGCAAGAAAATCGATCTTCAGATGCACGGCGCCGACACCGAACTTGATCGCCAGGTTCTGGAACTGATCAAGGATCCGCTGACCCATATGGTGCGCAATTCCGGCGATCATGGCCTGGAAGCGACCGCCGACCGGGTTGCCGCCGGTAAACCCGAAACCGGTACGATCACGCTGAACGCCTATCACGAGGGCGGTCATATCATTATCGAAGTCAGCGATGACGGGCGGGGTATCAACATCGAAAAGGTCAAGGCGAAGGCCTTGAAGAACGGGCTCGCAACCGAGGCCGAACTGGAGGCAATGCCGGATCTGCAGGTTCAACAGTTCATCTTCAAGGCCGGTTTTTCGACCGCCGAGACCGTCACCAGCGTTTCGGGGCGCGGCGTCGGCATGGACGTCGTGCGTACCAACATCGAACGTATCGGCGGCACGATTGAACTCAAGTCGGTGGAGGGCAGGGGCACCACCTTCATCATCAAGATTCCCCTCACGCTGGCGATCGTTTCGGCGCTTATCGTCAGTTGTTCGGGCGAGCGGTTCGCCGTTCCGCAGATCAGCGTTGTGGAACTGGTCCGCGCTTCGGACAATTCCGACCATGCGATCGAGCAGATCAACGGCGCGCCGGTCCTTCGCCTGCGCGAAACTCTCCTGCCGCTCGTTAGCCTGCGGCGGCTTCTCGGCCTGGAATCGGCCAAAGGCGGCGCCGATATAGCGCCCAATTCCGAGAAGGAAGGGCTTATTCTGGTCATGAACGTGGGCGCGTCGACTTTCGGCATCGTCGTCGACAAGGTTTACGACACGGAGGAAATCGTCGTTAAACCCGTGGCGCCCATCCTGCGCGACATCTCGCTCTACTCCGGCAATACGATCCTGGGCGACGGCAGCGTCGTGATGATCCTCGATCCGAACGGCATTGCCGCCAAAGTCGGCGAATCCCGCATCGCGGAAGGCGAGGGCGCAGACCATCTCGTCGGCCAGGTCGGCCAACATGACGAACGGATGGCGCTGCTCGTTTTCCGGGCCCAGTCGACCGAGCCCAAGGCCGTGCCGCTGTCGCTTGTGGCGCGTCTGGAGGAAATCGAGGTTTCGAAGATCGAGCGTTCCGGCGGCGTGCCGGTCGTCCAGTATCGCGGCCAACTGATGCCGCTCTTGTCCGTTTCGACCGAGGTCTGCCTCAAGACGGAGGGCCGTCAGCCCGTGGTGGTCTTCACCGACGAGAATCACTCGATGGGCCTCGTGGTCGACGAGATCGTCGATATCGTCGACGACAGGCTGAAGATCGAGCTTTCCGCGCAGCGGCCGGGCATCCTCGGATCTGCCATCATCGACGGCAGGGCGACCGAGGTCATCGATGCCGGCTATTACGTCAGCCTTTCCCAGAACGATCGCCAGGGCGCAGCCAAGCAGGAGCCTTTCGGCTCGATCAACGGCAATCGCACCGTGCTGCTGGTGGACGACAGCCCGTTTTTCCGCAACCTGCTGACGCCGCTCCTTTCCGTGGCGGGCTATAAGGTCACGACGGTCGACAGCGCCGATGAAGCGCTTTCGGTCCTGCAGGACGGCGGTCATTTCGACGTGATCATCAGCGACATCGAAATGCCCGGCATGAACGGGTACGAATTCGCCCAGGCGATTCGCTCGGACGAACGTTGGGGCAAGTTGCCCCTGGTGGCGCTCTCTTCGCACGCCACGCCGGCGGACATGGCGCGGGGCCGGCAGGCCGGTTTTGACGATTACGTGCCGAAGTTCGACCGGGACGCGATCCTCAACTCCCTTTCCGAAACTCTTTTGGCCGTCCGAGGTGCAGCATGAGTGCGCAGACCGCAAAGCGTGAAAATGGTCAAAACCTTGGGCGTGAAGGCCTCCGCGAGTTCGTGACGGTCACCATTCACGGTCAGGTATTCGGCATTCCTGTCCTGCAGGTGCAGGATGTGCTGGGGCCGCAGAAAATCAACCGGATTCCTCTAGCGCCGGCCGAAGTCGCCGGATCGCTCAACCTGCGCGGCCGCATCGTAACCGCAATCGATGTGCGCCGGCGCCTCGGTCTGCCGCCCTACGAGGGCCAGGAAGGCGGCATGAGCGTGGTCGTGGAACATAACACGGAACTCTACAGCCTAATCATCGATGAGGTTGGTGAAGTGCTGCGCCTTCCGGTCTCGGATTTTGAGCGCAACCCGGCGAATCTCGATCCGCTGTGGCGCGACGTCACGGCGGGCATATATCAGCTTGATGGCAAGCTGATGGTCGTTCTCGACATCGACAGGCTTCTGGTGTTCGGCAAGGCCGCCGAGGCGGCCTAACCGATCCTCCGGAGATCTGACGTTCCTGAATGGAGTTCGGAATGAAGTCTTGCATGATAGTGGACGATTCCAAGGTCATCCGCATGGTCGCCCGGAAGATTCTCGAGGAGCTGCAATTCTCGATCGTCGAGGCGGAAGACGGCAAGCAGGCGCTGACCGCCTGCCTCAAGAAAATGCCGGACGCCATCCTGCTCGACTGGAACATGCCCGTGATGAGCGGCATCGAGTTTTTGAAGGCGCTGCGTGGAACGGACGGCGGGCAGAACCCCATCGTGGTGTTTTGCACGACGGAAAACGACATTGCCCACATCCAGGAAGCAATCGGTGCGGGCGCGAACGAGTACATCATGAAACCCTTCGATAGCGACATCATACAGGCAAAGTTTACTCAGGTTGGCCTTCTGTAGGCGGTGGCGGTATGGGGCAAGGCAGCCACGCAGGGTGTTTCGTCGTCTTTCACATATCTAATGTTGATAGGTAGCATTCGTGTCTCTTGCCCAGGAAAATTCAACCGCGGTAACCCAGGACGCACCCTACAGGGTGATGGTGGTCGACGATTCGGCCGTGATCCGCGGGCTTCTTGGCAGAATTCTGGAAAGCGACCCATCGGTTACCGTTGTCGCTTCGGCGGCGAACGGCGAACAGGCCATCCGTACCCTCGGCCAGAATGCCGTCGAGGTGATCGTTCTCGACATCGAAATGCCGGTCATGGACGGGCTGGCGGCGCTGCCCAAGCTCCTGGCGATCGACCCGGGCGTCAAGATCATCATGGCGTCGACGCTTACCCAGCGAAACGCCCAGATCAGCTTCAAGGCGCTTGCCGCAGGCGCCACGGACTACATTCCAAAACCGACCGCATCGCGGGAAATCAACCAGGGCGAAGGATTCCATCGCGAACTTCTGGAAAAGGTGCGCGCGCTCGGAGCCGCGTACCGGTTTGCCGGAGGCGCCGCCGCGAAGGTTGCCAAGCGCCCCGAAAAGGCCCCTTCGGCCGTCGCGGTTCCGCGCGCTGGCGCAGCGCCACAGCCCGCCCAACGCAGGATTTCCTTGCAGCCCGGTGTCGGCAAGCATGCGGCGATCATCGCCATCGGCAGCTCGACCGGCGGGCCGCAGGCGCTTCTCACTCTTCTCAAGGACTTCGATCGCGGCAATCAGTTGCCCATCATGATCACGCAGCATATGCCGCCCACTTTCACGACGATCCTTGCCGAGCATATCAGCCGTGCCAGCGGTCGGCCCTGCAGCGAGGCGAGCAACGGGCAGGCGGTGGAAAACGGGCGAATCTATCTTGCGCCGGGCGACTGGCATCTCACGGTCGTGAGCGAGGATGGGAAAAAGACAGTCAGGCTCGATCAAAATCCCCCGGTGAACTTCTGCAGGCCGGCGGTGGATCCGATGTTCGCCAGCATCGCCAAGGCCTATGACGGACACGTGCTCGGCATTATCCTGACCGGCATGGGCCAGGACGGGCTCAATGGCGGCCGGAAGATCGTCGAGAGCGGCGGAACCGTCATCGCTCAGGACGAAGCGTCCAGCGTCGTCTGGGGGATGCCGGGCGCCGTGGCGAACGCGGGAATTTGCAAGGCGGTTCTGCCGCTCAACAAGATCGCCGCCTATATCCAGGAATTTCCCAGGAGACTCGTGCGATGAATGCGGCGGATTTCCAGACTTTCGCGGCAATTCTCAAGCAGCGCTCGGGCCTCGCGCTGACCGAGGATAAGTCCTATCTGCTCGAAAGCCGGCTCATGCCGGTGGTCCGCAAGCGCAGGCTCGGCGGTCTTGACGAATTGGCGCTGCTCGTGCGCAAGGGCGGCGATGAATCCCTTCTTGTGGAAATCACCGAGGTGATGACCACGAACGAATCCTTCTTTTTCCGTGATACCAAGCCCTTTGACCAGTTCCGCGATGTGGTGATGCCGCAGCTCCGCGAAAAGCGGGGCGCACGCAAGAGCCTTCGGATCTGGTCGGCGGCCTGCTCGAGCGGCCAGGAACCGTATTCGCTGGCGATACTGCTCAAGGAAATGCAGCCGACCCTGCCGGGCTGGCGTTTCGAGATCGTTGCCACGGACATTTCGCAGGAAATCCTGAATAAGGCGAAAGCCGGAATTTATTCGCAGTTCGAGGTGCAGCGGGGCCTGCCGATTCAGTTGCTGGTCAAGTATTTCAAGCAGATCGAAAGCGGTTGGCAGATCGACGCGAGCATCCGATCGGCCGTTCAGTTCCGCTTCTTCAACCTGCTCGAGAACATGGCGGGCCTCGGGACGTTCGATGTGGTGTTCTGTCGAAACGTGCTGATCTATTTCGATCAGGCGACCAAGGGCGAAGTGCTCGCACGGATCGCCAAGCAGATGGCGCCGGACGGCTATCTCTATCTGGGCGGGGCGGAAACCGTT
>CAXRES010000068.1:0-13016 GCA_964229575.1 Alphaproteobacteria bacterium
TTGCGGCCGCCCGACCAGCCGGCCATGAAATGCGGCTCGACCAGCCCGGTGGCGAGGCGTGAGAACTCGTGCTTCGTGATCATGTCTGTCTCCCTGAATTTATTGTCCGGCTGCGGGCCTGTTGCGGCTCAGGCGCTAGGATGTGGCGAGTTGCACCTCGCGACTGCCGTTGTAGATGAGCGGCGTTGCCGGCCGGCGCCAGATTTTCGGCGGGCGGCCCTCGGCGATGGCCTGCATTTCGCGCGACCACAGTTTGCGCAGCAGGTGAATGCCTTCGTCGGAGCGGCCGAGTTGTTCGCGCGAACGGTCGACGATGGCGCCCTGGCCGGCGAGCGCCACGTTGTCCTGCACGTTGAACAGGCCCGGATAGTCGGGATCGAGGTCCTGCACCCTGAGCTTCCCGGCGAGCACGTCCTTGGTCACTTCGTAAGGATCGGGCGTGACATGGCGGCGCGGCCTGATGCCGCCGCCCGCGCCCTTTTCCGCGGTAATGATGAAGCTCATCATGTTCTCGTCATCCACCGGTACGCGCCAGGCGAGATGCAGCATCCAGCGCGGCCGGCTCGGCCGGCCCGGGGTGAATACCATCATGGTGTTGGGCATGAAAATGTAGCCGGTGCGCGTCACGTTGTTGCCTTCGTCGACGCGCGTGCCGGTGCGCAGGATGCCGTAATCGGTTTCCTCGACCCTGATCTTCGGAATCTCGTTCATGCCGATTTCGTCGGTCGAGACGCGATGGACGAAATGCAGGTGCAGCTCATCGAGGTCGTTTTCGACGCGCTGGAAGAAGTTGCACGGCACCGGATGGGCGCCGTAATGGACGGCGTCCTCGGCCGGGTCGGCTTCCGGGAAAAGCGGGAATTCCGGCGCGGGGCCATCGCCCAGATAGGCGAAGACGAAGCCGAGGTATTCGCGTGTCGGATAGCCGCGGATCGTGATGCGGTCCTTGAAGGTCGGCGGCTCCGCCGGCTGGTCGACGCATTTGCCTTCGGGATTGAATTTCCAGCCGTGATAGAAGCAGCGGATGCAGTCGCCCTCAACCCAGCCGAGCGACAGCATGGTGAGGCGGTGGGGGCAGCGATCCTCGACGATATGGGCGACGCCGTCGGTGCCGCGATAGGCGGTGAAGTGTTCGCCGAACATCTTCAGGCGCTGCGGGCGCCCCGGCTTGAGGTCGTCGCCGATCATGACCGGCTGCCAGAACCGGCGCAGGAACCTGCCCGCCAGGCGATCCGGGCCGATATGGGCGAAATCCTTGTAGTCCTGTGGCGTATAAGCGGTACCTGTCATGGCTTTTTTCTTCCCTCTCGCGGAAACCGGCGGCATGTGCTTGCCGCCGTGGCCCGATTTTTTGTTTGAAAAAATCATACGGCAAAAGGTCCGGCTAATCCAGCCGCCGGGCTGCTTGCCGGTTTTGGTTTTGGCGCGGCCGCGGGCGGGGTAATTTGTTTCGTTTTCGTGCGCGTGCGGACGCGGGGACCGGGGTGGTCAAGGCGCCCGCGGCGGGAGCGGGAAGGGCAGTTTGTCGATGTCGGACACGGGGTTCTGGCGGGTTGGCCGCAATCTTGCCGTAGCGGGCGCATGGGCCGTCGCCTACGTCCTCCTCGAATGGCTGAGTTTCATCCACGAGTACAAGGGCCTGCCGATCACGCCCTGGAATCCGGGTCTCGGCGTGGTCTTTGCCGTGCTCGTGCGCGGGACGCCGTGGCATGGGGCAATTCTTTTCGCAGGCATCGCGCTTTCGGAATTCGTGGTCGTCGACAGCGCCCTCGACTGGCCCGAAATTCTCATTCTGGCGGCCGTAATGACGGCGGGCTATACCGGCGCGGCCATGTTGGCGCGTCGCTGGCAGATCAAGGTGGGACTCGATCGCCTGCGGGACGTTCTTCTCCTGCTCGGGGTGGGCCTCGCCGCCGCCCTCGCCGTCACGGTGACGCTCGGCCTGCTCTTCATGGCGGCAGGCCATGTCACCGGCGCCGACGTCCTTGATGCGGCCCTGCCGCTTCTGGTCGGCGACGGCATCGGTATCGCCGTCGCCACGCCGCTCGTGCTGCGGTTCTGGAAGTTCTCCGGGCAGTTTTCCGGCCTACGCCCGCGCCCTGCCATCCTCGGCGAATACGCCGCCTACACGCTTGTGATCGTGTCCGTCTTGCTGATGACCGTGGGAAGCGAGGGCGGCGCCGGCCGGTTCAATTATTTCTATCTGATTTTCCTGCCGGTCGTCGCCGCGGCGCTGCGTCACGGGCTGGACGGCGCCTGCGCCAGTCTCGCCCTGGCCCAGCTCGGGCTGGTCGGCCTTATCCATCGTCACGGGTTCGACGTCGGAACCTTCACCGAATACCAGTCCTTGATGCTCGTTCTCTCGGCGACAGGCCTGATCGTCGGCGTCGTCGTCAGCGAACGCGCCCAGGCGCAATCCGCCGCGCGCATCGCCGAGGAAAACCTCAAGGCTCTCGAAACGGAAGCCGTTGAGGCCGCGCGCCACAACCTGGTGACGGGCATGGCCTCGGCGCTCGCCCATGAAATCAACCAGCCGATGACCGCGGCGCGCGCGCTCGCGCGTTCGGCGCAGCATTTGTTGACGCAGGCACAGGCCGATCCCGCGCGCGCCGGGACAAACCTCGGCGACCTGATCGCGCAGATCGACCACGCGGGCGAGATCGTGCGCCGCATGCGCGGATTCCTGCGCCGGGGCGTGCCGCGGTCGAGTACGGTGGACATTCGCAATATTCTCGACGATGCGGTCATGCTGGCGCGCGCCAGGGCGAAGGAACGCGGCGTCACGATAGACGTGCGATCGGATGCCGGGCTTCCGCCTATTTTCGGCGATCATATCCAGCTGCAGCAGGTGGTTCTCAACCTTGTCCACAACGGCATCGACGCGGTAGCTGAAACGGGCCGCGGCGACGGCCGGGTGGAGGTTTCCGCGCGGTGTCCGCCCGGCGACGGCGTGGTCGAAGTCACGGTGCGGGACAACGGTACGGGCATCGCCCCGGAGTTCGCCGAAAAACTGTTCCAGCCGCTGACCACGTCGAAGCCGGAGGGGCTCGGCCTCGGCCTTTCCATCTGTTCGTCCATCGTCGGCGCTCACGGCGGCAAGATATGGCTGCAGAATGCCGCGCCGGGCGCGACCGAGTTTCGCTTCACTTTGCCGGTGCCGGGAGGCACATTGTGATAATGGAAACGCGTTCCACGGTTTTTCTCATCGACGACGAAGAAGCGGTGCGCACGGCGCTTGCCGAAATGCTGAGCGTCTTCGGCTACCGGGTGGAGACTTTTCCGTCCGCCCAGGCTTTCCTCGATCAGTTCAAAGGTAATTCCGTCGGCTGCATCGTCGCCGACGTGCGAATGCCGGGCATGGACGGCATCGAGCTGGTGCGGGAAATGTCGCGCCGCGGTTCCACCCTGCCGGTCGTGGTCATCACCGGCCACGGCGATGTCCCGATGGCGGTCGGCGCGATCAAGGCGGGGGCGGAGGACTTCATCGAAAAGCCGATCGACGACCGCGAGCTTGTCGCCGCCATCAATCGCAGCTTCGAGCGCTCCCTGCGGGCGCGGGAGGAAAGCGAATCCGCCCGCGACGTTGGCGATCGTTTTGCCCGGCTGACCCCGCGCGAAGTCGAGGTCTTCGACCATGTGGTGAAGGGCTACACCAATCACGCCATCGCGCTTGCCCTCGGCATCAGCAATCGCACGGTCGAGAGCTACCGCCTGCAGGTGATGGAAAAGATGGGAGCGGAAGGTGTCGCCGCTCTCGTGCGGGCCGCCATCCGGCTCGGCCGGCTCTCGCCCTGACCCCATCGAAATTTTCCGTACCGTAAAAATACGGGGGTGAGGGACCGGATTTAACCGGTCCCGTCCGCTCGCTATTTTTTTCGCATGGACGGCTGCCATTCGTCCGTCCGTAGAGAACGGAGGAAAACCGTGCCTTTGACCCGTGTAGAAAGAGAACCGGTAACCCATTTCCACGCTTCTTCCGCGACGGCGGTTGCGGCGGCGGCGGGAATCGTGCCGGTGGCGGCGCTCGTGGCGGTGACGCCGCTTTCGTATATGGCCGTGGCTGTCAGCCTCGGCGCCATTGCGGGCGCGGCAATTGCCGCGCTGATTGCCGCATTTGCGCGCGCGCCACAGGAAAATGCCTCGGTCAGCGCCTGGGACGTCGCCGGAATCCTTGCCTTCGTCGGTTTCGGCGCCGGCATGGTGGCTGGTGAAGCAAGCGTCCTCAAGTTCCTGGGCCTCTCCTGAGGTTCCAGCAGTAGTTCAGAGTTCAGGCCGGGCCCCTCTGGCGGCGTCACGCCGCGATGTCGGACTGAAGCGTTACCTAGCGTGAGCGGCCGGCGTGCAACTGAGCATCATCCCCATAGCGATTGCCCCCCCGTTTGTGGATGGCATGACCGGCCGCTCCTCCAATCCAGAGGAGCTTTCGTCCCATGCTTGATTTCATAACCCCCGAAGTCCTGAGTGCCCTTGCCCAGGTCATCATGATCGACCTGGTGCTGGCGGGCGACAACGCCATCGTCATCGGCCTGGCGGCGGCCGGGTTGCCCCAGGAACAGCGCGCCAAGGTGATCATGGTCGGCATTGCCGCGGCCACGGTGCTGCGCATCGTTCTGGCCGGCATGACCACCCAGCTCCTCCAGGTCGTGGGTCTGCTGCTGGCCGGCGGAATTCTTCTGCTCTGGGTGTGCTGGAAGATGTGGCGCGAGTTGCGCACGTCCGCACTGGAAGCGGTCGAGGCGGAAGAAGCCCTGAGCGGCATCGATATCAACGCCGACGGCACGATTGCCGCCCATGCCCCGCAGAAGACCTTCATGCAGGCCACCGGGCAGATCATTCTGGCGGACGTGTCGATGTCGCTCGACAACGTCCTCGCCGTCGCCGGTGCGGCGCGTGATTATCCCTGGGTGCTGATCTTCGGTCTTGCCCTGTCGATCGCATTGATGGCCTTCGCCGCCAGCTACATCGCGAGCCTCCTGCAGAAGCATCGCTGGATCGCCTATGTCGGTCTCGCCGTGATCATCTATGTGGCGGTGGAGATGATCGTGCGCGGCTCGATCGAGGTCTTCCCCCACGCCAACGCGATGCTCGCGCGCCTCTAGCGCCAGGTATCGCCCGGACCCCACGCAGGGCCGCCCCGCCCCCCGGTCCGGGGGCGGGGCTTGGATTCGGCGCAGGTTGGAGTATTTTGCCCCTTAGCCGGGCGGTCCTTTTCATCCCCTGTCTGCCTGCTGCAGGCTTTCCCGGCAGAAACGGGGTTCATGCTCAAGTTCCTGACCAGCGGCGGGATCGCCCGCGCGCTCAGTCACCGCGACTATCGTAATTTCGTCATCGGCGACGGCATTTCGCTGGTCGGCAACTGGGTGCAGCGCGTCGCCATCGGCTGGCTGACCTGGGAACTGACCGAATCGGGTACATGGCTCGGCATCGTGGCGATGGCGGAGATGGCCCCGGCCATCCTCTGCGCGCCGCTCGGCGGCGCCATCGCCGACAAGTACGACCGCCGGTTCATCGCCGTCGCCGCGGAAGTTCTCCTGTTGCTCCAGGCGCTCGTCATGGCCGTTCTGACCTGGACGGACATGATCGGGATCTGGTCGCTTACTTTTCTCACGTTCCTGCGCGGCGTCTTCAACGCCGGCAGCCACCCCGCCCGTCAGGCGCTGGTGCCGAGCCTGGTGCCGGTCAGCGAACTGTCGAGCGCGATCGCCTTCAACTCCACCGTCTTCAATATCGCCCGCTTCATCGGCCCGGCGGTCTCGGGCGTGATCATCGCCGGCTACGGGATCGGCACGGCCTTTGCCTACAACTCGATTTCCTATGTGCTGTTCATCGTCATTCTCGCGCGCATGGGCATGCCCTATGCCGAAACCTACACGCGCAAGCACCAATCCCTGTGGGACCAGATGGCCGAAGGAATGGTCTATATCGCCCGACATCCCGGCATCGGGCCGATGATGATGCTGTTGACGATGAGTTCCATACTCGTGCGGCCGCTCGCCGACCTGCTGCCGGGCTTCGCCGGGGCCGTCTACCAGTCGGGGGCCACGGGCCTCGCTTGGCTCACCTCCGCCATGGGGCTCGGCTCGCTGATCGCCGCCTTCGGTATCGCCCAGCGCGGCAAGGTCGCCGGTCTGACCGGGTTTTCCGTCGCCGCCACCGCGGTGATGTCGGTCTGCACGCTGGCTTTCGCGCTGGCGCCCAGCTTCTGGGTGGGGCTGCTGCTGCTGACGGGTGCCAGCTACGCGATTACCGTGGTCGGGGTGAGCGGACAGGCCCTGATCCAGAACGCCGTATCGGGGCCGGTGCGCGGGCGCGTCATCAGCATCTACGGCATGATCTTCCGCGCAGCCCCGGCCACGGGGGCGCTGGTCATCGGTTATTTCTCCCAGCGTTTCGGCTGGCACTGGCCGCTTGCCGTATCGTGCCTCCTGTGCCTGGGGGTCTGGCTGTGGGCGCGCACGCGCCTGCGCGGCATGGCCGCCGGCCTTGAGGTCTAGCTGCCGGTTGACAATACGCCCCGGCGGCGGAAACATTGTTTTTCCGCGCGGGATGCGAGCGATTCTCAGGCCGCGGCGGGACAGGGATTAACAGGAACCCCCCACACACGAACCTCCACAAGGGACAGGGCAGATGAGCGGTGTAGACGCCGACGCGCATGTGATCGAAACGGAACTGACCTGGGCCGAGATGGCGGCGGCGGGAAATCCCCATACGCCGCTGATCGTCAACCAGACCTGGGGCCGCGTGGTCAAGGGCAACGAAGGACGCGCCGCGACCGAATACTGGCTGATGGACAACCGCGTCCACAAGAAGGACAGCAACGTCGGCTCCGACACCACGCCGGAATCGCGCGAAATGCGCGACGTCTCTGCGCGCATCGCACACATGGACGAGCTTGGCGTCGATATCCAGGTTCTCTATCCCACGGTGTTCCTGCGCCCGGCCGTGCGCACGGCGGCGGCGGAACTGGAAGTCAACCGCGCCTACAACCGCTGGCTCGCCGATATCTGCAAGCGTGCGCCGGACCGGCTGCGCTGGGTCGCCATGCCGCCGCTGCTCAGCATGGACAGGATGCGCGACGAGCTGACCTGGGCGAAGGAGCATGGCGCCTGCGGCGTGTTCATGCGCGGACTCGAATGGGACAGGAACATCGCCGATCCCTATTTCTTCCCGCTTTACGAAATAGCGAGCGAATTGCAACTGCCGATCTGCTTCCATTCCGGCAACGGCTCGATCCTTCACCACGATTTCTTCATCGAGGACACCACCTTCACCAAGTTCAAGCTGGCGGTGGTCGGCGCCTTTCATTCCCTGATCGAAAAGAACATCCCGGCGAGGTTTCCCGACATCCGCTGGGGCTTCGTCGAGGTCAGTGCCCAATGGGTGCCTTACGTCTGCCATGACCTGCGCTGGCGGCTGCTCAAGCTCGGACGGCGCTATCCGGATAATCTGCTCAAGGAAAACCGGATGTATGTCGCCTGCGAGGTGACCGACGACATTCCCTACATCATTCAGTACGCCGGCGAGGACCAGTTGATGGTCGGCACCGATTACGGCCATCACGACCCTTCGGCGGAAATCAACGCCTTCACGTTGCTGCGCAAGCGCAACGATCTCAGCCCGGAAGTGCGCGAGAAGATCGCCGATAAAAACGCCCGGGTGTTCTACGGACTTTGATTTCGCCTGCCGCGTTCGACTTTTTCGACTTTCGTAGCCTTTGCGTACTGAAGCGGGCAGGACCACGCGGTCGGGCGCGCCAACGACAAATCACATACCGATACAGGAGAGGCTTTCATGAAGGGTCTGCTGAGGACCGCGACCGCCCTGGGCGTCGCGGCAGGAATGTTCGGCGCCGCGAGCGCGATTTCCCCCGTGGCCGTCGCCCAGGACGGCTTTCTCAAGGGCAAGCAGGTATCGCTTGTCGTCGGCTCGCCGCCGGGGGGCGGCTATGACGCCTACGCGCGCACGGTCGGCCAGTTCATCGGCACGCACCTTCCCGGCAATCCGACGATCGTCATCCGCAACATGCCGGGCTCGGGCAGCCAGCAGATGATGAACTGGCTCTATAACGTGGCACCCAAGGACGGCACTGCGATCGGCGCGCCGCAGAACGGCACCGCCTTCGAGCCGATGTTCCATATCCTGTCTCAAGGCGGCAAGACGGCGAAATTCGACGGCACCAGGTTCAACTGGATCGGCAGCGCCGCTCAGGACATCATCGGCACGGTCGTCTGGCATACCTCGCAGGTCAAGTCGGTGAAGGACCTGCAGGACAAGGGCGAAATCTTCGGCTCGACCGGGCCCAAGACGGACAACGGCATGATCGCCGTCATTCTCAACAACCTGTTCAAGGCCAAGATCAAGATCGTGTCGGGCCATCAGGGGTCGAATTCCCTGATGATGGCGCTTGAACGCGGCGAAGTGTTCGGTGTCGCCGGCATGCCGTATTCCAGCCTTTCGGCGCAGTGGGACGAATGGATCAGGTCGGGCAAGCTGCGCTTTCTGGTCCAGGTCGGCATGGAAAAGCATCCGAAGATGAAGGACGTGCCCTTCGCCTTCGACCTGCTGTCCAGCAAGGAGGACCGCGATGTTCTTGAACTGCTCATCGCCAAGCTCAAGATGTCGCGTCCCTACATGCTGCCGCCCGGCGTCGACGCCGACCGGATCACCGCATGGCGCCGGTCGTTCGACGCGCTGATGGCCGACAAGACCTTCCTTGCGGCCGCCGAAAAGCGGCGCCTGGAAATCACGCCGGTCAAGGGCGAGGAAGTCCAGGCGATGGTGGAAAAGCTCTACAAGACGCCGGAACCCCTGGTCGTCAAGGCGCGCGCCATCCTCGGCAGCGACAAGTGGGACAAGAAGGACAAGAAATAATCGCCGCGGCGGAACGCGGAAACAGGGAAGGCCGGCATCGCTGCCGGCCTTCCCGTCTTTGCGCCTGTGAGGAGGCCGTTTACCGGATGAATTCGCGCGCCTGCGGGACAAGCTCCTTGGGGAAGGCCATCAGCTTGACGAGATAGGCCTGCATCTCCTCGCCGCGCACCGGCTCGATGTCGAAACGCAGCTTCTGCGCCTCGGCCAGGAAAGCGGGATCCTTCATCGTGTCGTCGAAGGCCTTGCGCACGGCCGCGACGCGGTCGGCCGGAACGCCCGGCGTCAGCGCCAGCGGACGCCCGAGATAGGCGCCCGATACGATCAGGCCGATGATCTTGCGATCGTTGTCGTTGGCGGCGAGTTCTTCCAGCGATGGAACGTTGAGGTCCTTGGCCTTGGGCCCCGCCTGAACGAGGACCTTGATCGTGCCTTCCTTGAGCCACTGGGCCTTGGTCGCCTTCCAGCTCGACCAGGAATTGTTGCGCGCATGGACCTCGCCCTTCTCGATCGCGGCGTTGATGATGCTGCCGCCGCTGTAGCCCGGCACGACCTTGATCTTGGTTCCGAGGTACTTGTTCATCACCATCGGATAAAGATAGGTGATGGACGCCGTGCCGGTGGCGCCGGCGATGATCTGCTTGGTCTTGAGGTCCTCGACGCTGTTGACCCCGGCGGTGTGCCATACGGCGAGCGTCTCGATCACCGGCGCGATGGCGCCGACCCAGTTGAACTTCGTGAAGTCGATGGTGATGGACGGGTGGCCTGCTGCCTGCATGGCGGGGAAGTTGTTGCCGATCACGCCCATGCTGGTGCCGTCCTTGGCCGGCACGTTGTAGAGCCACAGCGCCATCTTGATGCCGCCGCCGCCCGGCATGTTCTGCACGGTGAATGTCGGGTTGCCAGGGATGTGGCGGCCGAGATGCCGGCTGACCAGGCGCGACTGGGTATCGTATTCGCCGCCGGGCGTGGTGCCGACATGGAGCAGCATGCGCTTGCCCTTATAGAAATCGGTTACGGCGTCGGCCGACGCGGCGCCGGAAAAGGCCAGCGCGCCGGCGAGGCCGGCGATCACCGCCGCGGGAAGAGTTTTCAGCATTTTCTTGGTCCTTCCTGTGTCTTGTCCTGTCGATGTTTTCAGTCCAGGCCGTAGAGAGCGCGGGCGTTGCCGTCGAGGATCTTGTTGACCACGCGCTCGGGCAGGATGCCGTCGTCGCGCAGCTTGCGCATCGCGTCGATCTCGGTCGCCTGATCGTGGTGGCCGTAGTCGGTGCCGATGACCAGGTTGTCCTCGCCGCATTTGTCGACGATGTAGGGCAGGTCATCGGTCATCTGGCAGGCGACGTACATGTTGTTGCGCTTGAGCAGATCCTTCGATGTCCAGTCCGGCTTGTTGTAGTTCTTCCAGTAGCTGAGTTCGGTGTAGTTGATCGCGTAAGGCACCCAAGACGCGCTGAATTCGACGAAGCCCCAGCGCATGCCGCCGAACCGCTTCGGGATGTCGCGCATGATCAGCGCGTGGAAGGCGCCGACGCCCGGCGCGCGGTTCGACATGAACCGGGTCGAGGAATTCTTGAACATGTTCATGTAGGTGACGCTGTGGATGCCCGAATGGATGCAGGCGGCGAAATTCAACTCCTGGGAAATCTCCCACAGCGGGTAGAAATACGGATCGTCCAGCTCGCGGTCGTTTTCGAGCCCGACGAGGAACGTCCCGCAGGCGCCGTTGTCTTTGGCGAAGCGCATTTCGTCGGCGACGCGCTCCATGGTGCGCAACGGCGGAATGGCGACCCAGCGCAGCCGGTTGTTGCTGCGCTTCCAGATGTCGGCCATCCAGCGGTTGTAGCTGCGGATCAGCGCCCATTCGCACTCGGGGTTCTCGGACTTGTTGCTGAGGAAGAAGGTCGGGTAGAGCACCTGGACATCGACGCCCATCTGGTCCATGTGGGCGAGACGGCCATTGATGTCCGTCATTTCGCGCTGGCCGGGCGAGGTCTCGTCGTAGTCCTGGTTGCGCGTGGGCGACCAGATGTTGCCGTCGACCAGCCAGTAGTCCTTGGCGCGCGCCTTGCCGCCCTGGGTGTCGATGGTGTCGGAGGCGGCGGAGTGGAGCAGGACCGGCTTGTACTTCTCCTGGCCCTTTTCCATGAAATTGAAGGTATTCAGCGTCTCGATGACGTGGGCATCGGCGTCGACGATTCTGAGGCTCATGTTGTCCTTCCTGATCCGGCCCGGGCCGATCGCGCCGGGAGCCTTTTCCTTGATTGGCCGTTCCTGCCGGCCCGGGGCTGTTTCCGTGGAAGAATACGTCCTGGCGGGGCCGCTTCCAAGCGCTCTCAAGCGGCTCTTGGGGCGGGGCGTCCGGGCTGCTACAAATAATCAAAACCGCCGGCGCGGGTCAGGTCCGTTGGCCGGGTCAGATTGAGGACAGGGGAAAAATCATGGCCTTGAAAAATCTGTTCGTTCTTGCCGCCGCGGCCCTCGGCTGGTCGCTGGTTTCCGCAGAAGCCCGGGCGCTCGAGGACTGGAACACCGTCGTCGCCAAGGCGAAGCAGGAAGGTCTCGTCGTCGTCCACGGCGCGCCGGGCCGGAGCTACGCGGACGTCATGGTCAAGGCCTTCAACAAGGCCTATCCCGAAATCCGGGTGAAATTCTCCGGCGCCTCGAACCGGGTCGACGTGCCCAAGCTGTTGCGCGAGCGCAAGGCGGAGATCTACGCCTGGGACGTCTGGGTTTCGGGCCCGTCGACCGCCGTAGCGAGGCTCAAGCCGCGCGGCATTTTCCAGCCGCTGCGCGATTACCTGCGGCCCGAAACGATGGAGGATAGATACTGGCACGGTGGTTTCGACGCGGGCTGGATGGATAACGAGAAGAAGTTCTTCTATGCCTTCGAGGGCACGGTGCAGAATCCCATCTCGGTCAACTGGGACTTCGTCAAGAAGGAACAGATCACCTCGATCAAGGATCTCCTGAAGCCGGAGTTCGCCGGCAAGATCGTCTGGCACGATCCGCGCTACAACGGCTCGGGCAACGGCGCTTCGCAGACCGTCGAAGCCAACTTCGGCGAGGATTTCCTGCGCGCGCTGTTGAAGCAGAAGATCGTCTTCACGACCAACCGCCGCCAGGTGGCCGATTGGGTGGTGCGCGGTCGCCATCCCATCGCGCTCGGCCTCGACGAAAACGACGTCGCCGTGTTCCAGGAACAGGGGCTCGGCAAGAACATCGGCGCCCTGCCCGACAGTTTCTACAAGGTGCAGCAACTCAGCTCGGGCTTCGGCGGCGTCGGCATCGTCGACCGCGCGCCGCATCCCAACGCGGCGGCCGTCTACGTCAACTGGCTGCTCGGCAAGGAAGGCCAGCAGGAATGGGCGAAGGTGCCGCGCAATTCCCGCCGGCTCGACGTCGAAGCCGTCGACAAGACCCTGATGCCGCATCCGGGCGTCGTCTACTTCAACGGCCAGACCGAGGAAAACGCCAAGAAGCGCCTGCACCTGCAGGAGGTCGCCAAGCAGGTGATCGGCGTGCCGGTGGAGTCGGACGGCAAGAAGAGCCGCAAGAAGAAGGGCGGGGAGGACGAATAGCCGTGCCGCCTCGCCGCGCCGCGGCGAAATATGCTATAGGGACAGCAAGCGCCGGAAAGGCGATCGAACGGAGGAAATCATGGCCCAGCCCGCCAACCGCCCCACCAACCGAAAGGCGAAGGTCCGCCATATCGCGATCAAGACGCCAAATCCGCAGCGTCTTGCCGACTACTACACCAAGGTCTTCGGCATGGACGTCGTGCTGCGGCGCCCGACGGGCTCGGTCTATCTGTCGGACGGCGATCTCTGCCTCGCGCTTCTGCCGACGCGCGGCGAGGTGGCGCCCGGCATCGAACACTTCGGCTTCCACATTCAGGATGCCGAGGAAATCGCCGACGCGCTTGAAGGCGTCGGCATGGAACGGCCGAAGGTGCGGCCGAACGATCCGCCCTTCGCCGAAACCCGCGTCTGCGATCCCGACGGCAACATGATCGACCTGTCGGTGCATGGCTTCGAGATGCAGGAGTTCCAGGCCGATCGCGCCAGTAAGGTGGACACGAAGTAATCCCGGGGAAGGTGCGCGTCTTATGGAAAAGACGGCCGCGACTGCGGCCGTTTTTTATCGAC
>CAXRES010000069.1:0-3785 GCA_964229575.1 Alphaproteobacteria bacterium
CAATCAAGGTGGCTGCGATTGGGTCCGATGGGCTGAAAAAACGGCCTAGAAAAAAGCCCCCGGACCGGCCGGGGGCTTTTCGTTTGCGCCGTGGCGGCGATGCTTACTTGCACAGGACCTGTTCGGCCTGCATCCCCGATTCGGGATAGACGAACGTGCAGGTCATGCCGACCTTGACGTCACCGCGCGCGGCCTTCTTGTCGCCGACGCGAATCCTGGTGTCGGAGCCCGATACCTTCGCCATCGCAGGCTTGCCGTTGTAGTCGATGGTGATCTCGCGACCGCCGCCGGCCACCGCCGTGACCTTGCCGGTATGACGCGCCATCTTGAAGGTGGTCTGCGCGACCTGGCCCTTGAACTTGATGTGCTCGTCGAGCAGCTTGAGCTTCTCGGGCGGCGTCGCGGCGATGGAATTGATGATCTCCGCGATTTCCTCGCCGGTGACGAGCTCGATGTCGCGGCGCTGCTTTTTCGCCTCTTCGATGAACTTCTGGTCCTTGGTCATGGCGACGAAGGCCGCGCGCACCGCTTTCACGCGGTCGGCGGGAACCTCCGGCGCATAGGCATAGGGCCGACCCATGACGCCCGAGGCGAGAATCATGCGGAAGTAGGTCTTCACATCGTCCACCGTCTGGCCGGGCGCCAGGTGCTTGTCGTTGACGAAGTCCATGAACATCGGAATGCCGCGCTTCTGCATTTCCGGTTCGGGCTTGATCGCCATCTGCACCAGCGGCCTGATCTCTCCCGTCTTGAGCATCTTCCCTGCCTGTTCGCTGAACGAGGCCCAGGACTGGCAGATGCCGTCGACTTCCTTGCGTTCAATGGCAAGGTGGATCGGCGGGGTCGAGGGATAGCCCTTGATCAGCTTGTTCTTGGCGCCCATCAGGTTGTTGAGCATGGCCGGATGGAATTCGGTGATGTTGGGGCCGGTGCCGCCGAACACGAACTGGCGTTCGAAGATTTCGTTGAACGACTTGACGCCGGTGCGCGTGGCGATGCCGCAGACGCCCGCTTCGCTCGCCAGGCTGCCGAGCCAGTGAAGATCCTTCGATTTGAACTTCGGCCCGCTCTGACCCATCATTTCCACGAGCGCGACTTCGCGCTGCAGCGCCATGACGGTGGTGCCGTCCTTGGGCGCCACGTTGACCACGTAATTGGCGGCGACGATGGAGCTTGCCCCGGTCATGTTCTTCGTAAGGAAGCCCGGGTTGCCGGGTATGGACTTGCCCCAGTGGCGCGCGGCGAGGCGCGCGTAGACGTCGTAGCCGCCGCCCGAACCCGACCCGACGATGATGGTGATGCGCTTGCCCTTGAAGAAGTCGGCGACGGCGTCGGCCCTGGCCGCGTCCGCCGCACCGGCAACGAGCGCCGCGCCAAGGGCGGCGCGGGCGAGAAATGTGGAAAACGTCATATCAAGCACTCCCTGTAGAGTTTCGTGGGGGCGTTTCCTGGTTCCCTGGGGCGAAGAATAGCAGGCCGGCGGCCAACGGCGGGAGGGCTTTGTTTTGGCCCGGCGGGCGGCTAAATTGGCTTCAAGGGCGGCCGCCCAAGGCCGTCCGCTCGCCCAAGGGGAAAACCGATGTCGCGTTTGGACCGCTGCTACAACATTGCCGATCTTCGCCTGCAGGCGCTCAGGCACCTGCCCAAGGGGGTCTTCCAGTACATCGACCGCGGGGCGGAGGACGAGGTGGCGATGGCCGACAACCGCCAGGTCTTCCGCGACCTCAAGCTGCGCACCCGCTTCATGGTGGACCTGACCGACCGCGACATGGGCACCGATCTGCTCGGCAAGCGCGCCAACCTGCCGATGGCGATCGCGCCGACCGGGATCGCAGGGCTGGCCTGGTACCAGGGCGAACTGGCGCTGGCCAAGGCCGCCGCCGCCAAGGGCATACCGTTCACGCTCGCCACCGGCTCGATCACCTCGATGGAGAAGATCGCCAGGGAAGCCGGCGGGCGGCTGTGGTTCCAGCTCTACATGTGGAAGGAAGAAGAACTTTCCTACCAGCTCGTCGGTCGCGCGCGCGACGCCGGGTTCGAGGCGCTGATCGTCACCATCGACGGCGCGCTCGGCAACAACCGCGAATACAACAAGCGCAACGGCTTCTCGATTCCGTTCAGCATCTCGGCGCGCTCGGTGACCGACATGGCGCTGCATCCGCGCTGGCTGCTTGGCGTGATGGGGCGCTACCTGGTGACGACCGGCATGCCGCGCCACGAGAACTATCCGGAGAAGTACGCCCACCGCATCACCACCGGCGCGGGCGGCGGCAGCCCGATGCGCCACCACGCCATGACCTGGACGGACATCGAGAAGATGCGCCGCTTCTGGCCGGGCAAGCTGATCATCAAGGGCATCCTGCGCAAGGAAGACGCGGTGCGCGCCGTCGAATGCGGCGCCGAGGCTGGCGTCGTCTCCAACCACGGCGGCCGCGCGCTCGACGCGGCGGCGCCGACGCTCGACATCATGCCCGAGGTGGTGGAGGCCGTCGGCGGCAGGACCACCGTCATCCTCGATTCCGGCATCCGGCGCGGCAGCGACATGGTCAAGGCCCTGGCGCTCGGCGCCGATGCGGTGCTGACCGGCCGCGCCACGCTTTACGGCATCGGCACGGCCGGGCAGGCGGGAGCGGAAAAGGCGCTCTCCATCCTCAAGACCGAATTCGAAAAGACGATGGCCTATGTCGGCTGCCGGCGCGTCTCGGAACTGAGCCGCGACATCTTTTCGCCGAAAAGCCTCCAGCAGCTTCTGGGCCAGTAATCACCGGAGCAGTCATGTCGGAACCGTCGGAATCCAATCGCGATCACTGGCGCGAACGCAGCCAGACCTGGGCCAAATCCGCGCCCCAGGGCAAGACCCAGGACGACACCTTCAACCAGATGATCATCGCGCAAGCGGGCATACGTCCCGGCGAAGCGGTGCTCGACATCGCCACCGGCACCGGCAACCCGGCGGTGTCCATCGCGCTCTCGATGGAGGGCCGGGGCAGCGTCACCTGCTGCGATCTGGAACCCAACATGCTGGCGACCGCGCGCGGGCGCGCGGTGAACCTGTCGATCCCGATCATGCGTTTCGTCGCCGGCGACATGACGAAGCTGCCCTTCGCCGATGCGCGCTTCGACTGCGTGACCTGCCGTTTCGGCCTGATGTTTCCGGACGACAAGGTTTCCGCCGCGCGCGAGGTCCTGCGCGTGCTCAAGCCGGGCGGGCGCGTCGCCTATGTCGTGTGGGGCGCCTACGAGGACAACCCGCCCTTCATCGTGCCGCGGCGCGCGGTGGCCGACTTCTTCGGCGAAAAGGACGGCCCGCCGCCGTCGCGCCACGCGATGAGCGCGCCGGGTACGCTCAAGGGCATTCTCGATCGCGCGGGCTTCGCGCGCACGGAAGAGCGCGAGCTGCGCTATCGCAACCGCGTCGAGGATCCGCGCGATTACGTGTCGAAGGGCCTCAAGCGGTCGTTCACGAAGAAGGTCGAAGGGCTGGCGCCCGAGCGCCTCGCCGCGCTGGAAGCAGCGGTGCTCGAAGCCTGGCGGCCCTACATGGAAGACGGAGTCCTGCAGGTGCCCAACTGCGCCCGCCTCGGGCTGGGCTGGAAGGCGGCGTAGCGGATCTGCCCATCGGCTATCTTTCTGTTCGGTCCGGTAATCCGCATTTCGGACATATTCCCGAATAACGCGCCCCGTCACCCGCGCTCCAGCCGGCCGCGCCCGTCGCGCCACCACGATCCCCACCAGACGGCGCGCTTGCCGAGCGTTTCGCCCAGCTTGAAGGCGAAGCGGCGCAG
>CAXRES010000070.1:0-3963 GCA_964229575.1 Alphaproteobacteria bacterium
CGCGCAAGATCACGCTCTGGCCGACCTGCAGCACCGTAAGATCGATGTTGGAGGGCACCTTCACGGTGTTGTCGAAGAACGGGAAGTGGCGGTCATAGCGTTCGATGCCGATGGCGAGCTTGAGCTTGCCGCGGGATGCCACCCTGGCGCTCGCCCGTTTGGCGGGTGCCTTTTTCGGTGCGCGCTTTGCGGGCGCTTTCCCGGAGGCCCGCCTGGCGGGCGCTTTCTTCGAAGCGCGCCTTGCAGGCGCCTTCTTGTGGCTGGCTTTCCTGGGACGGCGGGCGGGTTTGCGGGCCATGCGAAGTCTCCCTGTGTGGATTTCTGCGATGGGTCTGGCGATCAGCCGTCGAAGGGGCGGGCGATCTTGACCCATTCCTTGTTGAGAAGATGAATCTGTTCCTGCTGGTCGACGAAGGCGAAATAACGCAGTTCGGCATTGAGCAGGTCCTGGATGCGCGAGGTGGCGTCGATGAAGACGTAGCCCTTGAGCACCCTGCCGTCGCCCAGCGTCAGTTCGACGTATTCGCGGACCTTGGGAATCTTCGGCATGCGGGCCATGGCAGGCGGTCTCCGGAAATGAGGGCGCGTCGAGGATACAGCCAACGGGCGCTCTGGAACAGGCCCGATGCGGGCGGCGCGCCGGTCTCGCGCGCCCGTCCCCGCGCGCCCGCCCCCGCGCGATTGACCCGGCGGCCCCGCTGCGGTTGAATGGCGCCCTTGAAAAATCATCGTCGCGCCGCCCTCGTTTGCGCGCGGCAGCTTCGGGAGAACCAGAACATGAAACTCAAGGGGAAGGTCGCCATCGTCACCGGCGCCGGCCGCAACATCGGCGAAGCGGTGTCGCACACGCTCGCCCGCGAAGGGGCGGCCGTGGCCGTCGTCGATCTGGAAAAAAGCCGTGCCGAGGCGGTCGCCGCGGCGATCGTCAAGGAAGGCGGCAAGGCGCAGGCCTTCTTCACCAACGTCGCCGACGAGGCGCAGGTCCAGAAGCTGATGAAGGACACCGTCGCCGCTTTCGGGCGGATCGACATCGTCGTCAACAACGTCGCCATTTCCGACAACAAGACGATCTTCGAGATCACCAAGGAAGAATGGGACCGCGTCATGGCGGTGACCCTGACCTCGCCGTTCCTGATGGGCAAATACGCCGCCCAGCAGATGGTGGCCCAGGGCGGAGGCGGCAACATCCTCAACGTCGCCTCGACTTCGGGCTGGCGCGGACGGCACCGGGCGCTCGCCTATACCTCGGCCAAGGGCGGGGTCATCAACCTGACCCGCTCGATGGCGGTGCAGTTGGCGCCCCACAAGATTCGCGTCAATTCGATCTCGCCCAACAAGATCGGCTCGCCCGTCGGCAAGGCGGATTTCGATCCGACCCGCCCCGTCGTCAATCTCGCCGGTCGTCCCGGCGTGCCCGACGACATGGCCAAGGCCGTGCTGTTCATGGTGAGCGACGATTCGGACTTCGTCTGGGGCGAAAACCTGTTCCTCGATGGCGGCTGCATGGCGATGGAAATTACCTGAGACCCGCGCCGACCGGCTTTCCGGGCCCCGGCGGGCAGCCGCCGGGGCCCGTTGTTTTTCCAGAGCTTTTCCAGAGTTTTTGCAGGTTTTTCCTCGTGGTTTTTCTTGACCTTTCGGCCCGGCGCCTCCTATGTCAGGGCGTGAAAGGACAGCCTTCCCGCCCATGCGCCTGATCCGCCTCAGCGACGACCTGCCGACCGATCTCCGCGGCGCGGTATTGGCTATCGGCAATTTCGACGGCGCCCACCGCGGCCATCGCCGGGTGATCGAGGAGACGCGCGCCATCGCCCGGCGCGCGGGTGCGCCCTCGGCGGTCCTCACCTTCGAGCCGCACCCCCGCCGCCTGTTCAATCCCGGCCAGCCGCCTTTCGCGCTGTCGGGGCTTGCCGCCAAGACGCGCATGCTGGCGGCGCTTGGCCTCGACGCGCTCATCGTCGCCGCTTTCGACCGTGCGTTCGCCGCCATCGCGGCGGAAGACTTCGCGCGCGAAATTCTCGGCCGCCGTCTGGGCGTGCGCCATGTTGTGGTCGGCGATGATTTTCGCTTCGGCCGCGGCCGCGCCGGCACTCCGGCAATGCTCTGCGAACTGGGGCGGGCGGCCGGGTTCGGCGTGACGCCGGCGCCCAAGGTCGCGGACGCGGCGGGCACGGTGATATCGTCGAACACCATCCGCAAGGCGATCGCCGCGGGCGACCCGGCGACGGCCGAGGCCCTGCTCGGCCATCCGTGGGAGGTCGAGGGCGAAGTGGTACACGGCGACGCGCGCGGGCGCGAACTGGGTTTCCCGACGGCCAACGTGGCGATGGGCGATTACCTGCATCCGGCGCGCGGCGTCTATGCGGTGCGGGCCGGCATTGTCGGCGCCGACGGCGCCGAATGGCATGACGGCGCGGCGTCCTTCGGGCTTCGGCCGCAGTTCGACGGTCGGGACGCAAGGCTCGAAGTATTCCTGCTCGACTATTCGGGCGATCTTTACGGCCGCACCCTCCGGGTCGCCTTCCATGCCTGGCTCAGGGGCGAGCAACGCTTTGAAAGCGTCGATGGCCTCGTCGCCCAGATGCATCGGGACGTGGCCGAGACGCGCCGGCGGCTCGCCGATCTGCCGCGGCCGGGGCCGGCCGATTGACCGGGAAAGGTTGACTTGGCGGGCCGTTCGGCTTTCCATGCCGCCCAACCGAAGCCATAGAACGCGCCGCGATGAGCACCGATTACAAATCCACCGTTTTCCTGCCGAAAGCCGACTTTCCGATGAAGGCCGGCCTGCCCGAGCGCGAGCCCGAATGGCTCGCCCGCTGGCAGAAGATCGGCCTGTGGCGGCGCCTGCGCGCGCAGTCGAAGGGGCGGGAGAAATTCATCCTGCACGACGGCCCGCCCTATGCCAACGGCAACATCCACATCGGCCACGCGCTCAACAAGATCCTCAAGGACGTCATCAACCGCACCCGCCAGATGCAGGGCTATGACGCCAATTACGTTCCGGGCTGGGACTGCCATGGCCTGCCGATCGAATGGAAGATCGAGGAACGCTACCGCGAGGCCGGCAAGGACAAGGACCAGGTGCCGGTCATCGACTTCCGCGCCGAATGCCGCGCCTTCGCCGCCCGGTGGATCGACGTGCAGCGCGACGAATTCAGGCGCCTCGGCGTGCAGGGCGACTGGGAAAATCCCTACACCACGATGACCAACGAGGCCGAGGCCGCGATCATCGAGGAACTGGGCAAGTTCGTCCTCAATGGCGGGCTGTTCCGCGGCTTCAAGCCGGTGATGTGGTCGGTGGTCGAAAAGACCTCGCTGGCCGAGGCCGAGGTCGAATACGAAGACCACACGTCCAACACCGTCTGGGTGCGCTTCCCGGTGGTGTCTTCGCCGCGCAAGGAAGTCGAGGGCGCCGCCGTCGTCATCTGGACGACGACGCCGTGGACGCTGCCCGCCAACCGCGCGGTGGCTTTCGGCGCCGACATCGACTACGTGGTGATCGAGGTCACCGCGACGGCGGAAAAATCTCTGGCGCGGGTCGGGGAAAGGCTGATCTGCGCCGATGCGCTGCTCGCCGACATGGCGGCCAGGGCGGGCATCGCCACGCACGAGGTCCGCGCCCGCCTCAAGGGCCGCGAACTGGACAGCGCCGTTCTGGCCCATCCCCTGCGCGGGCTGCCGGAGGGCCGGGGCGGCTACGACTTCGCCGTGCCGCTGCTCGAAGGCCATCACGTCACCACCGACACCGGCACCGGCTTCGTCCATATCGCGCCAAGTCACGGCGCCGACGACTTCGAGATCGGCCGGCGCTTCGGCCTGGAAACGCCGGAAACGGTCGGGCCTGACGGCATCTACACGGATCGCGTGCCGGGCTGCAAGGGGCTGCATGTGTTCAAGGCCGACCAGCCGGTCTGGGCAGCTAGTGCCGCGCAAGGCACCCTGCTGGCGCGAGGCACGCTGAGA
>CAXRES010000071.1:0-13202 GCA_964229575.1 Alphaproteobacteria bacterium
GCTGCCCGGCGCGAGGTCGGGCAAGGCAAGCCGGTCTGCGGCGGCGGCGGGGCCTGAGGTATCGGTCATGGCGGCATATTGCACCGCCCGGGGCCTCGGCAAAACGCCTTTGCACCGCCGCCGCGATCGCTCGCGCGCCCCGATGGTTCGTCCGGACCATGCTAGAATTTCACACGATGTTTCGCCGCCCGGCTTTTCCAGCGTGGCTTTCGACGGCCGTCGTCGCCCTGGCGATGACGATGGCGATGGTTTTGTCCGCACTTCCGACCACCCGGGCCGAGCACAGCGCCGAACACGTCGACCGCCAGCTCATTCGCGCTGCCTGGATGGGCCGGGCGGGGGACGTCGAACGCCTGCTGCGCATGGGCGCCGATCCGAACGGCCACGACGATCTCGGCATCACCGCCCTGATGCGCGCCGCCGTCGGCGGGCACGAGGCCATCGTTGCCCGCCTGCTGGCCGCGGGCGGGCGCATCGATGCGCACGACGACGACGGGCGCACCGCGCTCGCCTGGGCGGCTTCCTCGGGCCGCATCAACACGGCCAGGCTGCTGCTTGCCCGCGGCGCTTCGATCCACCGCCCGGCCAAGGACGGCGACACCCCGCTGATGGATGCCGCCTTCGGCGGGCATTTCGAAGTCGTGCGCGCCATCCTCGCCTATGGTCCCGACGTCAATTACCGCAACGTCGATGGCAATACCGCGCTGATCTACGCCGTGCGCGCGGCCGCGATGCCTGTCGTCAGGGACCTGATCGCGGCCGGAGCCGATCCGAAGCTCGCCAACGCAAACGGCGAGACGGCGCTGCACTACGCCGTCGTTCGCGGCGAGATCGACATGATGCGCAGCCTTATTTCTGCGGGCGCGGAGGTGAACGTCGCCAGCGCCGACGGCCGCACGCCGCTGATGTGGGCGGCGCTGCATCGCGACACAGAACTCGTCCGCCTGCTGCTCGCCCGCGGCGCTCGCGTCAACGTGCGTTCAGGCGCCATCGATGGCGGGGTCAGCGCGCTCATCCTCGCGGCATGGGCCGATCACGTCGCGGTCATGGACCTGCTGCTTGCCGCGGGCGCGAACCCGGATTTCCCCGACGAGTACGGCGAAACCGCGCTCTTCTGGGCGGCCGGGTCCGGGCGCAAGGATGCTGTGCGCCGGCTTCTCGCCGCCGGCGCCGATCCCGCCCGCCGCGGGCGCGAGGGCGCAACCGCCCTCGATGCGGCGCGCGCGGCGGGATATGACGACATCGTGGCGCTTATCGAAGAGGCGCTGGCCCGCCGGCGCTGATCGCGGCGGACCTCAATCGCGCAAAGGCGACCGAAAAATGCCGGGGCTGTGCCGCATTTGCGCCGATCGCGCGGAAGGTTTGCCTTGCAAAGCCGCCGCCGAAAGAAAAATATGCCCAAGGGCCGCGCCGAGGTTGCGCGGTCCCGATCCCGCCCGGAGAAAACGCGCATTTCCCGATGACCAGCTTCATGCCGCTCTTTCCCGGAAGTCATGGCGACGCGCTGATCGTGCTGCTCGTCGTGCTGGTGGCGGACATGATGTTCGGGCTGGTGCCCGGCCTGGCGCGCCTGGCGCCGGACGGCGGCGCGATCTTTTCCACGGTGGCGCAGGGGTTGGAGCGGCGCCTCAACCGCGCAGGTCGCTCCCAGCGTAATCTTCTGGTGCGTGGCGCCGCGGTCGTTGCCCTGCTGGTCGCCCTGGGCGTGGCCCTGGGTTTCGGCCTCGCCCATCTGTCGCTCCGGTTGCCCTATGGCTGGCTCATCGACGCCGCCGTGCTGTTCGTCTGCGTTTCGGGGCGCCGGGTATTTCTCGGCCTGCGGCGGGGCCTCACGTTCGCGGCCAGGAACGACCTCGAGGAAGGCCGCGCGCTGGTGGCCGAACTCACCGGGCGCGACGCCTCGCGCCTCGACAAGTTCGGGCTCGCGCGCATCGTCGTGGAAATGGGCGCGATCGGCTTTGCGCGCCGCATCGTCGTCCCGGTGTTCTGGTATGTGCTGCTCGGCCTGCCCGGACTGCTCGTCAGCCGCGCCGTCGGCCAGATCGCGCGCGCCGTGCTCAACCGCGACCGCGAAGGACGCGCCTTCGGCGCTGCCGCGCTCGCCTTCGATCATGCGCTCGGCCTGTTGCCGTCCTACATTGCGGCCTATCTGCTCAGCTTCGCCGGCGCCCTGACGCCACGCGCGCGCGTCGGCCAGGCCATTCATTTCATGGCGCTCGATGCGCAGCGCGATCTGATCGTCAACGACGGACGGGTCAAGGCGGCGGTGGCGGGGGGGCTCGGCCTCGCGCTCGGCGGTCCCTTCGGCACCAAGGGCGGCGGGCTCGGCGATTCCTGGATCGGAAACGGCCGCGCCCGCGTCGGTCAGGCCGATATCCGCAACACGTTCTATCTCTGCGCCATCGCCACGCTGCTCAACACGATGATCGTGGCGCTGGTGACGCTCGCGCGCGTGTCCTGATCGCCCCGGCCGGGCGGATTCAGCGGCGGAAATGCTTGGACAAGGTCAGGCCCTGGTGGGCATAGGACGAACCGATGTCCTGCCCATAGATGCGCTCGGGCGCGCCGGTCAGCCGTTCGTAGGCCAATCGACCGACGATCTGGCCGTGTTCGAGCAGGAACGGCACTTCGTGCGAACGCACTTCCAGCACCGCGCGCGTTCCGCCGGGCCAGCCGAAGCCGGGGTCGAAGAAGCCGGCGTAATGCACGCGGAACTCGCCGTTGAGCACGTCGTAGGCGACCATTTCGGCGCAAAGGCTTGGCGGCACCGAAACGCGCTCCTTCGATGCGAGAATATAGAACTCGTCCGGGTCGAGAATGAGCCCGCCGTCGGCTTCGGCGTGGATCGGTTCCCAGAAATGGGCGGCG
The DNA here is from genome assembly GCA_964229575.1 of Alphaproteobacteria bacterium. Classification (GTDB taxonomy): domain Bacteria; phylum Pseudomonadota; class Alphaproteobacteria; order SMXQ01; family SMXQ01; genus WHSO01. The sequence goes on from CAXRES010000071.1 coordinate 2,869, forward strand.
TCGTAATGGCCGATGCGGTCGAGGTCGATCACCCCGGTGTGCCGTCGCGCGCGATATCCGATCAGCCCCCGCGAGTCCCTGCCTTCCAGATCGACGCAGACGGCGATGGTGTTGTCCTTGATGGTCGCCGCGGCCTCGTCGCTGTGCACGAGCGGCGTCGCCCCGTGAATCTCGCGCATCGCCTTTTCCGACAGCGCGACGGCGCCGCGGCGCAGGCGCAACTGGGTGAGGCGCGAGCCTTCGTGAACGTAGATCGAAAACGTTTTCGGGCTGATCTCGGCATAAAGCGGACCGCGGTAGCCGGCCGGCACGAGATCGAAGGCGCCGGCGCCGTCGGCGATCACGCGGGTGAATACGTCGAGTCGGCCGGTCGAACTCTTGGGGTTGGTCGTGCCCGACAGGGTTTTCGGCAGGGCAAGGGACTCGAGCAACGGCACGACGTAGAAGCAGTGGCGTTCCAGCACGGCGCCTTTGGACAGGTCGATGGCGTGCATGGCGTGGCGTTCCAGCTTTTCGGCAACCGAGCGCCCTTCGATCGGCAGGAACGACGAGCGCACGCGATAGGCGACGGGGCCCAGCCGCAGGTCGATGCTGGCGGGCTGGATCTGCCCTTTCTCGATGGGTTTCGCAGGGGCGATGGCGCCGGCCTTGCCGAGCGCCTCGATGTCGGCGGCGATCAGCACGCCGCTGCCGCCGCCCGCGCGATCGGCGGCGCGCGGCTCGGCCTGGTCGCGGCTGGGATGGCTGGCGGTTTCGCTCATCGGGGAGGCCTTGTTGCGGGCAGGTGATGGCGGCCAAAGTAACACGCGCCGCGGCGCTCTTCCAATTGCGTGAAGCGCCCGCAAGCCTGAAACTTTTCCACAGATTTACCCACAAAACCGCCGCGTGAAATTCCCCCGTCACCGAGGCATGCCGCACTTGTCCCCGCAATCCGGGGCAACGGAGGACTCAGGCGGGGGGAAGATTGACCGCTTCGATGCGCCAGCGCCGGAGCGCGCCGGGGACGCGCTCGCGTCCTTCCGGCACGAAGTCGATGCGGGTCAGCGACAGGGTGTCGATGCGAAAGCCGAGCGCGGTGTCCGCATCGAGCCCGAGGGCGAGCGCAAGGGCGGCGCGGATCGATCCGCCGTGGGCCACGGCGACGATGTCGCGTCCGGCATGGTCGGCGGTGAGTTTTTCCACCAGCGGCGCCACGCGGGCGATCACATCGGAAAAATTCTCGCCGTCGGGCGGGCGGGTGGCGCCGGGGGCGTTCCAGATCCGTTCGAAATCGTCGCCCAGCGCGCGCAGCTCGGCGAAGCTCAATCCCTGCCAGGCCCCGAAATGCTGTTCGGCCAGCGCGGCGAAGGCGGCGGGCGCCGCTTCGTGTGCCGTGCCCAGCGCCGCACGCAGGGCGTTCGCCGTCTGATGGGTGCGTCTGAGGTGCGAGGTCAGCCACACCGCGTCCGCGGGCAACCTGCGCGCGAGCGCTGAAAGCGCGTCTTCGTCGGGGAAATGCGCATCGAGGTCCATCTGGCCGTAGAGTCTGCGCTCGGGGTTATGCACCGGGCCGTGGCGCACCCACCACCAGCGTGTGACGCCGCTCACGGGAACCCCTAACCGACCGCGGCCACGGCGAGGAGAACGCCGGTCTCGGCCGCCTGCTGGGCGGCGCCGAGGGCCGCGCCGGTGACGCCGCCGACCATGCGCCGGGAGAACCAGTAAATCTTGAAGGCGCCGACAGCGGCGAAGGCGAGCGCGATGATCCCGGTCCACGGCCCGAGGACCAGCAGCGCCACCGCCGCCGCCAGCGCCGCGGCGATCGCCAGTTCGTTGAAGGCAGGCACGCCCGCCCGTGCCGCGAGACCGCGATCGGCGGCGGCGGGCAGCAGGTAGAGCAGCACCGGCATCGCCGTCCACGATACCGCGCCCGCGGCGACCAGCGCCGCCGAGGCCCGGCCCGTGCCGGCGATCGCGGCGAGCGCGCCGATCTTCATGGCAAGGATGCAGACACTGACGACGATCCCGTAGAAGCCCGGCGTGCGGTTGCGCATCGACGCGAGCAACTCATCGCGACCGGCCCGCCTGACCGCGGTTTCGCCGAAACGGGCGAGGCCCGATTCGAACAGGGCGCCGCTGGCAAAAGAAGCCGTGGCCAGCGCCGCGGCGCCGGCGGCGAACATCGGCAGGCCGAGGAGGCGGGCGGCGACGAACACGATCGCGGCGGCGAGCCCGACCGCCGCGCCGGCAAGCGGAAAGCCGCGCACCGCGCGCGCCAGCGCGCCGGTTTCAGAATCGCGCGCCAGCGCGCCACTTTCAGAATCGCGCGCCAGCGCGCCGGTTGCGGATTCCGCTTCGTCATCGCCATCGTCGCGCCGCGGCGCAGCAGGTCGCAGGCCGGGCACAGAAATGCGCCCGCGACCGTGCGGAAGGCGTCGCGCCAGCCCGACAGGATCGATGCCGGATCGAGATTGCCTGCCTGATCGTCGTCCGGTTTGCGCTCGTCGCTGCTCATCGCGCCGTCATTTTCCCGCGAATGTCCCGTCATGGACGTTGTCGGCAAAGGTTAAGCCGGGCACGGGCCGGCAACAAGTAGGTGTTGTCCCTTATTCGCCAAGGCGCATCAGAAGGCCGGTGCGACGCGCGACGCGGAAGGTATGGAGGAAATAAGCCGCGCCCGCGCCGAGGTAGAGCAGATTGAGGCCAAGCGCCGCGAGCAGGTAGTCGATGCGCACGACGCCATGGAAAAGCACGGCGCGCATGCCTTCAAAGACGTAGGAAGACGGCAGGGCGAGAGAGACGACCTGGAGCCAGCCCGGCAGCGTTTCCACCGGGTAGAACACGCCGGACAGGGGCGCCAGCACGAACATCGCCATCCAGGCGAGGCTTTCGGCGCCAAGCCCGTTGCGCAGGATCAGCGCGGTGAGGATCAGCCCCACCGACCAGCCCAGCATCATCAGGTTGAAGAAAAACGCGACCAGCGGCAGGCCAAGATCGAAGATCGAATAGTGATAGAAGACGATCGCCAGGCCCGCCGCCGGCAGCACGCCGATCAGCGTGCGTACCAGGCTGATCAGGACGAGGGCGGCGATGAACTCATGCGGGCGCAGCGGCGCGACGAACAGATTGGGCAGGTTGCGCGACCACATCTCTTCGAGGAAGGATACGGAAAATCCCAGCTGGCCGCGAAACATCACGTCCCACAGCAGCACGGCCGCGATCAGCACGCCGGCGGCCTGTGCCACCCAGCTCGAATTGGTCGCCATGAACTTGGAGATGAAGCCCCACAGGATCATCTGCATCATCGGCCAGTAGATCAGCTCGAAGACGCGCGGCCAGCTCGAACGCAGGATATAGATATGGCGCAGCGCCATCGCGAAAGCGCGGTTGGCGCCGGCACGGAATCCTGCGATCGGGGGAAGATCGCCGGTCATTGAGCCGCCGTGTCGCGCACGATGTGAAGGAAAACCTCTTCCAGATTGCGCCGTCCGTAGCGCGAGATCAGCTCGTCAGGCGTGCCGCGATCATGGATGTGTCCATCGCGCATGATGAAGACGCTGGAGCACATGCGCTCGACCTCGGACATGTTGTGGGAGGCGAGCAGAATGGTCATGCCCCGGCTCTGCTGGAAGGACATCAGATAGCCCCGCATGCGATCGGCGGTGTCGGGATCGAGCGAGGCCGTGGGCTCGTCGAGCAGCAGCACCTCGGGGCGGTTGATCAGCGCCTTGGCGAGCGCCACGCGCGAACGCTGGCCGGCGGAAAGCTGGCCGGCCGGCCGGTCGAGAAGCCGGGTCATCTCAAGTTCGCCGGCGATCTCGCGCACGCGTCCCGACACGTCGCGCACGCCATAGAGGCGGGCGAAGATTTCGAGATTCTGCGCCACCGTCAGCCGGCGCGGCAGATCGACATAGGGCGAGGAAAAATTCATGCGCGGCAGGGCCCGGTAACGGTCGGCGAGCATGTCGATGCCGAGAATGCGGATGCTGCCCGCGTCCGGCAGCAGCAGGCCGAGCAGCATGGCGATGGTCGTCGTCTTGCCCGCGCCGTTGGCGCCGAGCAGCGCCGCCGTTTCGCCGCGGCGCACGGCGAAGCTCGCGCCGTCGACCGCGACGATGGCGCCGTAACGCTTGTACAGGCCGTCGACTTCGATGACCGCCGGACGGCTTTCGCCGGTCTCCGGGGGCAGGTCGGCCGGACGGGGGTGTGGGATTTGCACGGGTTTGGCCTGCTCGGCTCGAAAGGGCGTTGTTCCGACGCCGATATCGGCCCGGAGCAGGCCGGCGTCAATGGTTTCTTATGGCCTGGGGCGGATACTGGTGCGGCCCGCCGCGCGGGGGGTTGTTTTCGGTGGCTTTGGGCTTAAGTAATAGTTATATCATTTCAAACAAATACCGGGCTGTGGCGCGACGTGGGCCTGGTTCGGCTATGACCGAGGACATGACTTCCATGGGCGAGAACGCGAGCGAAATCTTCACCAGGGCGGTGCCGCGCAGCCTGATCGCCGCGGTCGCCGTTCTTGCCCTGGCTGGCGCGGCGCCGGCGTTCGCCCAGCAGCAGCCCCCGCAGGGTCAGGCGCAGCCGCCCGCAGGGCAGAAAAAGGCCTCTGCGAAGGACGCAACGGGCGCCAAGGATGCCCAGCAACCGGTGAGGATTCCGGCCGTCGTCCTTGCCGGCCTGCTGACCGGCACGCCGGAATCCCTTCTCGCTCTCAAGCAATACCTGGCCGCGGTGGGGGCCAGTCCCGACGATGTGGCCAAGCGCGCGCTCGAAGTCGTGCAGCAGCTCAAGGACGCCGGCATCGTGCGCGATCCGGCCCTGATCATCTCTGCCGCCGAACGCGTGTCCCAGGCGGTCAAGGAGACGCTGTCCTCCCTCAAGGTCGTACAGCTCAAGATCGACCGCGACTTCCGGCCGCCCGCAGGCGTCATGGCCTTCGACTTCGCGCCTGCCGACGCCAAGACGCACTCGGGGTTCAGAAGAGTGCTGCCGAACGATCCGATGCTCGCCGGCAGGCAGATGCAGGCGATCCGTCGCCCGGGCGAAGAGGCCGACATTCTGGGCGACGGCGTGACCGGCGTCGAACGCATCTCCGTCGATATGCCCGATGGCGAATACCGCGTGACGCTGATGACCGAATCGACCGGCGACGCGACGACCAGCCTCGCGCCCTTCGGCGAAAAGATCGTCGCCAACGGCAAGTCGATCGGCGTCAGCCAGGCCACGCCGGACAACTGGCTCAAGCAGTCGGTGCTGTCCACCAAGGGCCTGGGCGGTTTCCAGACGGCGACGGAACGCCAGGGCGGCGCTGTCACCGTCACCGTGCGGGTAACCGGCGGCAAGCTCAACCTCGGTTTCGACATGGGCGGGGGCGATTCGCTCAAGACCTACCTGACGGGCATGATCGTCGAGCCGGCGAACCGCCCGTCCGTCTTTAATGCATTGCCGGAAATGCGTTCGGCGCTGTTCACGCCGCCTGAAACCCAGACCCGCTATGAATCGCAGATCGCCTCGTCAATCGCCGATCTGCTTGAACGAACGACGCCTAACGCCGGCCCGGAAACCGACGACATCTCCAAGCCGGTGCAGACTGTCCAGCGCGCCAGCCCGGGCTGATACCGGCCGCGTTGTCCTGCCACGGGATGGGGAACCGTCAGGGGATGAGCACGGATTGAAGTTCAAGAACCCGCGGGTTCCAGACGGGCCCTTCGTTCCCGGCCGCGCCGGCATCGTGGCCGCCGTGTTGACGGCCTTCATTCTGGCGCCCGTCCAGGCCCTCGCGCAGAGTGCCAACGCGGAATCGGTCGAAGGCCGCCCGCGGCCCGAATACGATCCCCTCGGCATCTATCTCAATGACGCGCTGACGGCGCTCGGCCGGCTGCAGGTCGGACCCAGGGCGGGCCCCGTGTCGCGCAATGCCGAGACGCTCGGCAGTTTCATCTTCAATTCGACGATGGAACTGGAAACCGCTTACGACGACAACGTCTATCGCAAGCCGAGCGGCCAGGTCTCCGATACGCTGTTCAGCTTCAAGCCCGGCCTGCGCCTGGCATCGGACTGGAACAATCATTCTCTGGCATTGGACCTCGGCGGCAACCTTGGCCGTTATCTCGATACGGAAGTCGAGAATTTCAGCGACTTCAACGCGGGCGCCAGCGGCAAGGTCGATATCGACGAAGGCGAATCGGCGACGCTGGGCCTCAACTGGAGCCGCGGCCATCAGTCGCGCGATTCGCTCGACAACCAGAACGAAGCGAAGCCCACGACCTTCCAGAATTTCAATTTCAGCAGCAGCTACAGCCGCGACGCGGGCGACATTTTTTCGCGCACGACCGTGACGGCGGGCCTCGCCGACTTTTTCGACAACGGCAGCGTGAACAACGACGACCGCGACGTCTGGACCTATGCGCTGCGCCAGCGCTTCGGCCACGAGGTGGACGAAGGCAGCCAGATCTTCGTTGAAGGCGCGGGCAATTACCGCGACTATTCGGCATCCGTCGACGATAACCGCAAGAAGCTCGGATCGCACGGTTACGAAGGGCTGGTCGGACTGGTGTGGGACGTTTCGGGCATCTCCTTCCTCGAATTCGGCGCGGGCTATTTCCAGCAGAATTACAAGGATCCGACCCTGCGTCCCTCCAAGGGACCATCCTTTCGCGGCCGATTCCTGTGGAACCCGACCGGACTTCTGACGCTGTCGGGAAACGTCGGGCGCGAGGTCGCCGAAACCCAGCAGACCTCCGCCAGCGCCGTCGTCGTCAGTACCTATTCCCTCAAGCTCGATTGGGAAGCGCTTTACAACCTCATACTCAGCGTCGAAGGCAGCCTTCAGAACCAGAAGACCGGCGGCACCAACCGCGAGGACGATACGACCCGATGGGCCTTCCGTTGGCGCTGGTTGATCGGGCAGAATTGGTCGCTGCGCGGCGCGGCCGAGTACGCCGAGCGCCAGTCGACCAGCAGCGGCAGCGATTACAAGGACATGCGTTTTTCGATCGCCATCGTCGAGCGGTTGTAATCGGTGGCAGGAAGGCGAAGGCTGCGCTAAATGATCAGGCGGAAATTTGGCGCGCCCCGGACGGCAAAGCGGATGAGAGTCATGAAGACGACGCAGTTCTGGATGGCGGTTGGTTTGGCGCTCGTTGTCGGCTTGGCCGGCTGTTCGCGCCCGCGATCATCGATCATTCACGCGACGAGCGGCCCGGTACCGGCCGCGACCGCCGCCGGGCCGGCCAAGGCCGCAACCGGCGTGCCCGATGAATACCGCCTGGGGCCGGGCGACAAGCTCAAGGTTGTCGTCTTCGGCCATCAGGATGTTTCCGGCGAATTCGTCATCGACGGTTCGGGCAACATCGCGCTGCCGCTGGTGGGCCAGTTCAAGGCCGGCAGCCTGACCGTCACCGAGATGCAGACCTCCCTGCAGAAAACCCTGAACGACAAATATATCGTCGATCCCCGGATATCGATTGAGGTGCTCAACTACCGGCCCTTTTTCATCCTGGGCGAGGTCAGCCGGCCCGGATCCTATCCCTACGTTGCCGGCATCGATGTAACCCAGGCGGTGGCGCTGGGCGGCGGCTATACCCGCCGCGCCAGGACATCGTCGGTCAAGATCACCCGGGATTCCGGCAGCGGGCGCAACGTTTTCGACGCGCTGCCCTCGGCCCCGGTGCTGCCGGGCGACACGATCGAGGTCGAGCGTCGGCTGTTTTAGCGCGCGCCGTGCGTCCCGATCCCCCAAGGGGCGTGGACGATAGCGCCAAGCCGTTCAAAAGAAGCGGACATTCGACGATCCGATGGGGACCATCCGGTCGCGGGATGCGCCGACGTCAGTCCCTGTGATCGGGGGGCGCCGGTTCTCATTTTTTCCGAAACGCAGGATCTGCGGGAATGCCGCGAATTTTGCGGCGGGCGAACGGTCTGTTGCCTGCATTCGTTGGCCGGCAAAACCAGTCCTTCCGTTGCCCTTTTTCCTTGACTATTACTAAACTTATATATTACTTTGTAAGTAGTGCCCGAGTCCGTGCTGCTACGGATAGTCGTCGGCCCTGCTTTCGTGAGACAAAAACAACGATATATCGCTGAAACCGACGATGGCGGAGCGGTGCGATAGCATCGGTTCAAGTGTCTCGAATTTTCGTAAAATTCTATGATTTTAATGGCTAATGATACGTTTGCGATATATCAGTTTAAGTCAGATCGCGTTTGAAAACCGACCTGGCTTCGTTCGCCCCGCCGAAACGCGGGCAGCGGATCGGGGCGGTGTTGAATTCCCGATCAGGACAAGGACGGTGCCCGTCGTGCAACTTGCACACCGGCGCCAGGGTTGAGGCATGAGCACGGTAACGCCACTGCATGGGCCCGGGAAGGAGTCGCGGCGCGTCGAGGAATTCGCCAGCCGCGAACAGGAGGCGCAGTCCGGTCTCTCGATCCCTCATGTCCTCAATATCCTCAAGCGGCGCCGCTATCTCATTCTCGGTATCGCCCTGTTCCTGACCGCCTGGGCGACCGTTTATGCCAACAGCCTGACGCCGCTTTACAGTTCCGAGGTCAACCTCGTGGTCGAGCCGAGCCGCCAGCGCGTGCTCAATGTCGAATCGGTGGTTTCGAGCCTGCGTCCGGACTATTACACCAACGAAACCGAAGCCGCGGTCCTCAGCTCCCGCGAACTGGCGCGCAAGGTCGTCGTCAAGCTCGATCTCGTCGCGAACCCGCTGTTCAATCCCTCGCTGAAGCCGAAGAAAAAGAGCCTGATGTCGGTGATCACCGCGCCGATCAGCGACGCGGCCGGCGCGATCATGACCTGGGGCCGCGATCTCGTTTCGGGCGGGCGCTACAGCGCCGAGCTTTTGGCCAAGAAGACCGAAGCCCTCGCCAGGGCGAAGCGCACTCCCGAACAGTTGCGGGAAGAGGCGATCGAAACCGCGACCGACTTCTTCCTCTTCGGATTGAAGGTCCTGCCGGCGTTGCGCTCGCGCGTCATCACGGTGCGCTTCAATTCGCCGGATCCGGCGATGGCCATGCTGGCGGCGAATACGGTGGCCGACCTCTATGTCCTCGAACAGCTCGAAAGCAAGGGCAGGGCGACGACCCGCGCCTCCGAATGGCTCAACCAGCGCGCCCAGGAACTGCGCAACCGCGTCGTTTCCTCCGAGCGGCGGCTTGAGGAATTCCGCCGCAAGTCAGGCATCGTCGAGGTGGGCGGCGCCAGCGTGTATGTGCGCCAGCGTTCCGAGCTCGATACCCAACTCGTGGTCGCGCGCGGCAAGCGCGCCGAGACCGAGGCGCGCTTCAGCCAGGTGCAGAAACTTGTGTCTACGGGCGCCGATGTCGAATCCGTGGCTGCGGTGCTCGATTCGCCTCTCATCCAGAAGCTGCGCGAGCAGGAAACCCAGATCCTGCGCAAGATTTCAGAACTCAAGACCCAGCTGCGCGAAGGTCATCCGCGCATGACGCTCGCCGAGAACGAACTGAAGGACCTTGAAAGCAAGATCGCTTCCGAGGTCAAGAAGATCGTGACGAGCCTCAGGAGCGAAACCGAAATCGCCGTCGTTCGGGAAAAGAACCTGGCCGAGGAAATCGCGCGAATCCAGGTCAAGCTCGACGAGCAGCATGAAGCCGAAGTTTCGCTGCGCGCCCTCGAATCGGAAGTGAAGGCGAACAAGCAGCTCTACGAAACCATCCTTTCGCGCCTCAAGGAAACCGGCGTGCAGGACCAGTCGTTCCAGGAAGCGGACGCCCGCATCATTTCGCGCGCCATCGAGCCGTCTTCGCCCTATTACCCGCGCAAGAATTTCATCATCGTCTCGGCCTTGCTGATATCGCTCTTCCTCGGCATCGGCCTTGCGGTTCTGCTCGAGTTCTTCGACACGGGCTTCCGCAGCGTCTATCAGCTCGAGTCCTATACCGGGCTGCCGACGCTCGGCATCGTGCCGCTGCTGCCGGGCGCCAAGGCCCGCCAGAAGAAGGCGCACGAGGTCGCGGCCGACCAGCCGGGCAGCGCCTTCGGCGAAGCCATCCGGACGCTACGCACCAGCCTGATGCTGGCCAACGTCGACCAGCCGCCGAAGACCGTGCTGATCACCTCTTCGGTTCCGGGCGAGGGCAAGACCTCAACCGCGCTGGCGCTGGCCGCCATGGCGAGCCGGTCCGGCCAGAAGTGCATTATCATCGACTGCGACATTCGCCACCCGAGCGTCCATGCCAACCTCGGCAGCGCCAACGAGCGCGGCCTCAGCGATTTCCTCGCCGGCCGCGCCAACCTGTCGGACGTCATCGAGGTCGAGACCCGCTACGGCATCCGCTACATGACCGCCGGGTCCTATGTGCCCAATCCGCCCGACCTCCTGGGTTCG
>CAXRES010000072.1:0-6569 GCA_964229575.1 Alphaproteobacteria bacterium
CGTCGGGTTCGACCGCAGTCGAGCGCCGCGCCATCCAGGAATCGGCCGAGAGCGCCGGTGCCCGCCGCGTCTTCCTGATCGAGGAGCCGATGGCGGCGGCGATCGGCGCCGGCCTGCCGGTGACCGAGCCCACCGGCTCCATGATCGTCGACATCGGCGGCGGCACCACGGAAGTGGCGGTGCTGTCGCTCGGCGGCATCGTCTATTCGCGCTCCGTGCGCGTCGGCGGCGACAAGATGGACGAGGCGATCATCGCCTACATCCGCCGCAACCATAACCTTCTGGTCGGCGAAGGCTCGGCCGAGCGCATCAAGAAGGAAATCGGCTCCGCATGCCCGCCGCCCGACGGCGAGGAAGGACGGGTCATGGAAATCAAGGGCCGCGACCTGATGAACGGCGTGCCGAAGGAACTGATCATCTCCGAACGACAGATCGCCGAAAGCCTGGCGGAGCCCGTCAGCGCCATCATCGAGGCGGTCAAGGTCGCGCTCGAACACACGGCGCCGGAACTTGCCGCCGACATCGTCGACAAGGGCATCGTGCTGACGGGCGGCGGGGCGCTTCTGGGTAACCTCGATTATGTACTGCGCCACGCCACGGGCCTGCCGGTGTCCATCGCCGACGAGCCGCTGAGCTGCGTCGTGCTCGGCACCGGGCGCGCGCTCGAGGAAATGAAGACCCTCAAGAACGTCCTGAGTTCGAGTTACTGAGTCCTGACCCAGACACGCCGAGGAGGGGCCGGGCAGCGTGAATTTCAGGGGACCAAGTCTGATCGCGCGGGTGGCCGCCCCCTTTCGGGGCGCCTCTCAGCGCTTTGCGCTCGGCTTCCTGGTGCTTGCCGCCTTCGGCCTGATGTTCCTCGGCAAGGCCGACACGCAATTCGTCGAACGGATGCGCACCACGGTGACGGATGTCGCCACGCCCATCCTTGAGGCGATGGCCGAACCGGTTGCCGCCGTCAACCGCGTCGTCGCCCATCTCGGCGAACTGGCGGCGCTGCGCGAGGAAAACCAGCGCCTGCGCGAGGAGGTTTCGCGCCTGCGGTCCTGGCACGCGACGGCGCTCCGGCTCGATGCCGAGAACAGGTCCTTCCGCGATCTGCTCAACTACAAGGGGCCTGACCGCAACACCTTCGTTTCCGCCCGCATCGTCGCCGACGGCCACGGCCCGTTCATCAAGAGCATGCTGGTCAACATCGGCACGCGCGACGGCATCGAAAAGGGACAGGCGGCGGTGACCCAGCTCGGCCTCGTCGGCCGCGTCACCGAAGTGGGCGAGCGCTCCGCGCGCATCCTGATGATCACCGACCTCAATTCCCGAATCCCGGTTCTGGTGGAAGAGGGACGGGCGCGGGCCATCCTCGCCGGCGACAATTCCGAACGTCCGCAGCTCGTCTTTCTGCCGCAGGGCACAAGGCTGCAGCCGGGCCAGCGCATCATCACCTCGGGCCACGGCGGCGCGTTGCCCCACGGCGTTCCCGTCGGCGTCGTCAGTTCGGTCGACAACGGCGTCGTCCGGGTGCGGCCCTTCGTCGATTGGGAGCGGCTCGAATACGTGCAGATCATCGACTACGAGGTCGAGCAGGCGCCGGCGGGCGGCAGCCAGCGCGGCGTTCCCGTCGGCCCGCGTTCGGGCATTCCCAAGCGACCGCTGCCCGGTGTCGTGCCGCCGGCGGCTACGGGCGCGTCGGCGCCCGCCGCCGCGCCGCAGCCGGCGGCCCCCGTCGTCCCGACCCAGGCCGCCCCCGTCGTCGCGACGCCGGCTGCGCCCGCTGTTCCGACGCCGGCCGCTCCCGTAGTCCCGACGCCAGGCGCGCGAGCGACCCCGTGAAGGGCGGTTTCTGGCAGCGGCTCGACCTCTGGGCCCGCCGCATCATCCCGGCGGGTCTCAGCCTCCTGTTCGTGCTCTTTTCCGCGCTGCCCGTTCCGGTGCCGGACTATTCCTCGATCGTGCCGATGCTGGCGCTCGCGTCCGTGTTTTTCTGGGCGGTACACCATCCCCGGCTGCTTCCGCCTGTCGTGGTTTTCGTCATCGGACTGGCCCAGGACACGCTTTCGGGCGCGCCGATGGGATCGGGCGCCGTGGTCCTGCTTGCGGTTTACGGCCTTGCCGTGTCGCAGCGCCGGTTCTTCCACAACCGTTCCTTCATCCAGGTCTGGGTCGGTTTCATGGTGGTGGCGCTCGCGGCCGCTGCGCTCGGCTGGCTGCTCACGGTGATCAACGTCGGCCTGTTCTCTCCCTCGCGCGCCGCCCTGTTCCAGTACATGATCACCATCGCGCTCTATCCGTTGGTGACATGGCTCCTGCATGGGGCGCAACGCCTCGTGCCGGCGGAGGGCTGACATGATCCGCGACCAGGACCGCTACCGCCTGTTCTCGCGCCGCGCGCTTCTGCTGGCGGGCGGCAAGCTGACGCTGTTCTCGGCGCTGGCCGCGCGCATGTATTACCTGCAGGTCATCGAGTCGGAGCGCTATCGGACGCTGGCCGAGGACAACCGCATCAACCTGCGGCTGCTTGCCCCGCCGCGCGGGCGAATCCTCGACCGCACCGGCCTGCCCATCGCCACCAACCAGCAGAACTACCGCCTGATCATCATCACCGAACGCTCGCCCGACGTCGCGGGCACCCTCGACCGCCTGGCGGGTCTCGTCGATCTGGGCGAACACGACCGCCGCCGCGTCCTGCGCGAGGTCAGGCGGCAGCGCGGCTTCGTACCCATCACGGTGCGCGAGAACCTCGAATGGGAGGAAGTTGCCCGCGTCGAGGTCAACGCGCCGGACCTGCCGGGCGTCCATATCGAGGTCGGCCAGACCCGATTCTATCCCTTCGATCACGCCACGGCGCACCTGATCGGTTATGTCGGCGCCGTGTCGGCGAAGGAACAGACCGGCGATCCGCTGCTCGAACTGCCGTCCTTCCGCGTCGGCAAGAACGGCGTGGAAAAGGTCCACGATCTGCGCCTGCGCGGGCGTGCCGGCCGGTCCGAGGTCGAGGTCAACGCTTTCGGGCGCATCATCCGCGAACTGTCGCGCCGCGAAGGCCAGCCCGGCGACGAAGTGCGCCTGTCCGTCGACATGGCGATCCAGGACCTGGCGTGCCGGCGGCTCGGCGAGGAATCGGGCGCGGTCGTGGTCATGGACGTTCACAGCGGCGAGGTTCTCGCGCTCGCCTCGACCCCCGGCTTCGATCCGAACGCCTTCAACAAGGGCATCAGCCGCGACTACTGGCAGGAACTCAACCGCAACGAGCGCGCGCCGCTGACCAACAAGGCGATCGCCGGCCAGTACGCGCCGGGCTCGACCTTCAAGCTCGCCGTGGCGCTGGCGGCGCTCGAATCGGGGCTGGTGACGCCCGAACACCAGGTGTTCTGCCCCGGCCATGTGCAGCTCGGCAGCGTGCGCTTCCATTGCTGGAAGAAAGGCGGGCACGGTCGGGTGAACATGGAACAGGGAATCCAGCACTCCTGCGACGTCTACTTCTACGATATCGCGCGGCGCATCGGCGTCGACCGCATCGCGGTCATGGCGAAACGCCTGGGCCTCGGTCACTCGCTCGCTATCGACCTGCCGGGGGAAAAGCCCGGCGTCGTGCCGTCGCGCGACTGGAAACGCGCGATTCTGAACCAGCCCTGGCATCCGGGCGAAACGCTGATCGCCGGCATCGGCCAGGGCTTCGTCCTGTCGACGCCGCTGCAGCTCGCCGTGATGACGGCGCGCATCGCCAACGGATCGCGCGCCGTGACACCGCGCCTGACCAGGGTGGAGATGCCGTCCGCCCCGGTCCCCGGCCAGGCCAACCTGCCGGAGCCGGGGGAGCCGGCCGAGTCTTTCGCCGAACTGGGCATCGCGCCTGAGCATCTCGACATCGTGCGGCGCGGCATGTTTCTCGTTTCCAATGATCCGCGCGGCACGGCGTTCCGCGCCCGCATCCGCGAAAAAGGCTGGGAGATCGCCGGCAAGACGGGCACCAGCCAGGTGCGGCGCATCACGCTCGCCGAGCGCGAGACGGGCGTGCGCAAGAACGAGGATCTGCCGTGGAAGGAGCGCGACCACGCGCTGTTCGTCGCCTATGCCCCGGCGCATGCGCCCAAGTATGCCATCGCCGTGATCGTCGAGCACGGCGGCGGCGGTTCGGCCGTCGCCGCGCCGATCGCGCGCGACGTGATGATGGAGACGCTGAAGCGCGACCCGGCCGCGGGCACGCCGTACCCGACGCGCGAGGCGCGCACTGAAACAACGCGCGAGGCGCAGACCGGGACGACGCCCGGGGGCGGAGCGGACGAACCGCCGCGGGGGCGGAACTGACATGCTGTCGGGATTCTACAAGCAGCCGGAAATGACGGTGGGCGAGAAGCTCGCCCAGATCAACTGGGGTCTCGTTGCCATCCTGTCGGTGATCTCGCTCGTCGGCTTCGTCATGCTCTATTCCGCCGCCAATGGCTCTTTCCAGCCGTGGGCGGTGCGCCAGATCGCGCGCTTCGCCGTCGGGATTTTCATTCTCGTCGGCGTGGCGCTCATCGATCTGCGCTTCTGGCTGCGCTACGCCTATGTGATCTACGGCGTCGCCCTGGTTCTGCTGATCGCCGTCGAAATCATGGGCGACATCGGCATGGGCGCGCAGCGCTGGATCAGCCTCGGCTTCATCAACCTGCAGCCGTCGGAGGTGATGAAGATCGCGCTGATCGTGGTGCTGGCGCGTTATTTCCATTCCCTGCCGGAAGAAGCCGAAGGCAAGCTGCGCTATCTCGTGTGGCCGGCGTTGCTCGCTATCGTGCCGGCGGCCCTCGTGATGCGCCAGCCGGACCTCGGCACCGCGCTGATGCTGCTGATGATGACGGGCGCCATGTTCTTTCTCGCCGGCGTGCGCCTGTGGAAGTTCGCCGTGGCGCTCGGCCTGGTGGCGGCGGCGGTGCCGGTCGCCTGGCACTTCCTGCGCGACTACCAGAAGAACCGTATCCTCACCTTCCTCGATCCCGAAAGCGATCCGTTGGGTGCGGGGTACCACATCCTTCAGTCGAAGATCGCGCTCGGTTCGGGCGGCCTGTTCGGCAAGGGCTTCATGCAGGGCAGCCAAGCGCACCTCAATTTCCTGCCCGAAAAGCAGACCGACTTCATCTTTACCATGCTGGCGGAGGAATTCGGCCTGGCGGGCGGGCTCGGCCTGCTCGCGCTCTATGGCCTCGTCCTCGTTTACGGCTATTCCATCGCCATCCGGGCGCAGAGCCACTTCGGCCGCCTGCTCGCGCTCGGCGTCACGGTGACATTCTTCCTTTACGTTTTCATCAACATCGCCATGGTGATGGGCCTCGTGCCGGTGGTCGGCGTGCCGCTGCCGCTCATTTCCTACGGCGGCACGTCGATGCTGACGCTGCTCATCGGTTTCGGCCTCCTGATCGGCGTCAATGTCCACCGCGACATGGTGATCGGCCGCTCGCCGCGCGTCGACGCCGGCTGACGCCCCGGAAACCCGGCCAAAGCCCCGGAAACCGCCGGTTCGGCCGGGCCGGGGCCGTCGTTTGCAAGCCTCGACAAAGCCGCCCCTGCTTGCTATACCCATGCCCTCTTTCGGGCGCCCGGCCGGGCGCCGGGATCCGGGCGCATAGCTCAGTTGGTAGAGCAGCTGACTCTTAATCAGCGGGTCCAAGGTTCGAGTCCTTGTGCGCCCACCAAAATTCGGATCAGGGGTCGAACCTTTCGGTTCGGCCCCTGACGCTTTTCAGGCTCCGACGATGTCCAGGCTTTCGGGCCCCGTCGGTGTCCCGGCGCGCGCCCGTGCGCCGGCCCTCCGCTCGTGCCGATGGACACGGCCACCGGTGGCCGCTCTATAATCGACGCCGGTGACGAGGTCCGAAAAGGGACCGATCCGTCTCAACGCGGGCTGCCCGGACGGCGGGCCCGCCAGCCGCAGGGAGGCCCAGATGAAGCCCGGGATTTCCGTATCCGTTGCCGGCGTTGTTTCCGCGCTTTTCGCGTTCATTGCCGTGTTCCTGGCCGCGGGCGGCCCCGCCCGGGCTGATGCGGTCGCCGACTTCTACAAGGCGAAGAAGCAGGTCGTCCTCATCATCTCCTCCGACGTGGGCGGCGGCTACGACCGTTACGCCCGCACCATGGCGCGCAAGCTGGGCAGCCATATTCCGGGCAATCCCTCGATCCTGCCCAAGAACCAGCCCGGCGCCGGCGGTATCCGCGCCACCAATGCGCTCTACAACCAGTCGCCCAAAGACGGCAGCACCATCGGCCTGATCCAGGCGACCGTGCTGTTCGAGCCGCTGCTGGGCAACAAGCAGGCGCAGTTCGACGTGATGAAGATCAACTGGCTCGGCAGCACCAACGCCGAGGTGGCGATGACCGTGGTCTGGCATGCCTCGCCGATCAAGTCGATCGACGACCTGCGCCGGATCGAAGCGCCGGTCGGCGCCACCGGCGCCGCTTCGACGCCGGCCTTCTACGGGCGTCTGCAGAACGCCCTGCTCGGCACGAAGATGCGCATGATCACCGGCTACAAGAGCCAGACCACCGCTTTCCACGCGATGGAACAGGGCGAGATCATGGGCTTTCCCTCGGCCTTT
>CAXRES010000073.1:0-4083 GCA_964229575.1 Alphaproteobacteria bacterium
GGTGATGGACCTGATCATGCTGCGCCAGGAATGGGGCCGGCCGATCGGCGGCCCGCCGGGCATCCCGGCCGACCGCACCGCGGCGTTGCGCGCCGCCTTCGACGCGACGCTCAAGGATCCGCAGTTCCTGGCCGAGGCCAGTCGGGTCAAGCTGGAACTGGAGCCGATCACCGGCCAGAAGATGGAACAGCTTCTGGCCCAAGCCTACGCGTACCCGAAGGACGTGATCGACGCCACCGCGCGGCTGGTGACCGGCAAGGTGAGCTTCGAGGACTGCGCCACCTTCGCCAAGGATTCGAAGCAGTGCGCCAAGAAGACGGCCAAGAAGAAACAGGCGGGCTGATCCCCGTCGCGGCGTGCAAAACCCCCGGGGCCGGCCCCCGGGGGTTTTCGTTTCAGAACTCGCGGAACAGGCGACCGAAACCCTCGATCCTGTCGTCGATGCCGGCGGTGCGCAGGGCCTTCCAGACGATGGCCTGCTGGGAGGTCATCACGCTGACGCCCAGTTCGCGCTCGACCGGGTCGATGGCGAAGGCCGTCGGCCAGTGGGCGGAGGCGAAATGGATGCAGTCGGTCTCCGGCCATTTGGCCTTGAGTTCGCGCGCGAGCTTCATCGCCTCGCCCTCGTCGATCTTGCCGTAATGCAGCAGCTTGTGGCGCGTGGGCGAAATCACGCCGACCGATTCGAAGCCCATGTTGCGCATCTGCTCGTGGTGGCGTTCCACATGATGCGGCCCGGCCATGTGGGCGGTCGCCACCTTCTTCGCGCCGAGCAGCTCCATCGCTTCCTTCTGCGCCTGGGTCGAGGTGATAACCCTGGTGCCGATTTCGGCGGCGAGGTCGGCGCAGATCTTCGAAAGATTTTCCACTCCGCGCGACTGGTTGACCGGGTTGCCGCCGAGTACGACGACGTCCGCCCCGGCATCGCCCATGGCCCGCGCCGCGGCGAGAGAGCGCTCATAGCTGCCGTCGAACGCCTGCTTGGTGTATTCGTTGCCCACTTCCAGCGTGGTGATCATCAGGGTCACGCCGGCGGGCGCCATCTTGTAGAACTCGTAGGCGAAGACCTCGGTAACAAAAGGCGGCGAACAGTAGCCGATGCGCGCGCGATGGCCGTACATGACGGTTCTCCTCAGTGTTCGGAAAGCAGGCGGCCGTAGCCCGGAACGCGGTCGTCGACGCCGGCAAGGCGCATGGAATGCCAGGCGATGGCTTGCAGCGACGTCATGACGCGGACGCCGAATTCCTGTTCCAGCGGCGCGATCGCGTCAATCACCGACCAGTGCGGGCAACCGAAATAGATCGTGTCGGCGTCCGGGTGCGCGGCAATCGCGGCGCGGCCCCATTCGAGCGCGCGGGCCGGCGGCAGGGTGCCGAGCGCCGCCAGGCTGGAGCCGCCCGCATATTCGCCGACCGGCGTCAGGCCGAAGAATTCGCGGATCGTGCGCTCGTGGCGGGGATTCTGGTCGGGCAGGAAGGGATGCACGGTCACCACCTTCTTCGAGCCCAGGGCCCTGAACGCCGCCACCTGGGCCGCGGCCGAGGACGATACCCGCACGCCGATTTCGCGGCTGAGGTTTTCCATCAGGCCGTCGACCGTGTCGTCGCCCTTCGAGATATTGATCGGCAGGCCGCCCAGCACGACGAGATCGGCGCCCGCTTTCGCCATCGTTTTCGCGCCTTCGATGGAAATGCGATAGCAGTTTTCCACGTCTTCCTTGGAACGGTTGCCGAGCGGCAGCGTGATCATCATCAGCGACACGCCGTCGGGCACGACGCGATACCAGTCGATCGGATAAACCTCGGTCGTCACGGCGGCCACCGTGTAGCCGATGCGGGCGCGATACCCGCGGATGCGGTTCATGTCGGTCATGGCCGGGTTCCTTTGATCAGAAGTCCTTGAACAGGCGGCCGTAGCCGGAAATCGAATCCTTGACGCCGGCAAGGCGCAGCGCCTGCCACAGGATCGCCTGAATGGACGACATCACCGTGACGCCGAATTCCTTTTCCAGCGGCTCGATCGCGTTGATCACCGGCCAGTGCGGCGAGGGGAACATGATGGTATCGGCGTCCGGGTGCGCCTTCATCAGCTCGCGCGCCATCCCGAGCGCGGCATCGTCGGGGATGGCGCCGATCTTGTTGAAGTCCGAACCCCAGGCGCGCGTACCCAGAACCGAGGCGCCGAATTTCCTGGCGTAGTCGTCGAAGCGGTAGTCGTCTTCCGACTTGTAGGGATGCGCGACGACGAGCTTCCTGCAGCCGAGCAGGCGGAAGGCCTCCTTCTGGGCGGAAGCCGATGTGGCGACGGGAATGCCCAGCCGCTTTTCCAGGTCCTGTATCATCCGGGCGGCGTTTTCGGCGCCCTTGGCCAGGTTGATCGGCACGCCGCCCAGCACGATGGCGTTGCAGCCGGCCTCCGCCATCTGTTCGGCCGCCTTCATGGATATGTCGTAGGACTGGTTCACCTCGGCCGCCGACCGCACGGTGATGGCGAGCGTGGTGATGACCAGCGTCACGCCGTCGGGCACCACCTTGTAGAATTCGTAAGGAAAGACTTCGCTGGTGAGCGGCGGCGAGGTGTAGCCGATGCGCGCGCGATAGCCGTACTTGTCGCCCCGGATCATGGGGATCTCCCTGAAGCTGGCCTGAACCCGATTTATCGTTGCTGGAACAATCGCCCGGCGGCGCCTGCGGCGCAAGCCCGCGCGTCTTCAGGGCAGCAGGTCGCGCAGCATGTTGAGAGCGGCAAGTCCGAGGAAGCCGGCGAAAACGTAAGCCAGCGCACGGCCGGGCAGGCGGTGTGCCAGCCGCGCGCCGATGGGCGCCATCGCCGCGGCGCAGGGCGCCAGCAGGGCGAAAGCCGCGAGGTTGACGTAACCCAGGGAAAAGGGCGGCAGTTCCGCGACATTCCAGCCGATCGCGACGAAGCCCGCGGCGCCCGGCAGCGACACCAGCACGCCCACGGCCGAAGCGGTGCCGACGGCGATATGGATAGGCACGGAATAGAGGGTAAGGATGGCGACCGTCATGGCGCCGCCGCCGATGCCGGCCATGGTGGACACCGCGCCGGTGAGAAGGCCGAGGGCCCCCGCCCTCGCCCCGCCCGGCGCCCCGTCGCCCAGGCGAAAGGCCCGGTTGCCGCGCAGCATGTTGAGCGACACGGCAATCGCCGCGGCGGCGAACACCGCCGTCAGCACGGCGCCCTTGACGAAGGCCGCGATCAACGTGCCCGCGAGCACGCCGGCGATGACGCCCGGACCGTAGGTTCTGAGAACTTTCGTATCGACCGCCTTCATGCGCCAGTGGGTAGCTACCGAAGTCACGGCGGTCACCATGATGACGGCAAGCGACGTGCCGACGGCAAGATGCATGCGATGGACATCGGCGACGCCGATCAGCCCTTCGATATAGTAGAGCGCGGGCACGATCACGACGCCGCCGCCGATGCCGAGGAGCCCCGCCATCAGCCCGGCGAAGGCGCCGATCAGGGCGATGCCCGCAGCAAGCGCGGCGTAGAACAGCAGGTCTTCCATCGTCGAAGATGCATCCGGCGGCAGGGTCAGGGACGCCATCAATCCCCATCGGCCCGGGGCCGTCAAGCGGCTAAGACCTCCGGCCGTCAAGCATGCTAAATAAACAGGAGGCAACGAAACCGACGCCGGGGAGGCAATCATGGCCGTCATGTCCGCCAAGCAGGTCCGCACCATCATCGATACCGCGCTCAAGACCGCGCGGAGCAAGAAACTGCCGCCGATGGCGGTCGCCGTCGTCGACGCGGGCGGCCACGTGCTGGGCTACATGGGCGAGGACGGCTCGGCCCCCATCCGCTTCGAAATCGCCCGCGGCAAGGCGTGGACGGCGGCGATGCGCGCCGAAGGCAACACGCGATTGGCCGATCAGGCGGCGCGCAATCCGGTGCTGGTGGCGTCCAT
Source organism: Alphaproteobacteria bacterium (assembly GCA_964229575.1). Taxonomy (GTDB): domain Bacteria; phylum Pseudomonadota; class Alphaproteobacteria; order SMXQ01; family SMXQ01; genus WHSO01. The sequence goes on from CAXRES010000073.1 coordinate 3,933, forward strand.
CCAGGCGATGAGCCCGCATTACTTCCCGGTGCGCGGCGGCGTGCTGTTGCGTGCCGCCAATGGCGAGATCGTCGGCTCCGTCGGCGTCACCGGGGCGACGTCCGAGCAGGACGAGGCCTGCGGCCTGGCCGGCGCCAGAGCGGCGAAGCTC
>CAXRES010000074.1:0-5861 GCA_964229575.1 Alphaproteobacteria bacterium
GGCCCCGCGAGACAAGGGCCGGACGCAAGTCCGGCCCTTCGGCGTTTAAGGTCTGCGCGCGGTTCAGCAATCGTAGCCGGGGCTGACGCGGTCCAGCATCTTCTTGAGAGATTCCCATCCCGACGGACGTTCCCTGGTCACATGGGCGTCGTTCTCGAACTGCTGGGCGGTATGCTCCAGCAGGTTTTCCGACAGCGGCACCAGCTTGCCGCCCGCCGCCATCACCGCGAGTTGCGTCTTGCACGCCTTTTCCATGGCGTACATTTCCTTGAACGCCTGCGGGATGGTCGGCGCGCAGACGAGCAGTCCGTGGTTGCGCAGCACCAGGTAGTTCTTGTCGCCGAGATCGCGCACCAGCCTGGAGCGTTCGTCGAGATCCTGCGCCTTGCCTTCGAAGTCGTGATAGGCGAGCCGCTTGTAGTAGCGCGTCGCCTTCTGGAAGATCGGCTGCAATCCGTCCTGCATGGTGGAAATCGCCATGCCGGCGACCGTGTGCGTGTGCAGCACGCACTTGGCGTCGGGCCGCGCGCCGTGGATCGCCGAATGGATGACGAAGCCCGCCGGATTGATGACGTGTTCGGTCCTGTTGATGATCTCGCCGTCGAGGTTGACCTTGACCAGGTTCGACGCCGTCACCTCGCTGAAATGCACGCCGTAGGGGTTGATCAGGAAGTGTTCTTCCTTGCCCGGCACGCGCGCCGAAATATGGGTGGCGAACAGGTCGTCCATGTCGAAATGGGCGATCAGCCGGTAGCAGGCGGCGAGATCGACGCGCAGGCGCCATTCGGCTTCGGTCATCGGGACTTCGGCGTCATGGACGTGGCGCAGGACGGGACTGGCGCACATGGAGACCTCCCTTTCGGTTCGGCGGGCGTGAACGGGCCGTTCCGCGCGCGCTTTTGCCCGGACTCTAGGCCCGGCCGCCGGGGCCGTCAAACCGCGCGGATCGTCGACAGGACGGTCTTGTGCAGGGCGGCTTTCGGATCGGTCAGCGCATCAAGCACGTTGAAATGATGCAGGCCGCGCGCCGCCGGCGCCGCGACCCTGAGGCCGGCACGCTTCCATGCGCCGATCAGCTCCGCCGTGTGGCGCCGGAACACCGCCGTTTCCTCGCCGCCCACGGTGGCGATCAGGCGGCCTTTGGCCGGCGGGCGCAGGCGGGCGGGGGACAGGGCGCGCGCTTCCTCGGCGTCGATGCGCAATTCGCGCAACTGCCGGACGAGGCGCAGCGGCGCCAGGTCGTAAAGGCCCGATACGCATGTGGCGCTCTTGACGGCGCCGGCAGGCAGGGCGAATCGGGTCCAGTCGGTGGCCATCATCATCGCCGCGAGATGGCCCCCCGCCGAATGGCCGATGACGTGGACGCGGTTGGGATCGAAGCGCAGGCCGGAAGGGTAGTTGAGCAGCCAGTGAATGGCCTTGCGGCAGCTCGCCACGATGTCGGAAAGCCGCGCTTCGGGCGCGAGCGGGTAGCCGACGGCGGCGAAATTCATGCCGCGATCGACGAAGGTCGGCGCCAGGTAGGCGAACTGGTCCTTCGACCGGCTCTTCCAGTAGCCGCCATGAATGAAGACGACGAGCGGCGCGAAGTCGTCGTCGGTCGGGTAGATGTCGATGCGCTCGCGCGCATGGGTGCCGTAGACGAAGTCGAGCAGGCGCGGGCGGCTCCGGCGCACCTCCTCGCAGGCGGCATCGGTGCGCGCCGCGCGCGCGTCGCGCATCGGCTGCAACGCGGGGGTCGTTACTGTATACTGCGCTTCCAGCGCATCCCGGTCGTAGCCGCCGAAAATCGATGCCATGAAACCTCTGCCTCGCCGTCGTTTCCGCCGCTCCTGCGGCGGCGATCGGGCTTATACTGTCCCATCGGCAGGCTGTCGGCAAACCCTCTCCTCGGAGGAACGGATGTCACCAAACCCCGCCCACGATCATTGCTGCGCGCCTATCGGGAGCCCGGCGCCCGACGACGCGCGCTTTCGCCGCGTGCTGTGGATCGCGCTGGCGCTCAACGTCGTCATGTTCGTGGTCGAAACGGGCGCCGGTCTCGGCGCCGGGTCGGTTTCGCTGCAGGCCGACGCGCTCGATTTTCTCGGCGACAGCGCGAACTATGCGATTTCGCTGTTCGTTCTCGCTCGCGCCATGCGCTGGCGTTCGGCCAGCGCCATGCTGAAGGGCCTGGCGATGCTCGCCTTCGGCTTATGGGTGATCGGTGCCACGGTCTGGAGCCTTCTGGCCAGGGGCGTGCCCAATCCGGTGGTGATGGGTTCGGTCGGCACGCTCGCGCTGGCCGTCAATGTCTTCTGCGCCGTGCTGCTTTATCGCTTCCGCGGCGGCGATGCGAACATGCGCTCGGTCTGGCTGTGTTCGCGCAACGACGCCATCAGCAACGTCGCCGTCATCCTCGCCGCGTCCGGGGTCTTCGTCTCGGCCAGCGCCTGGCCCGATCTGGCGGTCGCCGCGATCATGGCCTCGCTCGCGCTGCACTCGAGCGCGCTTGTGTTCGCCCATGCCCTGCGGGAATGGCGCACGAACGGCGTCGCGGCCGGCCCGCAGGCCCATCAGGGGGTGGACCGATGACGCCCCGCCGGATCGCCCTGTTCACCCTTGCCGCCGCGGCCGCGGTGCTGATCGCCTTCGCGCTGGTCAAGGGGGCGCGGCTGCTGACCGATCCCGCCCCGCCGCCGGGCGGCGCGCTGATCGCCACCGCCGGCGCCGACATCGGCGGGCCGTTTTCGCTGGTCGACACCTCGGGCAAGCGTGTCACCGATGCCGATTTCCGCGGCCGCTACGCGTTGATCTATTTCGGCTATACCTTCTGCCCCGACGTCTGCCCGACGGAACTGCAGGCGATCGGCCGCGCCGTCGACCTGCTCGGCCCGGCGGGCGAGAAAATCGTGCCGGTGTTCATCACCGTCGATCCGGCGCGCGATACGCCCAGGGCGCTTGCCGATTACGTCAAGGCCTTCCATCCGCGCATGGTCGGGCTTTCCGGCGCGGCCGGGGAAATCGCCGCCGTGGCCAAGGCCTACCGCGTCTATTACCGGCTCGGCCCGGCGAGCAAGCCGGGGGCCACCGACTATCTGGTTGATCACACCTCGTTCATCTACCTGCTCGGCCCGGACGGCAAGCTCGCCGCGCTTCTGCGCGGGGGCGTGGGGCCCGATGCCATCGCCCAGGGACTGCGCAGCGTCCTGCGCTAGCCCTCCGTTCCTTTCGCGGTTAGGATCGCGCCCCTCGATCCGCCGGAGCCCGCCATGTCCGTTTCCCGCCGCCGCCTGTCCACCGCCGTTCTCGCCGCGCTCGCCGCCGTGTCGGTCCACGGGTTGGTCCCTGCCTTTGCCCCCGCCCTTGCGCGGGACGTGACGGCGGGGTCGCTCGTCGTCAGTCGTCCCTGGGCGCGCGCCACGGTCGGCACGTCGCGTCCGGGCGGTGCTTACCTCACCATCGTCAACAAGGGGACGACGGCCGACCGCCTTCTGCGCGCCGAAACGCCGGTCGCGGCGATGTGCGAATTGCACCGATCGATAATGGACGGTGGCATGATGCGTATGACCCCGATCGAAGCCATCGAAATTCCGCCGGGCGGCGAAGTGAAGTTCGCGCCGGGCGGTCTTCACCTGATGCTGATGGGATTGAGGGAACCGCTGGCGGCGGGCAAGCCGGTGCCGCTTACGCTGATTTTCGAAAAGGCCGGCCGCGTCAGCGTGGAGCTTGCCGTGGAGCCGCTCGGTGGCAAGGTGGGCGGCATGGAAACCAAGGGCATGACGCACTGAGCGGCGGGCCGCCGAAACGAGAAAAGAAAAAGGGCCGGGAGTTTTGCTCCCGGCCCTTGGTCTTTCAAGCCTTCGTCGCGGTCAGTCGCGGCGCTGGCCGAGCAGCTGCAGGAGCATCATCATCAGGTTGATGAAGTCGAGATAGAGCGCGAGCGCGCCCATGATCGCCTTCTTGCCCGCCGTCTCCTCGGGATCGCTTTCGAGGTATTCGGACTTGATGCGCTGGGTGTCGTAGGCGGTGAGGCCGGCGAACACCAGCACGCCGATCACCGAGATGGCGAACTGCAGGCCGGAGCTCTTGAGGAACATGTTGACCAGCCCGGCGATGACGATGCCGAAAAGGCCCATGATCAGGAACGACGCCATGCCCGACAGATCGCGCTTGGTGGTGTAGCCGTCAAGGCTGAGCGCCCCGACGGAGGCGGCGGTGATGAAGAACACGCGGGCGATCGACTGGCCGGTGAAGACGATGAATATCGTCGACAGCGACAGGCCCATCACCCCGGCGAAGACCCAGAACACCGCCTGGGAGGCGAACAGCGACAGGCGATGGATGCCGAAGCTGAGGACGAGGACGAAGGCGAGCGGGGCGAGCATCACGACCCACTTGAGCGGCGTGGCGAACAGCAGCTGCATCAGCGGCTGCGAGCTTGCCGCCGCGTAGGCGACGATGCCCGTCAGGGCCACGGCGGAGGCCATGTAGTTGTAGACCCTGAGCATATGCTGGCGCAGGCCGACATCGATCTGCGCGGCCTCCAGCTGGGCCTGGGTCATTGTACGTCTGTCGGGACCAAGCATGGTTTCTTCCTCGGCAGTTTGAATTCCGTGTGGGCGGCCATCATGGCCGACCAACTTGGTCGAAAATATGGTCATGCCCCGCGACTTTTTCTAGGCAAACCGGGGGGTTGGCGGATTCCCTGCCTTCCCGGCGGGAACCCCGGGGGATTTGCCCGGGGAAAGCGGGGCGCCCGGGCCCCGTTTCGGGCCCTTGGGCGCCTTTCAGCCCGGGGCGGTCTCGCGCAGGATGCGGGCGGGCGGCTCGGCCAGGGCCCGCCAGGTGCCGGCGAAGCCGAGACCGATGACGGCGCCCGCTGCGCCGATCAGCGCCGCCGCCGCCGGGCCGGGCAGGAATACCCAGTCGGCGTCCATGACTTGCGTCAGGACGAAGAAGGCCGCCAGCGTGCCGAGCATCGCGGCGACCAGCGCCGCGGCAAGCCCGGCAAGCCCGTATTCGATGGCATAGGCCAACGCCAGGTCGCGCCGGCGCGCGCCGGTGATCTTGAGGATGACGGCATCGCGGGTGCGTTCGCGCCGCCCCGCGGCGACGGCGCCCGCCAGCACCAGGGCGCCCGCCACCAGCGCCAGCGCCGCCGTGAGCCGCGCGGCGAGGCCGATCTTGCCGAGCGCGTCGGTCGCCGCCTCCAGCGCCTCGCGCACGCGGATGGCGGTGACGTTGGCGAAACGGTCGGTGACGGCGCGCGCCAGACGGTCTTCGACCCCGGGCGGGGCCTTGACCGTGGCGATGAAGGTTTGCGGCGCGCCTTCCAGCAGGCCCGGCGCGAAGATCATGGTGAAGTTGAGGGCAAGTTGCGACCAGTCGATGTTGCGCGTGTTGGCGATCTCGGCCGTCAGCTCGCGGCCGAGTATGTTGACCGTGATGCTGTCGCCGGGCCCGAGGCCAAGGCCGCGGGCGATGCGCGCATCGATGCTGACGAGCGGTGGCCCCTTGTAGTCGGCGGGCCACCATGCGCCTTCCTCGATCTCGGCGTTGGCCGGCATCTTCGCGGCGTAAGTCAGGCCGCGGTCGCTTTCCACCGCCCAGCGCGCGCCTTCGCCCACCCTGACCTGATCGATCGGCGTGCCGCCGGCGCGCGCGATGCGCCCGCGCAGCGACGGCATGCGGTCGATATCGCCGGCGCCGGGGACGGATTTTACGATGCGTTCGAACTCGTCGGCCTGATCGGGCTGGATGTCGATGAAGAAGTAGGCGGGCGCCGATTGCGGGATGCGGCTTGCGATCTGGCGCTGGAAATTGCCCTCGATCTCGGCCAGCGCAACGAACACGGTCAGCCCGATGCCGAGCGCCAGCAC
>CAXRES010000075.1:0-20333 GCA_964229575.1 Alphaproteobacteria bacterium
TCGAACGCCGCGGCCCCGTTGAAATTGGCGTTCGTCGTGATCACCACGTTGCCGCCGACGATGGACACCGTGCCGCCGACCGCGTTGGATACGCCCGCAACCGAAAGCGCATCGCCGTCGACATCGGTGTCGTTGCCCAGAAGAGAGGCAAGCGAAAGAGAAACCTGCGTGTCCTCGTTCCTCACGGCCGAATTGTCACCCGCCACCGGACCGTCGTTGCGACCGGCGACGCTGATCGACACGGTCGCCGTGTCGAAGCCGCCGTTGCCGTCCGAGATCGTGTAGCTGAAGGTGTCGACCACCGATTCGCCCACGCCCAGCGCCTGCAGGGCAGCGGCAGCCGTCGGATCGTAGTGGAATGTGCCGTCGCCGTTCAGGCTGACCGCGGCACCCTGCGCGCTCACCGCGTCGAAGGACGAAATGGTGAGCACGTCGGAGGCGTCGATGTCGGAGTCGTTACCGAGCACCGCGAAGTTCTTCGCGGCGTCCTCGTGAGTGCCGCCGGCACCCGATTCGAACTCGACGACGAAGCCGAACTGGGCTGTCCCGCCCAGATCGTTCCAGTAACTGCCGCCCCACATATGGGCATAGTCTTCATCGCCCGCATTGTTGGGCTCGGTCTGCGCGTAGTAACCGCCCCACCAGCCGGACGACACCCAGCTGACGGTCCACGCCTGGTAGGCGCCGGATTCGGCATAGCCGCCGGTGCCGCCGTGCCAGAAGGTCTGGCCGGCCTCGGGCCCTTCGACCCACTGCCATTCGCCTTCCGTGCCGGCGTCGGAGGCTCCGAGCCAGGCATAGTTGCCGCCGGTCAGCCCGTAGACATGGCCGTTCTCGCCGGCCGAGGTGATGGTGGCGAGATGGCCGCCCATCGCGGCGGCCGCCGCCGAGGCATCGGCCCAGGTGTAGACGCCGGAAACGTACTGGTAGTAATTGCCGTTACCCGAATACTGCGACGCGCCGGAGGGGACCGTGAATTCGTCGTCGACCGCCACCGGGCCGTCGTTGACGCCGGTCAGTTCCACCGTGACGGTCGCCGTGTCGAAACCGCCGTTGCCGTCGGTGATCGTGTAGGTGAAGGTATCGACCGCGGTTTCGCCCGCCGCCAGCGCCTGGATGGCCGCCGTCGAAGACGAATCGTAATGCACCGTGCCGTCGCCGTTGATGCTGACGGAAGCACCCAGGTCGCTGGTCGCCTGCACCGAGGAAACGCTGATGGTGTCGCCGTCCACATCGCTGTCGTTGAACAGAACATTGATGTCGATCGGGGTGTCTTCGTCGGTGCCGGGCGCGCCCGAGAACTCCACGACGAAGCCCATCTGGCCCCAGCCGGCGAGGTCGTTCCAGTAACCGCCGCCCCACATGTGGGCATGGTCTTCATCGCCCGAGTTGTTGGGCTCGGTCTGGGCGTAATAGCCGCCCCACCAGCCGTCCGACACCCAGCCGACGTTCCACGCCTGGTAGGCGCCGGATTCGCCGTAGCCGTATTGATTGCCGTGCCAGAAGGTCTGGCCGGCCTCGGGCCCTTCGACCCACTGCCATTCGCCTTCGGTGCCGGCGTCGGAACCGCCGAGCCACGCCCAATTGTCGGCGGTCAGCGAGTAGATGTAGCTGTTCTCACCGGCCGAGGTGACGGTCGCGAGATGGCCGCCCATCGCGGCGGCCGCCGCCGAGGCCTGGGCCCAGGTGTAGGCGCCGGAAACGTACTGATAGTAATGGCCGTTGTCCGCGTACTGCGTGGCGCCCGCCGGAACTCCGGCGAGGTCGTCCACCGCGTCGGGGGCGTCGTTGGCGCCGGTCCGCGTCACCGTCACCGTCTGAACGGCGCTGCTGCCATGGCCGTCGGCAACGGTGATGTTGTAGGTCTGGGTCACCGTCTCGCCCACGGCAAGGCCGTCGAGCGCGCCGTCGGCGACCGAGAAGGTCCAGTCGACCGCGCCCGTGCCGTCGCCGGTCGAATCGTCGGCGACCGAAGCCACGAGGCTGCCGAAATAGCCGCCACCCAGCGCCGCGACCGAAACCGAATGGGCGTCGTTGAGGTCGACGTCGGCGAAGGAGAAGCTGCCCGAATCGACGAGGATCGCGGTGCCTTCATTCGGCGCGCCGTCGGTCAGTTCGGCAACCGCGCCGGCGAGATCGCCGCCGCCCACCGTGACGACGTCGTTCTTGCCGACCAGGTTGGCCGTTACCGTCGCCGTGTCGAAGCCGCCGTTGCCGTCGGTGATCGTGTAGGTAAAGGTGTCGGTCGCCGTCTGGCCGGCCGACAGGGCCTGGATGGCCGCCGCCGCGGTCGGATCGTAGTTCAGCGTGCCGTCGCCGTTCTGGCTGACCACCGCACCCATGGCGCTCGCCGCGTCGAAGGACGAGACCGACAGCACGTCACCCACGTCGATGTCGGTGTCGTTGGCGACAACGTCGACGTCGACCGCCGTGTCTTCCGAAACGCCCGAGGACGCCACCACGAAGTTGTCGAGGAACAGGTAATAGTCCCCGCCGAGCACGTCGATGGTGACGTGGTCGACGCTGTCCCACGAACTGTCGAAGGCAAAATTTGACCCGCCCGAAAAGGTGTAGAGGTAATTGATCGTCTGGCTGGCGACCTCGACCCCGTCGTCCCAGCCGCGAATCAGTGCCGAACCGTCACCGTAATAACCGCCGGCCCAGAAGCCTTCGAGATCGAAGTCCGCCCCGTCGAGGCGATAGATGTCGGCATCCGCACCGGCCGTCAGCGAATAATAGTAACCGTTGTTGTACCCGTCAGCGGGATAGACCATCCCCGACAGGCCTGCGCCATAATAATTATACTGGTACATGCCGTCGAAACGGAAATCGCCTTCGTTCTGGCCGTAGCTGTTGCCGTCCCACTGGGCGTTCCACGCCTCGAACGTCAGCGGCGGCGTGCCGCCGCCGTTGCTGACGATGACGTCATCGACCGCGACCGGCGCATCGTTGACGCCTGCGACGTTGACGGTCACGGTCGTCGTGGAGGTCGCGCCGGCGAGGTCCTGCACGGTGTAGCTGAACGTGTCGACGGCGCTGGCGCCGACGCCGAGCGACTGCAACGCCGCGGCGGAGGAAGAATCGTAGCGCAGCGTGCCGTCGCCGTTCAGGCTGATGGTCGCGCCGAGCGCGCTGGTGCCGTCGAACGACTGCACCGAGAGCGCGTCCAGATGGTCGACGTCCGTGTCGTTGGCCGTCACATTGATGTCGACCGCCGTGTCCTCGTCGGTCCCGTCCGTGTCGGCAACCGCCACCGGGCCGTTGTTGATCAGGTCGATGGCGTAGCCTTCGAAGTCCGCCGCCGACAGGTTCGAATGGGCCGTGAAGTGATAGGCCGCGCCCGAATCCGTGTTCGGGTTGCTGTTGGCCGCGAGGAACGCCGAATAGCCCGCCAGATCCGCCTGCACGCCCGCATCGGCGTATTCGCCGTAGGTCAGCTCAAGGCGAAGGGTGTCCGTGCCCCGGCCGCCGTCGTAACTGTCCGTCGCCCCCAGGTTGTCCTGCATGTTGAACACGGCGACGTCGTTGCCGAGACCGGCATACAGCGCATCGCTGCCCGCCCCGCCGTTGAGATAGTCGTTGAACGTCGCCCCCGAGCCGCTCGCCGAGGCGCCCGAGCCCGAGCCGCCCGCGTTGTCGCCATAGAGAACGTCGTTGCCCGCGCCGCCCAGCACGATGTCGTCGCCCGCGCCGCCGGCGAGCGCGTCATTGCCCTCGCCCCCGCGCAGCTCGTCGTTGCCCGAATCGCCCCGCAGGCTGTCGTTGCCCGGACCGCCGTAGAGAACGTCGTTGCCCGAACCGCCGCGCAGGCTGTCGTTGCCTTCGCCACCGTGCAGCTCGTCGTTGCCCGAGCCGCCCTTCAGCGCATCGTCGCCAGCCCCGGCATAGAGAACGTCGTTGCCCGAACCGCCCTTCAGGTCGTCGTTGCCTTCGCCGCCGTAAAGCGTGTCGTTGCCCGAGCCGCCGTTCAGCCGGTCGTTGCCGACACCGCCGTACAGAACGTCGTTGCCCGACCCGCCGTTGAGGTCGTCATTGCCTTCGCCGCCGTAAAGCTGGTCGTCGCCGGAGCCCCCGTTCAGCCTGTCGTTGCCCGCGCCGCCATAAAGCGTGTCGTTGCCCGCGCCGCCGTTCAGGATGTCGTCAACCGCCGTCCCGTTCAGGACGTCGTTGCCCGAAGTCCCGTTGATAACCGTCGGTCCCTTCGGCTGCGAACTGCCGGAATTGCTGGAACCGGAATTGGACTTGGCCATGACACCTCTCCTTGAGCCGACCTGGGCTGGCGGCTTTTTCAATCAATGCATTTTCAATCATTTCAAATTCGAAGTAAATTTTAGACTTTGTTAATCAAGATATTTTTCAAAGTATTATGAAAACAAATTAACCAAACGGCGAAGGGCATGACGGGGCCGAACGACACCTCAAATCGCGACAAGGACGGTGGCCGCGACAAGAACGGCGACCAGAACCGGCACGCCAGGCTCCAGTTATACGCCGACGCCTGCGAAAGATTGTTCGGACGCAAGGCGGAGCGGATCGCCTTCCCCGGCGGAAGCAACAGGAAATCCGCGGTCGTCACATGCGGAGACGATGCCTGGGTCTTCTCCCGGCGCGCTTCGGCCGCGCGCGCCGAACTGGAAGCCGGAGTACTCGGCGAACTGCATCGGCTCGGCGCGCCGGTGCCCGCCCCCGTCGCCCAGAAAGACGCATGGATCGTACAACAATTCCTTCCGGGCGAACGCCTCTCAACCGCAATGGATGGTATGGCGCCGGACGCGAGAACGCGATGGCTGGACGAAGCGATCAGAAGTCTCGCGCTCATTCACGAGGCGGGGCGGCGGGCCGGTCTGGAGCGGCGCGTCGTCGTCATCGGCGCGAGGGCGGGCTGGATCGAACAGCTCATCGACATGCCGCGGCGCCTCGCCCTGGAACTGGCCCTGCCCCCGCCGGTGGTGCCGGCGGACGGCCTCAGGTCGCGCCTGACGCCGAAACGGCCGCGCTTCATCAAATGGGATGCGCGGCCCGGCAACGCCCTCGCGGGGGCCGGCGGCGATGTGTTCTGGTTCGACTGGGAACATTGCGGCTGCCGCGACCCGCTCGACGATCTCGCCTGGCTGCTGGGCGACGAATGGGCACCCGACGATGACGGGATGGAGGGCGCGCTGCTTGCCCGCCATCTCGGCGCCTTCGCCGACGGCCGGAGCGCGGACGAGGCGCGCGCCTGCCTGATGGCCTTCGGCGCCTTTCACATGGCGGTGCGCCTGTCGCTCATCGTGGAGCACCGCGGCGACGGGCCGTGGTGGGACCGCGCCTACAGTCTCGCCCACGACAAGATCGGCGTGACGCCCGACGGCGTCGCGCGACTTTGCGCGCGCGGGGCGCGCTGGGCATCGGCCGATGGCGCGACGGCGCCGCTCGCCGCCTGGTTCCGGGCCGCCGGGGACCGTATTCTCGCTCGCCGCTGAACCGGCGCCTGCGGCGTATCGTCGCCCTTTGCCGACTGTGCTAGCCTGCGGGCACCCCGGCAAAACCGACCGCGGCGGACGGAGTCCATGACCTATCGCTCAATCACCAGGATCGTCATCGTCGGCGGCGGCACGTCGGGCTGGCTCGCGGCCGCGTTCCTCGACAGCGTGTTCAACAGCCCGACCGGCAGGCCGGTTTCGATAACGCTCGTCGAATCGCCGGATATCGGCACCATCGGCGTCGGCGAGGCGACGGTGCCGACGATCCGCGAAACCCTGAGGATCATCGGCATCGGCGAGAACGACTTTCTCAAGACGACCAATGCCACCTTCAAGAACGCCATCAAGTTCCGCAACTGGCGTCTTTCGCCCGCCGAAGACCCGGGCGAGCACTACTACCACCCGTTCGAGCCTCCCATCCAGTTCGGCGGCCTCAGTTCGGCGCCGCTGTGGTTCGAATTCCTGCGCCAGGGCGGCAAGATGCCGTTCGCCTATTTCGCCTCGGTGCTGCCCTGGCTGTGCGAGCGCGATCTCGGGCCGCACACGTCCGAAAACCGGCCGTCCGCCGCGCCCCTGCCCTACGCCTATCACACCGACGCAGGGCTGTTCGGCCAGATGCTGCGTCGCCTCGCCACGGGCCGCGGCGTCGAGCAGGTGCAGGGCAACGTCGATCGCATCGATCAGGACGAGAACGGCTTCATCACCGGGCTGCATACGGCGGAAGGCCGCGATATCGCCGGCGACTTCTTCATCGACTGCACGGGCTTCCGCGGCCTGCTGGTCAACAAGACGCTGCAGGAACCGTTCATCGGCTACGGCAAGGAACTTTTCTGCGACCGCGCGGTGACGATGCGCGTTCCTTACGCCGACGAAAATACTCCCGTGCGCCCGCATACGACGTCGACGGCGCAGGCGGCGGGCTGGATATGGGACATCGGGCTCTACAACCGCAACGGCTTCGGCTACGTCTATTCGAGCGCCCACATCGACGACGACGAAGCCGAAAGGACGCTGCGCGCCTATACCGGCGACATGGCGGGCAAGTACCCGGTCAATCGCCTGCGCATGCGCGTCGGCCGGGCGCGCAATTTCTGGGTGAAGAACTGCATCGCGCTGGGTCTTTCGGGCGGCTTCATCGAGCCCCTGGAATCGACCGGCATCTTCCTGGTCGAGCTTGGCCTGAAAGCGTTCTACGACAACCTGGTGGCGCGCGCGTGGTGCCAGGACAACATCGATTACTACAATCGCCTGATGGACCGCGAATACGAAGAGCTGCGCGACTTCGTGCAGCTGCACTACCTTCTGACCCGCCGCAGCGATACGGAATTCTGGAAAGCCAACGCGGCCAATCCCAACCGTTCCGCAAACCTGGAGGCCCGCATCCACGCCGCGTCGTTCAAGGGCACGTCGAACTTCGAGTATGAACGCACCAACACGCTGTTCGCTTCCGGAAACTGGTTCTACATTCTGGCCGGCATGGGCGCCCGGCCGCAGACGCCCGAGGGACTGCCCGCGCTGATGGAGGCGGGCCATCTCAAAAACGCGCTCGGCATCCTCAAGAAACGCCGGGACGAGACGCTGGCGCGACACATGCCGCATCTCGACTATCTCAGGCGGATCCACGGTGATCGCGTGTCCGAGGCCTAGACGCCTCGACATCCGCGCCCGGCGACTCTAGATTCGCCGGTATATAAAAACCAAAGGACCGTAGCCCCGACCGGCGAAGGCCCTGCCAGAGGAGGGAAACACCGATGAGACTCCCGATCCGCATGAATTGTTCCATTGCCCTTCCCGGCTACCTGGCGGCTTTGCTCGCGGCGGCGCCTGTCCTGTCGCCCGCGGCCCGCGCCGACATGCCGCCCTCGGCCAGGACGATCGTCGCCGATCTCAAGGTCGGTGCCGACGTGCTCGCCGGCTGGGAGGACGAACAGAAGGTGCCCGACGCCTGGCTCGCCGGCGCGCGCAAGACGGGCCAGCTCAAGATCATCGGCACCTGGACGGCCTCCGAATTCGCCAAGATGGCCAAGCCGTTTTTCGAACGCTACCCCTTCATCAAGGTCGACTATGTGCGCGGCTCCTCCAACACGCGCACGCAGCAGCCGCTGATCGCCTTCAAGGCGGGCCGCCACGTCGCCGACGTGCTGACCGGCATCGGCGGCGCGATCTTCCTGTTCCGCGAGGCCAACGCGCTGGAAAACCTCAAGGACCTGCCCAACTTCGCCAATATTCCGGACGGGATGGGCAGCGGCAGCGGCATCTGGGCCGGCATCCGCACGCGCTACTGGTGCATGTCCTACAACACCAACATGGTGAAGAAGGAAGACATGCCGAAGCGCTGGGAAGACCTGCTGACCGCCACGCGGCTGCACGACGGCAAGATGGCGCTCGGCCGCTTGCCGCAGCTCTGGGTGCTGCCGCTGTGGGGCGCCAAGGGCAAGGACTGGACGTCGGATTACGTGCGCAAGGTCTATTCCGTGGTCAAGCCGCAGCGGCGCAAGGAAGGCATGGACGCCCTGGTCAGCCTGGTCGTGGCCGGCGAATTCAACGCCGCGGTCGCCTCGGCCGACTACCGGGTATTCCAGATGGTGCAGAAGGGCGCGCCGATCGCCTGGCATTGCCCGGAGCCGGTGCCGGTCAACATTTCCGAAGCCGCGGTCCTGCGCAACGCGCCCAACGTGCACGCGGGCAAGATGTTCATCAACTGGCTGCTCAGCAAGGAAGGCCAGCTCGCCCAATACCACACGAGCTACGAGACCCCCGTCCACAAGGCGCTATTCAACAAGGGCTTTTCGCCCTATCCCAGGGAAATCGAGGGCAAGCCCATCGCCTTCCGCAGCCCCGAGCTGCTGCTGAACACCGAGGAAGAAATGTTCCAGTTGTGGAATCCGCTGTGGAACGGCGAAAAGAAATGACGGGATGATGTCTTCACGTACGCACACGGGGACATCCGGCCGATCCGCCCGCCCGCACGGGGTCCCGCGCGGGCGACGGGCGGTGGAAAGATACGGACGGCGAAGCTCCTGACATGCGCCGCGCGCTGCAAATCGCCCTCTTCTGGGTCTTCGTCATCTCGGCCGTCGTTGCGTTGCTGATCGGCTACCTGTCCGTCGACTGGCTGACCGTGCAGTTCATCGAGCGCGAAATCGCCGCCACCAACGGCGCGATCCACAGGAAGTTCCGCGCCTTCGACGTTCTGCTCGAGAACGAAGAAGTGCGCATGGATCAGCGGCTGCAAACGGCGCTGCCGGCCGTGGCAAGAGAGCTTCTTTCCGACCCGCCATCGTCATTCGAAGGTCGGTCGGTCGGGCAAATCGCCGAATTGTCGCGCCGCGCGGGCGTCGACAATATCTACATCATCGACGACCGCACCGTGGTCGTCGCCACCGATTTCCCGCCGGACAAGGGCTTCGAGCTCGGCCAGATATCGCCGGAGATCCGCGCCCTGCTCACCGGCCTGGTCGGGACGGGGCGTTTCGTCGTCGACCGCATCAACATGTCGAGCAAGACGGGCCTGCTCCTCAAATACGGCTACTACAGCCCGCCCGGCAGCGCTTACGTAGCCGAGGCATCCATCGACGTGCGCAAGTTCCTGGCCCGCGAAAGGTCGCAGGCCTTCGTCGATTTCCTTTTCGGGTCGTTCTTCCGCGAACTGACGGAAACCAACGAGTACCTGAAGGCCATCGATATCAATATGGTGAACGCGTTCGGGCGATTCTCCCTGTTCGACCGGGAATCCCAGTTGCCGGCGGCCATGGCTGAACGGCTCGACCGACAGGATCACGTCATCGAAAAACAGGGCGCGCTGTGGAAAGCCTACAGCAAGCTGTCGCCGGTCAGTTCGCGGCTGTCGACCGCGAACTACCTTGCGATTGCCGCGACGTACGACTTCGACGCGCTTGCGAAGAAGGTGCGAATTCTCGTCGTTTTCATCGTCGGCATGATGATTCTCTCCTCGGCGCTCGCCTATCTGGCGGCGGTCCGTATCGCGGCGCGACGGATCATCGAGCGCGTCGAGGCGATTCGCGACGGCGTTTCCCGGATCGCGGAAGGCGATTACAGCCGGCAGCTCGCCGTCGCGGGCAAGGACGAAATCAACGACATCGCCGACGACATCAACGTGATGCGCGCGAAGATCGCCGCCGATTTCGGGCGCCGGGAAGCGGACGCCATCAGGCTGGCCCAGGCGCGCGCCGAAGCCGAAGCGGCCAATCAGGCCAAGACCCAGTTCCTGTCGTCCGTCAGCCACGAACTGCGAACGCCGCTGCATGCGATCACCGGCTACGCGCAATTGATGAAGCGCGAAGCCGACACGGCCGACGCCGCGACGGGCACGAAACGCCTGGAGCGGATCCTGAAGGCCGGCGCGCAACTGACGCGGATGATCAACAACATCCTCGACGTTTCCCAGGCCGAGAAAGGCACGTTGTCCGTTCGCATCGCCCCGATCGCGCCCGGCCCGATCATCGCCGAGGCCATCGAACTGATGGAACCCAATGCCGCGGCGAAATTCATTGAAATCCGCAACCTGGTCGCGTCGGCGACCCTGCCCCGCATCGAGGCCGACCCCAATCGCCTGTCCCAGGTTCTGCTCAATCTGCTGGCCAACAGCGTGAAGTACGGCGACAAGGGCGGCCGTATCGACGTCGACGCGCGGATCGCTTCCGGGGGCAGGCTCAAGATTCTGATCGCCGATTCCGGGCCGGGAATCCCCGCGGATAAAATCGGCGAATTGTTCCGGTGGTTCGACCGCCTGGGCCGCGAAACGGGCGCCGCCGACGGCATCGGCATCGGACTCGCCCTGAGCCACGATCTCGTCACGCGCATGAACGGCACGATCGGCTTCGAAAACCTGCCGGAGCGCGGCTGCCTGTTCTGGTTCGAACTCCCCCTGGCGCAGGAAGCGGCCGCTGCCGCCGCGCCGGCGCCCGAACGCGGCGCCGACACCGCGCCGCGCGCGCAGCTTCCCGGCCCGACGACGGTTCTCTACGTCGAAGACAGCCTCGACCTTCAGGAACTGATGGAAGCGATCCTCTCCACCCATTCCGCCTGCCGCCTGATCAAGGCGGTCAATGCCGAGGATGGCCTGAAGCTCGCCGAGGAGCGCAGGCCGGACGTGATCTTGATGGATATCAACCTGCCGGGCATGAATGGCATCGCCGCGAGCCGCCGCCTTCG
Organism: Alphaproteobacteria bacterium; assembly: GCA_964229575.1. Classification (GTDB taxonomy): domain Bacteria; phylum Pseudomonadota; class Alphaproteobacteria; order SMXQ01; family SMXQ01; genus WHSO01. The sequence continues at coordinate 10,638 of CAXRES010000075.1, forward strand.
GGAAAACGCCGCAACTTCCGACATCCCGGTCATCGCCGTCACCGGAGCCGCGATGCAACACGACATCGACAAGGCCCGGGCAGGCGCGTTCTTCGCCTATCTGACCAAGCCCTACGGAATCGACGAGGTGATGGGCGCCATCGCCGCCGCTCTCCAGGCGCGGGCGAAAGCCGGATAACTGACCGCCGGCGAAAACCCGGTCCTACGCATCCGGGTCGAGCCGCGCGAGCCGGGGCGCCACCTCCCGCATGAACAGCGTCCATGAGCGACGGCGCTGTTCCGTCGTTCCCCAGTTGCGGCCGGCCACCAGCAGCAGCGTGCCGAAACCGCCGCATTCGTCGTAGAAGTCCCTGATGCCGCGATAGACGGTATCGGGACTGCCGCCGAAGAATTCGCCCTTCTTCATCAGGCTGACCATCGTGACGTCGTCGCGGCGTCCTCCTTGCGGAACGAAATGTTCGAGCCGGCCCCAGGCCGCGCCGAAATCGATTTCCGCCATGTCGCTGTAAGCCTGTGCATCGCTTTCGGCGACGTAGATGGCGCGCGAGACGCGAACGCGCGAACGGCGCACGGGGCACTCGTCGTTGCGCTGGGCGGCGTAGATGTCGAGCATCTGCCTGATCTGCGCGCGCGACGGCGTCCAGCTCATCAGCGGCAGGAATCCCCTGGCCGCTGCAAGCTCGATCGTGCCTTCGCTGCGCGAACAGGCGATGCCCACCTCGGGCCGCGGCCGCGTGTAGGGCCTGGGCACGATGTGCCAGTTCCTGCCCTGCCAGATCTTGCCGTTCCAGTCGAAGGGCTCGGGCTCGGTCCAGGCCTTGAGGATGATGTCTATGGCTTCGGCCATCATCACCCGCCGGTCGCCCGGCAGCTCGCCGCGCTGGCCGTTGCCGGTTCCGATGCCGAGCCCGAAGCCGGCCATGTAGCGCCCGCCGGTCAGGTGATCGCAAACGGCGACGTCGGTCGCCACCTGCAACGGATGGAAGAACGGCAGTGGCCGGATGCCAGGCCCCATGCGGATGTTCCTGGTCAGCGCCGCCGCCTTGCAGATGAGCAGATCGGCCGACGGCATGGTGTCGGGCTTTTCCCAGCTGAGCAGCGTGCCGTGCTCGCTGATCCATGCCTCGTGCATGCCGAGTTCGTCGGCCAGCACAAGTTCGGCCAGATCTTCGTCGTAGGTGGCCCTGGCGATCGCATTGCCGCGCTCGCCGTTGGAAAAAAGCCCGAATTGCATGCGCCCTCTCTCGGATTGTTCCTGTTGCCGGCGGCGCCCTACTGGTCTTCGCGCGTCGTGGCCAGTTCGACGGAATTGCCGTCGGGATCCATGATGTAGACATGACGGCGGCCGGGGAAGGTCGTGTGGCCGTTCGGGGTGCAGTCGAAATACGCGATCCCGTTCGCCTTGAAGTGCGCGACCGCGCGGTCGAATTCCTCGGGCGTCACGATGAAGGCATGATGGAACAGCGTGGTCTCCAGATTGACCGGGCCGCGCTGGTTCGGCCACTGATGCACGCCGGTACGGGTGAGTACGAAAAGATCGTCGCCCGTCTTCATGAAGGACATGGTCTTCGATCGGTTCTGTCGGATCAGCTCGCAGCCGAGAAAGTCGCGGTAGAATGCCGTCGCGCGGTCGAGATCGGTCACGCCGATGGTGATGTGCAGCAATCCCTGCGTCTGGATCTTCACGCTCGTCCTCCCCTGATCGCCCGCGCGGGCCGATTGCTTTACTGCGACTTCTTGCCTTTGCTCTTTTTCGGCGGTTCGATCTTGAGCCCCTGCTCGGCCAGAAGCTTGCTCATGTAGCCCAGGCCTTCCGGCGTGATCTCGGACTGCGCCGTGACGCTTTCCTTCAGGTCCCGCGCCGTGACGACGGAGACGTCCTTGGAAAAACTGCGCGCGCGCGCCATGAATTCCGGTTCGGCGACGGCTTTCGTGAAGCTGCCACGGAAAGTCTCGACTATCGGCGCGGGCGTGTCCGGCGGCAGCGCCAGCCAGACGGTGACCGAAGCGATGTTGCGCCAGAAATCGAAGGCCTTCTGCGCCACCGGGTCGTCGATCTTTCCCTTCATCGCGCCGGCGAAGAGCGGCACGTCCCTGATTTCCGGCAGGGCGGACGGCTGCGTGCCGGCATTCGACCCCGACTGGTAGATGATCGCGAACTTCTTCTTGTCGAGCAGATCGGGATTGAGGAACGTCGTGGCAAAAGCGGTCATATCCACTTCGCCGCTCTGCAGCGCAAGGATCAGCGGGGGCAGGCCCCGGTAGCCGGATACCCAGCGGGCATTCCAGCCAAGGAACTTGTTGCCCCAGGCCGTCATCTGCATGCCCGACTGCGGCAGGCCGGCAACCGATCCCATGGCAAGCGCCCTGGCCTTCTTGTCGGTGAGGCGGGCCAAAGCATCGGTGCGCACGATCAGCACCGTCCCGCCGATGTTGATGCCGCCGATCATGTTGAACCTGTTGGGGTCGTATTTCGACTGGGGCACCCGGTAACTCAACGGATTCATCTGGGAGGTCGAACCCGCGGCGGCCATGGATCCGTCGCGCCTGGCCTGCTGAACGAAAAAATTCATCGCCGTCAGGCCGTGCGCCCCGGGCTTGTTCTGCACGACGATGTCGGGCCTGCCCGGCAGATTGCGCGACAGATGCGCCGCCATCAGCCGCGTCGACTGATCGGTGGTGCCGCCGGTCGTCGTGCCCAGAATGATCGTGACGATCTTGCCCCTGAAATCGGGTGCTTCCGCCGCATGGCCGGGCAGAACGCCCGGAAACATGAACGCGGCGACAAGCGAAATAACAGATGCAACTGGAGAAACGCGCTTCATGGCCCTGGGCCTCCCTGTAAAAAGTCCGCCTATTCCTGCTTTTTCTCTTTCTTCTTCGGCTGGCGGACGATCTTGATTTCACCGGACTTGATCGCGGCGCGCGCGGCGGCCACGGCCTCGGGCGAGGACGTGTAGACATCGCGCAGGATTTCCTCGACCTCCTGGCCCGACTTCGGATCGTTGACCTCGTGATGGGTGCGTTCGGCCTCGGCGAGGAAACCCTTGTCCTTCACCATCTTGCCGAAAGCCGCGCGCGCCGCGGCCAGCCGCTCGGCGGGAACGCCGGGCGGCATGACGTAGGGGCGGCCCATCGATTGCGCCGCGAAAATGATCTTGAGCGCCTGGCGGTCCCTGTCCGTCCCGGCGAGGTCGAGCACCAGCGGGACGTTGCCCGGAATGTTGGGGTTCTTCTGCAGGCCGAGCTGCATGATCAGATGGATCTTGCCCTCCTTGAGCCAGTCCATCTTGGTCGCCGCCAGGCTCGACCACGACCAGCCGATGCGCGCCTGGACCTCGCCGCGCTCCATGGCGAGATCCTGGTTGCTGCCCCCGCCGTAGCAGCACACCTGCTGGAACCGGGCGCCGAGCAGGCTGTTGACCGCGCGCGACGAGATGCCCCCGTGCGCGCTCGCCATGGCGACGATGATCGGCTTGTCGCGCGCCTCTTCCCAGGTCTTGACCCCGGTGGTGTGCCAAAGAGCCGCCACGCCCACTTCGGTGTTGAGGCTGCCGATCCAGTTGAGTTCGAGCGGGCTCTTGTACGCCGCCCGCGATTCCGACCCGTAGAGCAGCGGCTCCACCGCCACCTCGCGCGCCGGCGCGGCCCAGGCTGAGCCATCGCGCGGCGCCGCCTGCATCAGGTAGTTGATCGCCCGCATGCCGCCGGCGCCCGGCATGTTGCGCGAGATGATGGTGGGCTTGCCGCCGAGAAACCGCGCCATATGCGAGGCAAACAGGCGGGCATAGGTGTTGTACGAGGAACCCGCTTCGTAGCCGATGTAGAGATTGATCGTCGCGCCGGCGTAAGGGTCGGCGGCGCGCGCCGGCGAGCCGGCGATAGTCAGTACGGCGCCTGCGGCGGCAAGGACAAGCAAGCGATGCAGGTTCATGGCGGTCTCCGTTCGAGCGTCTTTTTTGTTTCGGGCGACCGCCGGTGTTCCGGTCGGCCGGTCCCTGAACTATTCGGCTGCCGTGGTCCCGCTCATCACGCGGCGGCAGTAGGCCGGGCCGTCCTCTTCGTCGCCGATGAAGCCTGACGTGCAGATGAAATCGGCAAAGAAGCCCTGCTTGCGGTCGCGAATCAGCCCGGGGGCTTCCTTGCCCTCCTGCACCTGCTGGATGGCGCGCAGAAGCGTGCGGGTGACCGAGGCGATGACCACGTCGCTCGAAGCCAGATACTCCCTGGTGCGGTCGCGGATGGCGCCCTGGGTTTCGATGGCGAAAGCGTCCTGTGCCGGGAAGTATTCGCCCATGCCGCAGAAGGTGCCGTCCTTGCCCTTCATCTCCCGGCGGTCCTGCAGGTAGCGGTTCTCCGGACGGCGCACATGGCGCAGGTCCGCCCCGACATTCTCCGAGCGGAACTTTTGCAGCGCCGCCTTGTCGAGCGGCTGGTTGTGCCGGTAGAAGAACTCGAAGACCGTGTGCGAATGATCGTCGCGCGGCACATACCAGCGGCCCTGGTAGCCGACCTCGCCGGTCGAGGTCGAGGGCGTCGCCCCGCACGGATAGACGTAGTTGTTCACGCGCAGGTACTTCCTGCCGTTCGGCGACTTGTGCAAGGCGTATATGCGCGTGCCGAAGCTCGTGGGCTCCGTGCTCACCTGCGGCGGCTCGTTGCCGCGCAGGAGCGCCACGTCGTTGCCCGAACGGATCGAGCGCGTGCCGACGGGCCGGCGGTGCAGGAAGGTCGTGTGCATCGGATCGATGACGCTTTCCACGCCCTGGAACCAGTTGCAGGTCTGGATGGTGCGGAAAGCGAGCCGGTTGGGCTCGGGCGCCATCAGGAACTGGAAATCGGGAATCAGCGGCGGCGCGCCCTCGCCCATGAAGGTCCAGATCACGCCGCCCTTTTCCTGCACCGGGTAGCTCGCCATGCGAACCTTGTCGCAGAACTTCCGTCCCGCGATTTCCGCCGGCTGGTCGAGGCACTTGCCGTTCACGTCAAACAGCCAGCCGTGATAGAGGCAGCGCAGCCCCCCGTCCTCGACACGGCCGTAGGAAAGGTCGGTGCCGCGGTGCGGGCAGGCGCGATCGATCAGGCCGAGGCGGCTTTTGTCGTCGCGGAACAGGACGAGTTCTTCGCCCATGATGGTAATGGGAACGGGATCGCCGCCGATCGGCATTTCTTCCGCGGTGGCGACCGGCTGCCAATAGCTGCGCAGCAACTTGCCGCACGGCGTGCCGGGACCCGTCCGCGTCAGCAGTTCATTTTCTTCCCTCGTCAACATGACGGCGCCTTCCTCCCATGAAAGCCGAACTCCGGGTCTCCGCGCTTTTGCTCGCTACTCCGAACTCGTCTTTTTCTTTTTGCCCTTTTTCTGTCCGCCCGAAGGACCCCACTGGCGTTCCCACGCCCTGGCCATGTTGCGATGCAGGTCGCTTTCGAGCAGCGCGTCGTTGCGCACCTGTACGGGCTTGCCCAGCATGGTATCGGGGAACGGCAGGAAGCGCGGCAGTTGCAGCGCCTTGTGCACCGGCACCGCCGAAGTCTCCGCGTACTGGATGAGCTGGCCTTCCCGGCTCAGCATCCAGTTGATAAACATGCGAGCCGCGTTCTTGCGCGGCGACTTTTCGAGCATGACGATCTGCGACAGGGTGATGGGAATCGGTTCGGGACAGTGATAGCCGATCGGCGCGCCCTTTTCGGCGAGGTTCTGCGCGCGCCATTCGGGCGCGGGAATATTGGCGTGGAATTCGCCGGCGACCGTGAGCGCGGTCAGCGCGCTCATGCCTTCCTTGCGCTTCTGCGGCTGCAAGACGTCGAACAGGCGCCGGGTGAAGTCCTCGCCCCATGTCTCGCCCTTGCCGCCCCACAGGTTGAGCAGCCAGGCATTGGGATGGTTGGACAGCGCCACGTTGCCGCCGCGCCAGCGCGGATTGGTGAGCAGGTCGTCCCATGTCCTGGGCAGATCGGCCGCTTTCACCAGGGTCTTGTTGTAACCCATGCAGCGGTACGACAGCTTGAAGGCCGCCCAGGTGCCGTCATCGGCGCGAAAGTCCCTGCCCACATTGGCGTAGCCCGGCAGTTCGCGGAGGTCGGCCAGCGCCTTCGCCTTCTCGAAATGGAAGGTGGCGTCGGCGATCGAGGTGGTCACGTCGGCCAGCACGCGCCCTTCGCGCAGCGCGATCAGCACGCGCATGCCGCGCGCCGTGGTGCCCGAGCGACTGTAGCGCAGCTTGACGAACGGATAGCGTTCACGAAACGCCGCCGTCATCGTGTCGAAATCGGGGTTGTCCCAGGTGCCCAGCACGACGGCTTCGCCTTCCTTGCGCGCGCCGTCGACCCAGGCCTGCGGCACCTTGAGTTCGGCATCGAGCCCGTCGAGAATCCCGGCGTCGAGCTTGAGATCGGCAAGCGCCTTCTGCGTCGCCCTGGGCAGATCGGCGCCGATGCCGGCAACCGGCCACAGCGCGAGCGCGGCGGCGACAGCGGCAGATTTCACACATGCGGACATATCGGGTCTCCCTCTCGCGTGCGCGTTGCAGGCGTGTCGTTGACGGGGCTAAGGCCTGGGCCCCGCGACGTCAGACCTTGGTCTGGTGCAGAACCTTGTCGCCGGCGTAGAGGCCCATGTGCTCGTTGCGCGTAGCCTGGTTGCGCTGGAACACTTCCTGGGCCTTCTCCGCATCGGGGAAACGCGCCTCGACCTCCAGCCGGTAGCCGTCGGGATCGAGGAAGAACCAGTTGAGCAGCGTGAGTTCACGCTTATGGGCGACCGGGCCTTCGATTTCCACGCCCTGCGAGCGGATGTATTTCACCACGTCCTCGCAATGGCGCCAGTCGACGCGATAGGACCAGTGGATCGCGTGCGGAATCTCGATTTCCGGCGTGTCGGGCATCTTCTTGAGGATCGAGAGGCCGAACTCGCCGATGTAGAGCTTCATCAGCGGCGTCTTGGAGCCGTCGTTGCGCCAGTCCACGCGGGCGCCGAGCACCCTGGTGTAGAACTCCGCCGTGCGGTCGAGATCCTTGCAGTAAAAACCGCTGTGGCTGATGCCCGTGATCCGCTTCTGCAGGGTTTCCGTGTCCATCTGTCTCTCCCAGTCCCCGTCGCCGGGGCGTCGTTTTGCGGCAGCCGGATGACCGCAGCCCTGTTTTGAAAAAGGATACCCTTCCACCCCCGCCGCGGCAAGGCGGCGGGGCGCAGATTAAAGAGACCGGCAACGCATTGGCGGCATATGAAAAACAATCCATTTCCGCCGGTAACGCATTGGCCTTGAGCCGATTGCCGCGCCGACCGCGCCGGGAGTACCTTTGACGGAACACGCAACGGGAGAGCGCAGCGCACATGGCGAAGATCGTATACGGGTTCGGCACCTCGCACGGGCCGCTTCTGTCCACCCCGGCGGAGCGCTGGGACCTGCGCGCCGACGACGACCGCAAGAACCCGCGCCACCCCTTCCGCGGCACGGTCTACAATTTTCAGGACCTCGTCGCGGCGCGCGAGGGCGAGCGCGACTTCCGCAAGGAAATGAGCCTGGAGGTGCGCGAGCAGCGCCACGCGCGCAACCAGAAGGCGCTCGATACCCTTGCCGAGAAATTCGCCAAGGTGAAGCCCGACGTCCTCGTCGTCGTCGGCGACGACCAGCGCGAATGGTTCTTCGAGGACAACCAGCCGTCCTTTTCCGTCTATTGCGGCGAGCAGGTGATCAACACCGCGATCGACCCGGAAAAGATGAAGACCAAGTCGCCGGGCATCGCCCTTGCCATGACAGGCTACTACCCGCCCGAGGACATCACCTATCCGGTGGCGGCCGATCTGGCGAAGGCGATCATCGAGCGCGCCGTCGAAGAAGAGTTCGACATCGCCGTCACCGCGCGCCAGCCCACGGGTCCGCGCGGCACGATCGGCGTCGGCCACGCGGTCGGCTTCGTCAACCGGCGCATCCTTCGCGACAAGCCCATGCCGATCCTGCCGATCCTGCTCAACACCTACTTTCCGCCCAACCGGCCGACGGCGAAACGCTGCTACGAGTTCGGCCGCTCGATCGGCCGCGCCATCGCCGCCTGGGGCGGGGAAAACGCGGGCAAGCGCGTCGCCGTGGCGGCGTCGGGCGGCATCAGCCATTTCGTCGTCGACGAGGAATTCGACACGAGGATCCTCAAGGCCATGGCCGCGCGCGACACCGGGACGATCTTCTCGGTGCCCGACAGCTGGTTCCGCGCCGGAACGTCGGAAACCAAGAACTGGATCACCGTCACCGGCATCCTGTCGGAAACGAACCTGAAGATGGAACTGGTCGATTACGTGCCGGCCTACCGCTCCGAAGGCGGCACCGGCTGCGGCATGGCCTTCGCCACCTGGGAATAAGCCAACTGGGAATAAGCCGCCCGGGAACAAGCCCGGAAAGCCGGCCCGGCGGCCCGCGCGCCTACTGTTCGTGGGTCGAGGGCGCGAACAGTTCCTCGACCGCCACGAGGCGCGGCGTCAGGCCCTGTTCGAACGACCATTGGGCCGTCGTTTCCAGCACCTTGCGGTTGAAGGCGATGCCGTGCCTGACGATGGGCGTCGCCAGCGCCTTCCTGGCTTCGGGCGGCAGCACGCCGGTTTCGAGGTGATAACCGACCGCCTCCATGCGCGCCTTTTCCGCCAGGTCGTTGGCCTTGACGAAGGCCTTGTAGAGATTCAGCACCGTCCACGGATGGCGCTCGGCCACCTCGCGCCGGATCACCATGGCGTGGTTGATCGGATAGATGCCGGTCTTGCGGTAGAACTTCACGCCCTCGGCGTGGGGATCGGCAAACAGCGTCTTGAAGTCGGGATGCCTGTAGAGATCGACCGAGGAACGGTCGACCAGGTTGTCCGTCCCGGCGAGATAGCGCAAGGCGCCGTCGAGTTTGCCCGCCAGCAGCATCTCGCCCATGTTGGTGTCGTTCGGAATGAAGTTGAGCCTGACGTCGGAGGGCGGCTTGAAGCCCATCGCGGCTCCCTGGCTGTGGTCGTCGTTGCGCTCCATCCAGAATTCCATGTCGCGCGGATGGACGTCGTATTCGTGCTGCAGGTAGCCGCGCGTCCACAGCGCCGCCGTCTGCTGGTATTCGGGCACGCCCATCTTCTTGCCCTTGAGGTCGGCGGGCTTGTCGATGCCGCGGTCCTTGCGCACCAGCACGCCGACGTTGAACATCCGCCGCGTGGTGAAGACCGGCAGGCCGACCCAGCGCGTATCGCCGTTCGCCACCGCCATCAGCAGGCCCGACATCGACATTTCCGAAACGTCGAATTCCGCGAAGCGAAGCTGGCGCCAGAACAGTTCAGAAGCATGCAGTGTCGTGCAGATCAGGTCGATGCCGTCCGCGCGGACCTTGCCCTCGATGATCGGCCGGGTGCGCGGGTTGTTGGCCATCGCGATGCTGAGTTGCAGGTTCATGACCGGTTTTGCTTTCCTGTTATCGGCTCGCAGATCGCGGACGGTCCCTGACGGCCCTCTGGCGGCCACGCGCCCGCCGGCGCCATGTGAGACGGCACCCTCCGGCGCCATGTTAGACGGCACCCTCCGGCGCCATGTTAGGCGGCGCCTGCCGCCGGCTTCAAGACCCCGATTACGACGTTTGTCGCCCAACTCACTCTCCGCCCGCCACGATCGGTTTTGGGTTCTTCCCGCGCGCCGCTGCCGGTATCATCGGCCGCAACTTGCCCCGAACGGGCGCAAA
>CAXRES010000076.1:0-3510 GCA_964229575.1 Alphaproteobacteria bacterium
CCCGAGGTCCACCGCCGCACCACGGCGGAGGAAATCTGGAACGACACGGCCGGCAAGGTCGATGCGGTCGTTTCCGGCGTCGGCACCGGCGGCACCCTGACCGGCGTCGGTTCCGTGCTCAAGGCGCGCAAGCCCGGGCTCAGGATGATCGCCGTCGAACCGGAGGACAGCCCGGTGCTGTCGGGCGGCGTTCCCGGCCCGCACAAGATCCAGGGCATCGGCGCCGGTTTCGTGCCGAAGAACCTGGAAGTCGACCTGATCGATGAAGTCGTGCGCATCGGCAACGAAACAGCCTTCGCCACGGCGCGCAAGGCGGCGAAGCTCGAAGGGCTGCCGGTGGGCATCTCGTCGGGCGCGGCCCTTGCCGCGGCGCTGGAAATCGGCGCGCGTCCCGAATTTGCAGGCAAGATGATCGTCGTCGTCGTGCCGTCCTTCGCCGAGCGCTATCTTTCCACCGCGCTCTTCGACAACCTCTGATCCCAGGCGGCGCCCGTCCATGACCTTCGAGTTCACCGACAAGCAGCTCGAGCGCTACGCGCGCCACATCGTCCTGCCCGAACTTGGCGGCAAGGGGCAGGAGAAGCTGCTCAAGTCGTCGGTCCTCGTCGTCGGCGCGGGCGGTCTGGGCTCGCCCCTGCTGATGTATCTGGCGGCCGCAGGCGTCGGGCGCATCGGCGTCGTCGACGACGACGCGGTGGACCTTTCCAACCTCCAGCGCCAGGTGATCCACACCACCGACCGCATCGGCCGGCCCAAGGTGGAGAGCGCGGACGAAGCCCTGCGCGCCATCAACCCCGAGGTAAAGGTCGAGACGCACGCCACGCGCCTTGCGCCCGCCAACGTGGCCGGCCTGGTCGCGGGCTACGACATCGTCGCGGACGGTTCCGACAATTTCGCCACGCGCTTCCTGCTGAACGACGCCTGCTATTTCGCCAGAAAGCCCCTGGTCTCCGCCGCGCTTCTGCGCTTCGAGGGACAGCTCGCCACGTTCCGCGCCTGGGAAGAAGACAAGCCCTGCTATCGCTGCATCTTCCCCGCGCCGCCGCCCGAAGGGTTGATCCCGACCTGCGCCGAAGGCGGCGTGCTCGGCGCCGTCGCCGGCGTCGTGGGCTGCCTGCAGGCGACGGAAGTGATCAAGGAAATCACCGGGCTCGGCGAAAGCCTCGCGGGCTCGCTCGTCGTGCTCGACCTGCTCGGCGCCACGTTCCGGCGCATCAAAGCGCGCCCCGATCCGGCCTGCGCGCTGTGCGGCGAGAACCCCACGATCACGGACCTGTCCCGGCATGTCGCCTGAGGGCAGGGAAGCGTGCGAGACGCGGCGCGCCCTGCGCCGGCGCAAGTCCTTGCTTGCGGCGTTTTTCGCCCTCGCCGCCTGCGCCCTGCTGACGCTTGCGGCGGCTCCCGCAGCACGCGCCCAGGACGAAAGCGGCGCTGCGCCGGCGCACGAAGCGGAAAGCGACGGGACAAAGACGACCGCCCCCGGCGACGGGGTCAAGCGCACCGGCCTGCCCCTGCCGCGGTTCGCGTCCTTGCGCGCGAGCGAGGTGTTCATGCGCGCCGGCCCCGGCACGCGCTACCCGGTGGAATGGATCTATCGGCGGCGCGGCTTGCCGGTTCAGATCATCGCCGAGTTCGACGCCTGGCGGAAAGTGCGCGACTGGAACGGCACGGTGGGCTGGGTCCATCGCGCCATGCTGATCGGCCGGCGCACCATCATCACCACCGCCGAGGACACGGTGCTGCGCCGCGCGCCCGAAGCCGCGGCGCCGGCGCTCGCCCGCGTCGAGCCGGGCGTGGTGGCGAGGCTGCTTGCCTGCAAGGACGCCTGGTGCCGGGTCGAGGTGCGCGGAGTGAAGGGCTGGACCGAGCGCAAGGCGGTCTGGGGCACGCTTCCCGGCGAAAAGATCGACTGACGCGCGAAAAGGCACAGAAAAGCCCCGCCGGGGTAAGGCGGGGCTTCTGTTTTTCGCGGCGTTTAAAGTCAGGCGAGATCGGCGGCGAGCGCCGAGCGCGTCGCTTCCGGCAGAACCGCCATGTGGCCGTAATTTTCGTGGCCGATGCCAAGCACGATGCGCGTGCCCGGCGTCTTGAAGACTGCCGCCTGGGAATCGGTCAGGGGAAAGCGCAGGAAATGGATGGCCGAGGTCTTGCCGTCGGCCTTGGTGCGCTCGAGGTCGGTTTCGGCCACCGCCCTGATTTCCTCGGGCCCCACGGCGAGCGTCACCGTCTTTTCGATGAAGGTGAGGCGGCGCAATTCGCGGTCGCGCACCACGGGGTCTTCGTATTCGATCATCATGGTCGCCACCAGTTCGCGGCCCTGGGGGATCAGCGGATTGTAGGCCGCGATCTCGTCGGCGATCTGTTCCTCGCCGCCGCGCTCGGTTCGCACCATCTCATGCACCTGATAGAGCATGGTGTCGTAGTTCTCGAAATAGAACGTGGCGTTCGGTCCGACCGCGACGCGGCGGTGGCGCTTTATCTGCATCATGGCGCGGCGGCGCTCGGCACGGACCTTTTCGTAAGTCCCCATGTCCATCACGTCGGCGCGGGCGATCTTGCGGGGCGCGGGCATCGGGGAACCTCCGTCCATTACTTCTTCTCCGTCGCGGCGCCTATGCCGTAGGCGCGCGCGAAAATCTCGATCGGGTGCGAGGGCGCTTCGACCCTGACCTTGCTGGCGTCGATCATCTTCATGCCCTGCACCACATGCTTGGCCGCGAGCGGACATTCCGATGCGACATAAGCCTTGCCGTCCTCCAGCGCCTTGCGCGCCACGGGCTTGCCCACCTTGAGCGCCGTATCGAAGTTGTCCTTCAGGATGCCCCAGGAGCCGCCGTGGCCCGAGCAGCGCTCGATCACGGAAACATCCGCGCCCGGAATGCGCCTGAGCATGTCGGCCGCCTTGGGCCCCAGGTTCTGGGCACGGGCGTGGCAGGCGAGGTGCAGCGTGATGCCGCCGTCGACCGGCTCCAGGCCGGGCGCGAGGCCCTCCTTTTCGGCGATGCCGACGACGTATTCGGAAATGTCGCGCGTCGCCTTCGCCAGCTTTTCGACCGCACCGTAGGCCGGATCGTCCTTGGGCACGATCAGCGGCCATTCGAACTTGAGCATCAGCGCGCAGGAGGGCGTCAGGGCCACCACGTCATAGCCCTTGTCGATCCACGGGCCGAAATAGGCGGCCGAACGCCGGGCGTTTTCCGCCACGCGGGCGAGATCGCCGTGTTCGAGCTGGGGCATGCCGCAGCAGCCGGGGTAGCCCACTTCCGTCTCCACCCCGTTCCGGGCCAGCACGGCGCGGGCGGCGTCGCCGATGCCGGGGTTGTTGTAGTTGACGAAGCAGGTGGCAAACAGGATCGCCTTGCGCCCGTGCGCGGGCGCCTCTGCGTTCACTTCGGGCTTTTCGGCCCTGGCGCGCGCCGTGAAGGTCTTGCCGTGAAACCTGGGCAGTTCCGCGCGCGCGTCGACGCCGGCCACCGCCTGCAGGACGGGACGCGTCAGGGCGTTGCCGGC
>CAXRES010000077.1:0-16231 GCA_964229575.1 Alphaproteobacteria bacterium
AGAACCTACACCACTAGGTATGTACTGACTAGCTACAGCCGCTGGTGCTTCCACAGGTGTCACACTTGAGGCAGGTCCCGTTTCGCACCAGGGTGAAATTGCCGCATTCGCCGCAAGCGTCGCCCTCGTAGCCTTTCAGACACGCCTCGCGTATCCGATCGAGCTTCGTGTCGACTCTCGCCGCGATCGCGGCACTGACGGTGACGGAATTGGCGGGGCCGCCACCGGTCAGGGATTGGGGGGATGCGACCGCTTCGGCGATGGCTTCCATCGTTTCGGCGATGGAGCTTTCCATCTGCACCGCGGTTTCGGTGACCTGCGCGAGATCGCGCGCGGTCGCCGCACCCCCTTGCAGCACGTAGAGGTTGGAGCGCACGTAACCGGTGCTCGCCAGCCTCCGGGTGACTTCGAACTGAACGTCCGCCGCCGTGCGCGGCAGGTTGCCTTCCTTGTCGCCGCGACCGACCGAGTCGGGCAGCATGTCCTGCGGCTCGACATGGGCGAGGTCGTTGCGGGCGAGGTAGGACACGGCCAGTTCGCGGAAGATGTAGTCGAGGATCGACGTCGCCATCTTGATGGCATCGTTGCCTTCGACCAGGCCCGCCGGGTCGAAGCGGGTGAAGGTGAACGCCTCGACGAATTCCTCAAGCGGCACGCCGTATTGCAGGCCGATCGACACCGCGATGGCGAAGTTGTTCATCAGCGAGCGGAAGGCCGCGCCTTCCTTGTGCATGTCGATGAAGATTTCGCCGATGCGGCCGTCTTCGTATTCGCCGGTCCGCAGGTAGACCTTGTGGCCGCCGACGATGGCTTTCTGTGTATAGCCCTTGCGGCGCGCCGGCAGGGTCTTGCGGCCCGAGATGAACTTCTCGACGATCCGCTCGGCGATGACCTGGGCCTTTTCGGCCTGCGGCATCGCCGCGATTTCGGCGACCATGTCTTCGGCGCTTTCATCAGCGTCGTCGAGCAGCTGGGCATTGAGCGGCTGGCTGAGCTTGGAGCCGTCGCGATAGAGCGCGTTGGCCTTGAGGCCGAGCTGCCAGGACATCAGGTAGGCCTGCTTGCACTCGTCCACCGTCGCCCAGTTGGGCATGTTGATGGTCTTGGAGATGGCGCCCGAGATGAACGGCTGGGCCGCGGCCAGCATGTTGATGTGGCTCTGCCAGCCGAGGAACCGCTTGCCGCTCTTGCCGCAGGGATTGGCGCAGTCGAACACCGGCAGGTGTTCTTCCTTCAGGTAAGGCGCGCCCTCCAGCATCATCGCACCGGCGCAGTAGGTATTCGCCGCCTCGATCTCGGACTTGCGGAAGCCGAGATGCTGCAGCAGGTCGAAGCCCGGCGCGTTCATCTGCTGGTCGGTGACGCCGAGGATGTCGCGCAGGAAATCCTCGCCCAGGGTGAACTTGTTGAAGACGAAGCGGATGTCGAAGGCCGACGCCACGGCCGCCTCGACCGTCTTCAGCGCGTCTTCGGTGAAGCCCTTTTCGCGCAGGGTGTCGTGGTTGACCCCGGGCGCGCCGACGAGCGTCGCATGGCCGACCGCGTAGCGGGTAATGGCCTCGATTTCGGCTTCCGAATAGCCCAGCGTGCGCAGGCCGACCGGCACGACGCGGTTGATGATCTTGAAGTAGCCGCCGCCGGCCAGCTTCTTGAACTTCACCAGCGCGAAGTCGGGCTCGATCCCGGTCGTGTCGCAGTCCATGACCAGGCCGATGGTGCCCGTCGGCGCGATGACCGAGGCCTGGGCGTTGCGGTAGCCGTATTTTTCGCCCAGTTCCAGCGCCGCGTCCCAGGCCCGCGCCGCCGCCACGGCGAGGTTGACGTCGGGGCAGGCCTCGATGTCGAGGGGCACGGGCTTCACGGTCAGCTCTTCGTATCCCCCGGTCTCGCCGTAGGCCGCGCGGCGATGGTTGCGGATGACCCGGAGCATGGCGTCGCGGTTGCGGGCAAAATCGGGGAAGGGGCCGAGTTCTTCGGCCATCTCGGCCGAGGTCGCATAGGCGACGCCGGTGAGAATGGCGGTCAGCGCCCCGGCCATGGCGCGTCCTTCGCGCGAATCGTAGCCGAGCCCCGAGGCCATCAGCAGGCCGCCGATATTGGCGTAGCCGAGGCCGAGCGTCCGATAGTCGTAGCTGAGCTGGGCGATGGCCCTGGACGGGAACTGCGCCATCAGCACCGAGATTTCCAGGACGACGGTCCACAGGCGCACGGCGTACTCGTAGCCCTCGATATCGAACGAGCCGTCGGCCTGGCGGAAGGCGAGCAGGTTGATCGAGGCGAGGTTGCAGGCCGTGTCATCGAGGAACATGTATTCCGAACACGGGTTGGAGGCGTTGATGCGCCCCGCCGCCGTGCAGGTGTGCCACTCGTTGATCGTGGTGTCGAACTGCACGCCGGGATCGGCCGAGGCCCAGGCGGCGTAGCCGATCTGCTCCCACAAATCGCGCGCCTTGATCACCTTGCACACCTTGCCGTCGATGCGGCGCGTCAGGTTCCAGTCGGCGTCGTTCTGTACGGCTTCGAGGAAATCGTTGGTGATGCGCACCGAGTTGTTGGAATTCTGGCCCGATACCGTCAGGTAGGCATCCGAATCCCAGTCGGTGTCGTAGGTCTTGAAATCGATCGCTTCGTAGCCCTGGCGCGCGAACTGGATGACGCGCTGAACGAAATTTTCCGGGATGCACGCCTTGCGCGCGCCGATGATCGCCTTCTTGAGCGCGGTGTTCTTCTTCGGATCGAAGGCGTCGCCGGGCTCCGCGAAAGTCCTGACCGCCTCGCCCGTGCCGCGGCCATGGCAGGCCTGCATCACTGCGTTGAGGTGAATGTTGGCGAGCTTGGAACCGGCCACCAGGGCGGCGACCTTCTGCTCTTCCAGCACCTTCCAGTTGATGTAGGCCTCGATGTCCGGGTGATCGACGTCGATGGTCACCATCTTGGCGGCGCGGCGCGTGGTGCCGCCCGACTTGATGGCGCCCGCGGCGCGGTCGCCGATCTTGAGGAAGCTCATCAGGCCCGACGACTTTCCGCCGCCCGACAGCGGTTCGTTCTCGCCGCGAATCTTGGAGAAGTTGGAGCCGGTGCCCGAGCCGTACTTGAACAGGCGCGCTTCGCGCACCCACAGGTCCATGATACCGCCGTCGTTCACGAGGTCGTCGCTCACCGACTGGATGAAGCAGGCGTGCGGCTGCGGATGCTCGTAGGCGGAATTGGAGGTGACCAGCTCGCCGGTCTTGTAATCCACGTAGTAGTGGCCCTGGCTCGGTCCGTCGATGCCGTAGGCCCAGTGCATGCCGGTGTTGAACCACTGCGGCGAATTGGGCGCGGCCATCTGGCGCGCCAGCATGTGGCGCATCTCGTCGTAATAGGCGCGCGCGTCTTCCTCGGTATCGAAGTAGCCGCCCTTCCAGCCCCAGTAGGTCCAGGTGCCGGCGAGCCGGCGGAATACCTGCTTGGCGCTGGTTTCGCCGGCAAAGCGCTCAGTGTTGGGGAGTTGGGCGAGGGCCTCTTCATCGGGCACATGGCGCCACAGCCAGGAGGGAACGTCGGCTTCCTCGACCGGCCGCAGCCGCGCCGCCACCCCCGCCTTGCGGAAGTACTTCTGCGCGATGATGTCGGTGGCGACCTGCGAGAACGCCTTGGGCACGTCGAAGCCCTTGAGCGAGAAGACCACGGACCCGTCCGGGTTCTTGATCTCGCTGGTCGCCTGACGGAATTCGATCCCCTGGTACGCGGATTGACCGGCCCTGGTGAAATGGCGCGCGATACGCATCTACTGCCCCCCTGCGTCTGTGCGGACCACCGACGTCGTCGTCCCCCGGTCCGCTTGTCCCTATGATCCCCGCGTGCCGTCCCCAAGTAGTGCCCTGGTCTGACGCCCTTACCGGCGAGCCAGAGGTCTATATCTAGGCAGCGACGGGACTTGGAACTCTAAATATAGGGGTCGATTTCTGTCAACCACAAATTGGGTGTATTTCCTTGAATGCCACAAGATATAGAATAAATCGCCAGACAAACGCGGTCCTGCGAGTGCCCTTCACAGCCGGCGGCATCGGCAATTCTCCTTGCCCGACAAAGGCCAAGCCCCGACGGCTTGCGGGCAAGCCCCCGCGCGTCGGGCTTGTTCCATCGCGCCCGCGGTGCCATATTCCGCGACGCATTGGTAATTTTTGCGTTCCATCCTTGGCGTGAGGCTCTTTTGACCATCGGTACCCGTCTGCTCACCTGGCTGCGCGGCGAATTCGTCGGCGAGGATGAGTACGGCAATCGCTACTACCGCGATCCCAAGCGGCGTGATCCCAAGAACAACGGGCGCGAGCGGCGTTGGGTGATCTACGCCGGCGCGGCGGAAGGTTCGAAGGTTCCGCCCGTCTGGCACGCCTGGCTGCATCATTCGGTCGAACAGGTGCCCGACGCCGCGGCGCTGGCGCGTCGCGCCTGGCAGAAGCCGCACCAGCCGAATCCGACCGGCACCGACCAGGCCTATCGTCCGCCCGGTTCGCTGCTGCGCGGCGGGCGTCGCGCGCGGGCCACCGGCGATTACGAGCCGTGGACGCCGTCCTGACCCGATTCCCAGCGGAGCTTCGCCGATGAAGAACCACATGCTCGACACCTTGCTGGGCGCCGTGGTCCTGCTGATCGCCGGCGTTTTCGTGGTCTTCGCCTATTCAAACGCCTCGCTCAGGACGTCGACCGGCTACGAGGTGCTGGCGCGTTTCGACCGCGTGGGCGACCTCAAGCAGGGCGACGACGTCAAGCTGGCCGGCATCAAGGTCGGTTCCGTCACCGGCCAGAAGCTCGATCCCAAGACCTACCAGGCGGTGATAACCCTCACCATCGAACCCGGCGTCAAGCTGCCCGCCGATACCGCGGCGGAAGTGGCGCTGGCCGGCCTTCTCGGCGGCAACTACATCCTGCTCACGCCGGGCGGGTCGGCGCGCAACATCGCGCCGGGCGGGGAAATCACGAACACCCAGGGTTCGATCAACCTGATCGATCTGATCGGCAAGGCGATGTTCTCGTCCAAGGACGGCCTCGACAAGAAGGACGGCGCCGCCAAGGGCTCCGATGCGTCCAATCCGCTCCTTGCCCCTTTGCCCGCGCCCGGCGCCAAGTAAAAGCCGGCGCGGAATGATCGCCGCGCCATGCTGAGGATGGCCCCGTGATTTGTCGGCGCCGCACCGTCGAAACCTCTCTCGCCGCCGCCTTCATCATCGTCATGGCGAGCGGCCTGTCGCGCGCCGCCGATCTGGAAGGCACGGGCGCGCTGTTGCAGGGGCTCGACAAGGTGACGGCGCGCATTTCGCCGATCGAGGCGAAGATCGGCGAACCGGTGCGTTTCGGCGCCCTGGAAATCAGCGTGCGCCGCTGCGTCAAGCGCCCGCCGGAGGAGCTGCCTGAAAGCGCGGCGCTTCTCGACATCCGCGAGGTGCGCCCGGGCGAAGAGCCGGTGTCGATCTTCCGCGGCTGGATGTTCGCGTCTTCCCCGGCGCTGAGCGCCCTCGAACATCCGGTCTACGACGTCTGGGTCAAGGACTGCCTGAACGCGAGATCGCCGGCATCGAGCGGCCCGAGGTAGAACCTGGCCTCCACGGCAAGCGCCGCGGCAAGTTTCGCATGATATTCCGCACGGCCGATTTCCATGGCGCCGAAGCTCGCCAGGTGTTCGGTCAGGAACTGGGTGTCGAGCAGCACGAAGCCGCCGCGCCTGAGCCGCGCCACGAGGTGGCAGAGCGCCACCTTGGAGGCGTCGGTTTCGCGGCTGAACATGCTTTCGCCGAAGAACGCCCCGCCAAGGGATATGCCGTAAAGCCCGCCGACCAGCCGGCCCGCGCGCCAGCATTCGACCGAATGGGCATGGCCCATGCGGAACAGTTCGCCGACCAGCCTCCGGATTTCGCCGTTGATCCATGTGGTCGGCCGGTCGAAGCGGGCCTGGGCGCAGGCCGCGACCGTCTCGTCAAAGGCATGATCGGCGCGCACCTCGAACGGATTGCGTTTGAGCGTCCTTTGCAGCCGGCGGGAGACGTGAAAGCCGTCGAGCGGGATGACGCCGCGCCGTTCGGGATCGACCCAGTGCAGGGTCGGATCGAGGGCGTCCTCGGCCATCGGGAAGATGCCCGCGGCATAGATGCGGAGCAGCAGCTCCGGGGTGAGCGGCGAGGGCTGCCCGCCCTGGCTCACGCCCCGTTCTTTTCCCGGCTGCGCGCCACGAAGCGCTCCAGCCAGTGAATGTCGTAGTCGCCGTTCACGAAGTCCGGGTCCTGGGTCAGCTTGACGTGCAGCGGAATGGTCGTTTCCACGCCCTCGATCACGTATTCCTGCAGCGCGCGGCGCAGGCGCATCAGCGCTTCGTTGCGCGTGCGGCCGTGGACGATCAGCTTGGAAATCAGGCTGTCGTAGTAGGGCGGCACCGTGTATCCGGCATAGATCGCCGAATCGACGCGCACGCCGAGCCCGCCCGGCGGGTGGTAGAGGCCGATGCGCCCGGGCGCCGGCGTGAAGGTATCGGGGTTTTCCGCGTTCAGGCGGCACTCGATGGCGTGCCCGGAGAAGCTGATGTCGTCCTGGCTGTAGCCGAGCGGCAGGCCGGCGGCCACGCGTATCTGTTCGCGCACGATGTCGATGCCGGTGATCGCCTCGGTCACCGGATGCTCGACCTGGACGCGGGTGTTCATCTCGATGAAGTAGAATTCGCCGTCTTCGTAAAGGAATTCGAGCGTGCCGGCGCCGAGATAGCCGAGCTTGCCGATGGCCGCCGTCACGGTGCGGCCGATGGCGGCGCGCTCGGCGGCATTCAGCGCGGGCGAGGGGGCTTCTTCGAGAAGTTTCTGGTGGCGGCGTTGCAGCGAGCAGTCGCGGTCGCCCAGATGTACGACGTTGCCGTGGCTGTCGGCGAGAATCTGGATCTCGATGTGGCGCGGCCTCGACAGGTATTTCTCGATATAGACGTCCTCGTTGCCGAAGGCGGCCTTGGCTTCGGCGCGCGCGGTGGAAAACGCGAGGCCGATTTCTTCCGAATTGCGCGCCACCTTCATGCCGCGCCCGCCGCCGCCGGCGGTGGCCTTGATCAGCACGGGATAGCCGATTTGCTCGGCGAGCGCGCGGGCCTCGACCTCCGAGTTCACCGCGCCGTCGGAGCCCGGCACCACCGGGACGCCCAGCGCCTTGACCGAGTCCTTGGCGGTGATCTTGTCGCCCATCATGCGGATGTGGTCGGGCGAGGGTCCGATGAAAACGAAGCCGTGATCCTCGACGATCCGGGCGAACTCGGCGTTTTCCGACAGAAGCCCGTAGCCGGGATGGATGGCATCGGCATTGGTGATGGTGGCGGCCGAGATCAGCGCCGCCATGTTGAGATAGCTGCGCGCCGCCGGCGGCTCGCCGATGCACACGCTTTCGTCGGCCAGGCGCACATGCATGGCGTCGGCATCGGCGGTGGAATGGACCGCCACCGTGGCTATGCCCATTTCCTTGCAGGCGCGATGGATCCGGAGCGCGATTTCGCCGCGGTTCGCGATCAACACCTTGTCGAACATGAGGAGGCTCCGCGGCTTGCGCCCTTACTCGATGATGAGCAGAACTTCGCCGTACTCGACCGGAGCGGCGTTGGTGACGAGGATCTGGGCGATCCTGCCGGACTTCGGGGCGCGGATCGGGTTCATTGTCTTCATCGCTTCGATCAGGAACAGCGTCTGGCCTTCCTTGACCGTGTCGCCGGCCTGAACGAAGGGCTTGGCGCCCGGCTCGGGCGCCACGTAGACGGTGCCGACCATCGGCGAGGTGACGGCGCCCGGATGCGCCTTGTGGCTTTCGGCCGAAGTCGCCGGGCCGGGCTGGGCGGCGGCGGCCGGAGCGGGGGCCGGAGCGGGGACCGCAACGCCTGCCGCGGCCACCGTCTGGGCGCGCGAGATACGGATGCGGTGACGGCCCTCGCCGACCTCGATTTCCGTCAGTCCGTAGTCGTCCAGCGCCTTGACGAGCTTTTGCAGCAGCTTGTCGTCTATGTCTTGCTTGCCGATCACTTTCTGGTTCCTGCCCTCGTCAGTTGGCTGCCCGTAGTTGGCTGATGGCGTCGAGCGCGAGCCGGTAGCCATGCCCGCCGAAGCCCGCGATGATTCCCTTGGCCGCCCGCGATACGTAGGATTCGGCGCGGAAAGCCTCGCGTTGGAAGATGTTGGAAAGGTGAACTTCGATCACCGGGATCTCGACCATCTTGAGCGCATCGAGGATGGCGATCGAGGTGTGGGTATACGCCCCGGCGTTGATGATGATCGCCGCCGCCGTCCCGCGCGCCTGCTGGATCCAGGTGACCAGTTCGGCTTCGGCGTTGCTCTGGCGGAAATCGATGTCCAGTCCAAGGTTTCGCGCATGCTCCCGGCAGCTTCTTTCGATGTCGGAAAGGGTTTCCCGGCCGTAAATCTCGACTTCACGGGTGCCCAGCATGTTGAGGTTGGGTCCGTTTAAAATCAATACCTTACGGCTCATTCGCCTGCCTTGTCCTTGCCCCGAGGCCCCGTGGCGGGCCGGTTTCGCGCGGTTATAGCACGGGCTTTCCACCGCGCAATGGGCCATGCCCTGCCGGTACGTTTACGCCAATTTAACCAGAATTCGTCACAAATCATAGAGATAGACAGTGATGTGTTGGGGAACAGGTACTTGTCGGAGCCCGTCAATCCAAAGGAAAGGCGCCTCGTCCTGAGGCTGCTCGGCCACTGGCGCGATCTTTGCGGAGATCGCGACTGGCCGGGCTTGAGCGATGTCGCGTCCGCGGGGATGGGCGACATGTGGGATTTCTCGTTCGTCATCGAATTGAACGGCGGCAAGCCGAAGTTCCGGCATTTCGGCGCCTGGCATGCGGAGTTCTACGGCACCGACATGAGCGGGCACGATCTGGACGCACTGACCCGCGATACCCTGGCCGAACGTTCGACCCGGTATCTGCCCGAAGTTCTGCGCCGGCGCATTCCCATAACCTACGGCGGCGAAGTCACGGAGCCGAGCGGGCGCAAGATTCTCTACCGTTCCATTCTTCTGCCGTTGTCCGACAACGGCGAAACCCTGACCGGCATCCTGGGCGGCGCCAACTGCAAGCTGGCCGCCGACCAGGACGGGGCGTGAGGCAAGATCATGTCGCTGCTCAGGGTCTTTGAAATTCACACCTACCGCAACGGCTCGTGGAAGATCGATTCGGTCTTCGACGACCGTGACCTCGCGCTCATGGAAGCCGACCGCATCGACCGTTCGAACCGTTATTCGGCGGTGCGCGTGGTCGAGGAAACTTTCGACGACGAGACCGAAAGGGGCGGCACCAGAACCATTTTCCGTTCGACCAAGGCGGAGCGCATCAACGCCGCCAACCAGGCGCGTCAGCAGGCGGGCCTCAAGGTCGCCGCGCCGCCGCCCCTGCAGAAGCCCAAGCCGCCCAAGAAGACGGTTTCGCGCCAGCTGATCATGGGCTCGATCGTGTTCAGTCTGATCGTTGCGGGCGGCCTCGTCGTGCTGCATTTGCTCAACCAGCTGACCGGTGTCAGCGGTCCCCGCTAAGGCCCGTCGGCCGCCGTTTTCCGCGGTTTTTGCCGATTTTTCCCGGTCCTCGGGCCTTGCAAGGCCGGGGGGCTCGCTCCATACTTCGGTCGATTTCCGCTCGATTCCGAAGCGGGGCACTAGGGAAGAGCCATGACCGGCCAGATCACCATCAACGGCGAAAGCCGTCCGCTTGGCGACGCGCGTACTGTCGATGCGCTGCTGGCCGCGATCGGCATCGATCCGCGCAAGGTTGCGGTCGAACTCAACCTGGAAATCGTTCCGCGTTCGGCCTACGGCGCCACGCATGTCGCCTCGGGCGACCGGCTCGAAATCGTGCATTTCATCGGCGGCGGCGCCGACGATCTCGGCCTTGCCGATCCCGATCCGCTGGAGATCGCCGGCAAGACCTACCGCTCGCGCCTGCTGGTGGGTACCGGCAAGTACAAGGATTTCGAGGAAACGGCCCGGGCCATCGAAGCCTCCGGCGCCGAAATCGTCACCGTCGCGGTGCGCCGGGTCAACGTCAGCGATCCCAAGCAGCCGATGCTGACCGATTTCGTCGATCCCGGGCGATACACCTACCTGCCCAACACGGCGGGCTGCTATACGGCCGAGGACGCCATACGCACGCTGCGCCTGGCGCGCGCTGCGGGCGGCTGGGACCTCGTCAAGCTCGAGGTGCTGGGCGACCAGAAGACGCTCTACCCCGACATGCCCGAGACGCTGCGCGCCGCCGAAGTCCTGATCAGGGAAGGCTTCAAGGTCATGGTCTATTGCGCCGACGATCCGATCCAGGCCAAGCGCCTGGAGGAACTCGGCTGCGTCGCCATCATGCCGCTGGCCGCGCCGATCGGTTCCGGCCTCGGCATCCAGAACCCGGTCAATATCCGCATCATCAAGGAAAATGCCCGCGTACCCGTGCTGGTCGATGCGGGCGTGGGCACGGCATCCGACGCGGCGATCGCCATGGAGCTCGGCTGCGACGGCGTGCTGATGAACACCGCCATCGCCGAGGCCAAGCAGCCGATCAAGATGGCGCGCGCCATGAAGCTCGCCATCGAAGCAGGAAGGCTTGCCTATCTCGCCGGCCGCATGGCGAAGAAGCGTTACGCCGACCCGTCATCGCCGCTCGCCGGCCTGATCTGATCCCGGGCCGGTTCCTCTCCATATCGGGGGTTTCATGCAGCTATTCGATTATTTTCGCTCATCGGCGAGCTTCCGCGTTCGCATCGGTCTCAATCTCAAGGGGCTCTCGCCGGAACGCCACTTCGTGCATCTGACCAAGGGCGGCGGGCAGCAGTTCGCGGCCGATTTCACCAGGATGAACCCGCAGCAGCTCGTCCCCGTGCTGGTCGACGGCGAGGAGGCCATCAGCCAGTCGCTCGCCATCCTCGAATATCTCGATGAAACGCATCCCGCGCCGTCCTTTCTGCCGGGAAGCGCCGCGGACCGGGCGCGCATCCGCGCGCTCTCGCTCGCCATCGCGTGCGATCTGCATCCGCTCAACAACCTGCGCGTGCTGTTCTACCTGAGGGACGCGATGGCCCAGACGGAGGAGGCGCGCAATGCCTGGTACCGTCACTGGGTGGCCAAGGGTCTCGCGGCGTTCGAAACGGCGCTCGCCACCGACAGGCGCACCGGCGCCTTCTGTCACGGCGATGCGCCGACGCTTGCCGACATCTGCCTGGTGCCGCAAATCTTCAATGCCAAGCGCTTCGACTGTCCGCTCGACGCCTATCCCACCGTCATGCGGGTGTTCGATGCCTGCATGAAGGTGCCGGCCTTCGACGCGGCGCAACCCGGCAAGCAGCCCGACGCGGAATAGGCGCGCTGCGCCGCCGCTTCAGCGGCGCGGTTTTTCCATCGCGACGCGCTTGATGTCCTGGATGCGCAGCCATGCGGCCGATCCCTTGTCGACCCGCTTTTCCGCGCGTACGGCGTGGAACATCGCTTCCTTCTTCTGTCCGCGCACGATCGCCGCTTCGGCCTGGGCGAGCGCCGACAGGCCGAGCTGACCGTCGCGTCCGTAGGCGACGGCGAGCTGATCCCAGCCGAAGGCATAGAGCGGTTCGGCGCTGGTGGTGAGCAGCAGGTTCTGGATCGCATCCTTGAGCAACGCGGGATTCTGGCTTTCGACCTGCGAGCGCGCGAGCCCGAGGCGCAGCAGCGCCGATTCGGGCATCAGGCGGACGGCTTGCGCATTGGGCGCAAGCGATTCGGCGATGCGTCCGTTCTCGAACAGGATTTGCCCCTTCAGTTCGTGGAAGTAGGCGTTGTTCGGCTCGTCCCGGATCAGGGCATCGACGAGAGGCAGCGCCTTGTCGAGGTCCGGAATGCGGAAATAGGCGATGGCGCGGGCGTAACGGGCGGCGATCGACGTGTCGCTTTCAGGATAGGTCTGCAGCACCGTGGTCGGATAATCAGTGAAGGCCACCAGTTTCGCCACCATGCGCCGGTGCATTTCCTCAAGGGTCTCCGGCGTCCTGGTATTCGTATAACGGGATTTTCCGAGGAACTGCTCGACGTTGCGCATGCGTTCGCGCGTCACCGGGTGGGTGCGCACATAAGGGTCCTGGTTGCTGGACGACAGGAATTCCTGGTTCTCGATGGTGCGCAGGAAGGTTTCCAGTCCCTTGGCCGTCTGCCCGCTGCGTTCGAGGAAGGTCATGCCCGCCTGGTCGGCGGCCGATTCCTGGGTGCGGCTGTAGTTGAGCAGGTTGCCGAAGGCGGCGCCTTGCCCTGCCTGCATGATGGCCATGCCGGCGTCGCCGCGGCCGCTGGCGATCGCGGTCAGCGCGCCGAGTACCGTGGTGACGATGCTGGCCTGTGATGCCGTGTCGATCTGGTTGGAAAAGCGCGCGAGGTGGCCGCCCGCGATATGGCCGGTTTCGTGGGCGATGACGCCGATGACTTCGCTGGCGTTGCGGGTCTTGACCAGGAAGCCTGTATTGATGAACAGGTTCTGCCCGCCGGCGACGAAGGCGTTGAGCCGCGGGTCGCCGAGGATGAAAATCCTGACGTCATCGGCCCTCAGCCCGGCCGCCGCAAACAGTGGCGTCGCGTAGGTGCGGATGGTATTTTCCACCTCGGCGTCGCGGATGAGGCCGACGGCCCTGGCCTCGCCGCAAGCGCCGAAAAAGACGGCGCCGGACCAGACGGTACCGACCAGCGCCAACAGGAAGGCGAACCGCGTTCTGATGACTTTACCCATGATCCACTTCAGCCAGTCGCGCGGGAAGGGTAGGCATCGCGCGCGATACGGTCAAATCCTCGTTGTGGCCGGCCTCGCCCTGGCGCTCGCCGTCCCGACGGCCTGTTCGCGCGTCGAAGGAATACTGGATTCGCGCGCCGAAGGCTACGCCAAGGGCTTCGGCGGCGCCGTGGCCGCGGACGAGCCCCAGGCCGCCCTCGTCGCGCGCGATATTCTCGCCGTCGGCGGCAATGCCGTCGACGCGGCGGTGGCCGCCTATTTCACCATGTCAGTCACATTGCCGAGCGCGGCCTCGCTCGGCGCCGAAGGCGTCTGCATCGTTCACGACAAGACCAGGGCGACGGCCGAGGCGATCGACTTCACCCATCCGACCGCCGGCCGCTTCGCCGGCCGGGCGGTGCCGCTCGCCCCGCGGGCGATGATGGCCCTGCATGCGAAATACGGCCACCTGCCCTGGACGCAACTGATGGGCCCCGCCGAGAGCCTGGCGCGTTTCGGTTATCCGGCCAGCCGGGCACTGGCCAGCGCGCTTGCCGCCAATCCGCGGGCGGTAAGCGCCGATCCGATGCTCGCGCAGATCTTCGCCGACAAATCGGGCAATCCTGTGGCGGAAGCGGCGCGGGTCCAGCAGTTTGCCCTGGCCGCGACCCTTGGCGCGCTCCGCCGCCAGCCGAGCCAGTTCTATATCGGCCCGTCCGGGCGGCGGATCGCCGAGGATTATACCCGGGCCGGCGTGCCGCTGAGCGCCGAGGACGTGCGCACCATGGTGCCGCGCCTGCGGCCGGTCGTCAGCGTCGAAACGCGCAACCAGGTCGCCCACTTTCCGCCGACCCCGGCGGGCCTCGGTTCCGCCCAGGCATGGGCGATGCTTTTCGGGCGCGGCGTCGCCGCCGACGCCGGGCCGGCGCGTCAGGCGAGCGCGCTCGCCGAGGTTTCCCGTCGCGCCTGGGCCGATGCCGGGCGCTGGTTCGCGGTCGCGGGCGGGGCGCCGGATGCGACCGGCGATTTCGTGTCCGTTCCGCGGCTCGATCGTCTGATGGCGGGGTTCGATCCTGCGCGCCGGACGAACCTGCCGGACGTTGGCGCGGGCACGATCGTCGAACCCGCCGACGATGGTGCCGCCAGCGTGATCGCCGCCGACGTGTTCGGCCAGTCGGTGGCCTGCGGCTTCTCGATGGGCGGCGTTCTCGGCAGCGGCCGGATCGCGCCGGAAACAGGCATCGTCGTGGCCGCGCCGCCCGATCCGGCGCGCCGCGGCGCATCGACGGCAAGCCTGATGATCCTGCGTAACGGCACCCAGCAGCA
Organism: Alphaproteobacteria bacterium; assembly: GCA_964229575.1. Taxonomy (GTDB): domain Bacteria; phylum Pseudomonadota; class Alphaproteobacteria; order SMXQ01; family SMXQ01; genus WHSO01. The sequence goes on from CAXRES010000077.1 coordinate 14,042, forward strand.
GATGGAATTCGTCGGCGCCGTCACCGGCGGCGCGGTGGCCCCGATCGCCGTCGTCGATGCGGCGATCAAGATGCTCGATCCCCGCTACACGGCGGAAGGCATCCTGGCCGCGCCGCGTCTTTACCACCCGGCGCGCCCCGACCGCGTCATGATCGAGGAGCGTCCCGGCGCTGACGGGATCGCCGCCGAGTTGCGGGCCGCGGGCTACCAGGTGACGAGCGTGCCGTCGCACGGACGCGCCAATATCCTGCTCTGCCCGCGAGGCTTCGAGGGCGCCCAGAGCCAGTGCAACCTGCGGACCGACCGGCGCGGCTTCGGGCTCGCCCAGCAGAACTGAGCGCCGGGCCGGGCCATGGCGATCAAGGCGTCGCGTCGCGGTCGGATTTCCCCCTTCATCGTCATGGACGTGATGGCGGCGGCCAACGCGCGCGCGGCGGCAGGCTTCGACGTCGTGCATCTGGAAGTCGGGCAACCGTCGACCCCGGCGCCCGCCGCCGTCATCGCCCGCGCGCGCGCGGCGCTCGGCAGCGACAGGCTGGGTTACACGGAAGCGTTCGGCCTGCCGTCGCTGCGCGCTGCCATCGCCCGTCATTACCGCGCCCGCCACGGCATCGACCTGCCGCAGGCGCGCATCAGCGTGACGACGGGCTCGTCGGGCGCCTTCATCCTTGCCTTTCTCGCCGCTTTCGATGCCGGCGACCGCGTCGCGTTTGCCGCGCCCGGATATCCCGGCTCCCGCACTATCCTGGCCGCGCTCGACATCGAACCCGTGGCGCTTCCCGCCGACGTTTCGAGCGGCTTCCAGCCGACCGTCGATTTGCTTGCGGCGCTGCCCAGGCCGCCCGACGGGCTCATCATCGCCTCTCCGGCCAACCCGACGGGATCGATGCTGTCGGCGGACGAACTCGCCGCCCTTTGCGCATGGTGCGGGCGGCACGGGGTGCGCATCATCTCGGATGAAATCTATCACGGGATCACCTACGGCAAGCGGGCGACGACGCTCGCGGCGCTTGATCCGTCCGCGATCGTCATCAACAGCTTCTCGAAATACTATTCGATGACCGGCTGGCGGCTCGGCTGGATGGTGGTGCCCGACGATCTCCTGCGTGCCACCGAATGTCTCGCCCAGAACCTGTTCATTTCGCCGCCGACGCTGTCGCAGGTGGCGGCCGAAGGCGTCTTCGACTGCGCCGATGAACTCGATGCCAACGTCAGAAGGTATGCGGAGAACCGCGCCATCCTTCTCGATGGCCTGCCGGACTGCGGCTTCGGGCCTTTCGCTCCCGCCGATGGCGCCTTCTACATCTACGCGGGAACCGCGTCCTTCGGCGCGGCCAGCCCGGCGCTGGCGCGCGAAATCCTTGAAAGCGCCGGCGTCGCGGCGACGCCGGGCATCGATTTCGATGCCGCAAGAGGCGGGGACTTCCTGCGCTTCAGCTACGCCGGATCGAGCGAGGAAATGCGCGAAGCGGTGCGCCGCCTCGAAGCCTGGGCCCGCGGCCGCAACCGCGGCTGACCGCGCGGTTCCGGGAAGCGGACTCCGGGCGAAGATAGACTCCGGGCGAAGAAAGAGGCCCCGCCGGCGTCGGCGGGGCCTGTGGCTATCGAAATCCGGTCGGCGTCCGGTCTCAGCCGCCGCCAAACCTGTTCCACCAGCCCTTGCGCTTCGGCCCGGCCGGCTTGGTTTCGACGGGCGGTTCCGTGGCGGCGGGCGTGGCGATTTCCGCGACGGGCCGCGTGGCGGCCGCGGGAGCAACGGGCTGGCTGCCGTTGCCGGCGCGCTCGGGTTCCCGCCTGGATGCCGGTTCGGGCACGGCGGCAGGCTCGCCATGCGTTACATGCGTTTCATACGGGGCGGCGGCCGGGCGATCGAATGCCTCGCCGGGGCCCGTTTCATCGGCAGACGCCGTTCCTTGCGGGCGGGCGTCGCCCTGCATCTCCTCGTACGGGCGGTCGCTGCCATCGCGGCCACGGCGACGACGGCCGCCGCGCCGGCCCCGCCGGCGGCGCCGGTGCGGGCGCTCCTCGCCTTCCGCCAGGGTCTCGCCGGGCAGGCCTTCGTGGGACTCGCCGCGGGGCTCCCCGCGCTGGAAATCCCGTTCCTCGCCAGGGCCCTCGCCGGGCTGGGTGCTCTCGGCGAAGGCTTCTTCGCCCTCACCGGCCGGAAGGGCGGCCTGACGATGGTCGTCG
>CAXRES010000078.1:0-6756 GCA_964229575.1 Alphaproteobacteria bacterium
GACGAGGCGGATGACGCCGGTCGTGGTTTCCTCGGAAATGCCCTTGATGTCCTTCATCAGCTCGGGGAACTCGTCGTGCATGACGCGCGTCAGGTCGCCGCCGTCGTCGAGGAGCATGTTGGGCGTCCAGCCGCCCGGCCCCTTGATCGTCTGCTTGATGCACCACAGCGCTTCTTCTTCCGTCTCGCCCTTCCAGGCGAAGACCGGGACGCCGGCAGCCGCGACGGCGGCCGCCGCCTGGTCCTGGGTCGAGAAGATGTTGCACGACGACCAGCGCACGGTCGCGCCGAGATGGGTCAGCGTTTCGATCAGCACGGCGGTCTGGATCGTCATGTGCAGGCAGCCCGCGATGCGCGCGCCCTTGAGAGGCTTCGACCTGCCGTATTCGGCGCGCAGGCTCATCAGGCCCGGCATTTCGGTTTCGGCGATGGAAATTTCCTTGCGGCCCCATTCGGCGAGCGTGATATCGGCGACCTTGTAATCTTTTGCCCCGGACTTGACGGAGGACTTTGCGCCGGACTTGGCGCCGGACTTTGCGGAAGACTTGGCGGGGGCTTTCACGGGCATCTCCTATGGGGAACCTGGGCAGGGAAAAAGGAAGTGCGGACAGACTGCGGCGGGGCCGCGCCGGGACCGCGGCGCACCGCCGCCAGCCCGGATTTCCTTATATATAAGGAGAACTTTATATTTCCCTAACCGCCCCGGCGCAAGGACAAACGGACCCGCCGCCCGGGCGACGCCGGTCAGGCTTCGGCGAAGCCGCTGTCGACGAAGCGGGCCAGCGCATCGAGGGCGGCGGCGGCGTCGGCGCCGCGCGCGGCGATCAGGAGTTCCGTGCCCTCCCCCGCGCCCAGCATCATCAGCCCCATGATCGAGCGGCCCGACACGGTCGCGCCCCTGGCCGTGACCTCGATCTCGGCGGCGAAGCCCGAGGCGATCTTGGCGAAACGCGCGGCCGGACGGGCATGGAGGCCAAGCTCGCCGCGAATCACCACGGCGCGCCGGAGCAGCCCGCCGTCGGCGGCGGCGCCGCCTGCCCCCGCGCCCGCCCCTTCACTTGCCATTGCCGTCGGCGAGCAGGCTGGAGGCGACGGAAATGTATTTGCGCCCGGCTTCGCCGACGGCGCGCACGGCGTCGGCGAGATCATCGGCCCCGCGCACGGAAGCGACCTTGATCAGCATCGGCAGGTTGACCCCGGCGCCCACTTCGACGCCCTCGCGACCGAGCGCCGACAGAGCGAGGTTCGACGGCGTGCCGCCGAACATGTCCGTCATCACCATCGCGCCCTTTCCCGCATCGACGCGATCGAGCGCGGCGAGAATTTCCGCGCGCCGCGCTTCGACATCGTCGTCGGGACCGATGCAGACCGCGACGACGCCGTCCTGCGGACCGACGATGTGCTGCATGGCGGCGAGAAAGGCGGCCGCAAGATCGCCGTGGGCGACCAGGACAAGGCCGATTTCCGCCCGCCCGCCGCCAGCCGGCGTTTTTGCCGGGGATGGGGTCATGATGAATGTCCTGAAGTCATGCGCGGGGTTCCTTATCCATGTCGCGGTGCATCACGTCAACCTTGCGGCCGGCCTTTGTCAACAGCGCGGCCAGGCGGTCGGCGGCGAAAACGGAGCGATGGCGGCCGCCGGTGCATCCGACGGCGATGGTCAGGTAGGTCTTGCCTTCGCGCTCGAAGCCCGGCATCAGCACCGCGAGAAGCCGGTCGAGCGCATCGAAAAACGGCGGCCAGGCGGGATCGGCGGCGATGAAGCCGGCGCAGGCGGGATCGAGTCCCGACAGCGGCTTCAGCTTTGCCTCATAATGCGGATTGGCGAGAAAGCGCACGTCGAAGACGAGATCGGCTTCGCGCGGAACGCCGTGCCGGTAGGAAAACGACTGCACGAAGACCGAGAGCGCCGGCGTCTCGCCCAGCGCGAACTGGCCGGTGAGCAGGCGGCGCAGATCGGCGGGCGCCAGATCGCTGGTGTCGACGACAAGGTCGGCGTGCTCGCGCAGCGGGCCCAGCAGGCGGCGTTCCTGGGCGATACCGTCGCCGACCGGCCGGTCGACGGCGAGCGGATGGGGGCGGCGCGTCTCGGTGAAGCGGCGGCGCAGAACCTCATCGGAGGAATCGAGAAAGACCAGGCGGACAGCGTAGCCGCCGGCGGCAAGCCGCCGGACCGTGTCGAGCACGGCGGCGGCGTCGAAGTTGCGCGTGCGCACGTCGATGCCGATGGCGAGCGGCCGCGCGCCCGCGCTTGCGCCGCGCGCGCCGAGCAGCGCGAGCGGCATGTTGTCGACCGCCTCGTAGCCTATGTCTTCGAGGCACTTGAGCGCCGACGAATGGCCGGCGCCCGACATGCCGGTGACCAGCACGAGATGGGAGCGTTCTTCTGCGCCGAGGGGTGTGGAGATCATCGCACGGGACCCGTGCCGGACGGATGGGGCTGGACGGCCGCGACGGGGGGCCGCGGGCGATGGCAGGTCATGCTCATGCGCCGACCATTATAAACCCCGGCCCGGCGCCGGCGGCAAGGCGGAGCTTGAGAGCGCTGGCCGCCTCGAACGGATCGAGGGCGAGGCGGGGCAGGCGAATACCGAGGATTTCCGCGCAGGAAGGCTCGGGCAGGCGGTCGACCTCGGCCGCGCCCACGAGGTCGCAGACGAGCGCCAGCGCGGCGCTCGGCGCGAGGCGGCCGGGGGCGAGACGGACGATGCCAAGCCCGCGCACTTCGATCAGGCCTTCGAGCGCGTCGGGCGCCGAGGCGATCAGCCTGTCGCCGTCGCGCAACACGACGACGCGATCATCGGCGACCAGTTTCGCCCCCGCCTCGATCAGGCGCAGCGCAAGATCGGACTTGCCCGCGCCCGAAGGCCCGCGCAGCAGAATGCCGGCTTCGCCCAGCGCCACGCAGGTGGCGTGGATATTGGCCGCGTTCCCCATCGCCTCACGCATCGGCGGCCGGCTGCAGCGCGACGATGAAGCGCGCACCCAGGACGCGGCCGTTTTCGACGATGTTTTCCGCGCTGATCCGGCCGCGATGGGCATCGATGATCTGGCGCGAAATGGCGAGGCCAAGGCCCGAATGGGTGCCGAACTTCTCGCCCGCCGGACGTTCGGTATAGAAGCGGTCGAAGATCGCCTCGAATTTGCCTTCGGGCAGGCCGGGCCCTTCGTCCTCGACCGTGACGATGACGCCCGACGCATCGCGCCGGGCGCGAACGGCGATCCGGCCGCCCGGCGGCGAAAACGACACCGCATTGGCGATCAGGTTGCGGAAAACCTGGGCCAGGCGGTCCTCGATGCCGCGCACGCGCAGATGTTCGTCCGGCAGATCGAGCACCAGACGCGGCGCGGAACTGCCCCTGGACTCGGCCGCGGCCTGCTCGACCTCGATCAGGGTATGGAGCAGGCCGGTGAGGTCGACGCGGCCGAGTTGCGCGCGGCCAAGCTCCGCGTCCAGGCGCGAGGCGTCGGAAATGTCGGAGATCAGCCGGTCGAGCCGCTGCACGTCGTCGAGAATGATCAGCATCATACGCCGCTGCTTGACCGGGTCTTCGACGCGCGAGGCGGTTTCCACGGCGCTGCGCAGGCTGGTCAGCGGATTTTTGATCTCGTGCGCGACGTCGGCGGCGAAGCCTTCGATCGCGTCCATGCGCGCCCACAGCGCCGCCGTCATTTCGCGCAGCACGCCGGAAAGGTTGCCGATTTCGTCGCCGCGCCCGGTGAAGTCGGGAATTTCCACCGCGGGACCGCCGCCGGCGCGCATCTGCGCCGCGGCGGCGGCAAGCCGGCGAACGGGGCGCGCGATGGTCTGGGCGAGCCACAGCGACAGCGCCACGATCACCACAAGCATGACGGCGAGCACGGTGAGGATTTCGATGCGCACGTCGCGCAGCGCTTCGTCAATATCGCCCGAGCCGGTCGAGATCATGAGCACGCCCAGCACCTGCTTGTAGCGCTGCACCGGCACGGCGATCGAGATGATCAGGCCGCCGCCCGGGGCCGAACGCACGGCGCGGCCGATCTCGCCGCCCAGGGCGCGCTGGGCCTCGGCAAAGTGGTTGGCGCGCGGCGTGGGAATTTCCACGTAAACAGGATAGGAGGGGCCGGTTGGGATGTGGCGCGCGACCCAGTCGTAGGCGTCGAGCAGGCGGGTCAGGACGCCGTCGTCCTGGAGCGGCGGCAACTGCGTCACCTCGACCCCGCCGCGCACCATGCCGACGTACTGGGAATCGGCGATCAGATCGCCGTTGGCGGCGAACAGGCGCGCGCGCAGCCGCGCCGGCACCGCAAGACGGCGCACCATCGGCCGCGCAAACGCGGTCAGCGTATCCTGTCCGACGGCGACGTTCGAAGTCACCGCCGCCTCGCCCAATGCCGCGGCGAAGATGCTCGCCTGGGTCGTCAGCGATTCGATCTGGGTGTCAATCAGGTTCTGCTTGTAGCGGTCGAGATAGAGGAGCCCCATCGCCAGCATGGCGACGGCCACCATGTTGACGGCAAGCACCCGCGCCGTGAGCGAGCGCAGGCGCAGGCGCGAAAACACGCCGAGCGCGCGGCGAAGGACGTTCTCCTGCGCGGCGGGGCCGGCGGGCGCGGCGGACGCCGGACCGCGGCCCGCGCGGGATTTCGCGACGGACGCGGCGGCGGCAGGGCCGCCTTTCGCGGCAGGGCCTCCTTTCATGGACTCAGCGGCGCCCGCAGGCCGCCGCGCGCGCGGGCGGCGGCGGCGCGGCCGCGGACGGTCGCCGCCGGTTTCCGCGATGGGCGGTTCGCTCGCCATTCGGTCTGCTTCCCCCGGCTTCGCGCTCAGGCTTCGCGATAGCGATAGCCGAGCCCGTAGAGCGTTTCGATCTGCACGAAGTCGTCGTCGATGCGCTTGAACTTGCGCCTCAGGCGCTTGATATGGCTGTCGACGGTGCGGTCTTCGACATAGATGTGTTCGCCATAGGCCGCATCCATGAGCTGGTCGCGCGTCTTGACGTGGCCCGGGCGCTGGGCGAGCGCTTCGAGAATGAGGAATTCGGTCACCGTCAACTGCACCGGCTGGCCCTTCCAGGTACACAGATGGCGCGAGGGATCCAGCACCAGCTCGCCGCGCGTGATGGTGCCCTGCTCGGGCTGGCTCTCGCCGGGCCTGGGCGCCGGCGCGGGGCCCAGATCGACGCGGCGCAGGAGCGCGCGGATGCGTTCGAGCAGCAGGCGCTGGGAGAAAGGCTTGCGGATGTAGTCGTCCGCGCCCATGCGCAGGCCGAGCATTTCGTCCAGTTCGTCGTCCTTCGAGGTGAGGAAGATCACCGGCATCTGCGACGTGCGCCGGATGCGGTTGAGCAGTTCCATGCCGTCCATGCGCGGCATCTTGATATCGAGGATGGCGAGATCGACCGGATGGCCGGCCATGCCATCGAGAGCCTTGCTGCCATCGGTGTAGGTGTCGACCTTGAAGCCTTCCGCCTCGAGCGCGATCGAGACCGAGGTCAGGATGTTCTGGTCGTCGTCGACAAGGGCGATGGTGCGGGGCATGGGCGGTTTTCTCCTTGTACCTCAGCGCGATCTGGGGCCCGTCCGCGGCGCCACATTCTGGCATAGGGGCCGCGCCCGTCCACAAGAAACCCCCGAAGGCGGCTATTTCGCGGCCCTTTGGCGGCCGTTTCACGGCATCTCGCCCGCCGCCGCTCCCGCCCACCCGGGCGGGCCGCCGCCGGGGGCCCGGCGATCGCCTGCGGCCGGGGCCTCTGAAAGACCCGGAAAAAAACGTGGATATAGGCGGCAAATCAAGGCCTTCAAGGGCTTAAAGACGGCCCCCCCGCGGGGCCCGAAAAAACCCCGGAAAACCGTCTCTGGGGGGTGGCGCGGACAAGGGCTTATCCGTATATAAGGGGGCCTCGGAGCCCCCCGGGGCACGTGTTCAATACGGGAGAGACCAGTGGAACAGCGCGGACCCATCAAGAGCAATTACGGCCTGGATCAGCACGGCATCACCGCCGCCCGCGGTGTGTTCTGGAACCTTGAAGCCCCCGCGCTCTACGAGGAAGCCGTCCGCCGTTCCGAAGGCCTGATCGCGCCCGGCGGTTCCTTCGTCGTGGAAACCGGCGAATACACGGGCCGCTCCCCCAAGGACAAGTTCATCGTCGACGAACCGTCGAGCACCCGGGACATCTGGTGGGGTTCGGTCAACCAGAAGATTTCCGAAGCCAACTACAAGAAGATCCGCGAAAAGATCGTCGCCTACTACAAGGACCGCGACCTGTTCGTGCAGGACGTTCACGCCGGCGCCGATCACGACTACCGCCTCAATATCCGGGTCGTGACGCAGACCGCCTGGCACGCGCTGTTCACGCGCAACATGTTCCTCGTCCCGAATGCCGGCGACGCCGCCGCCTTCAAGCCCGATTTCACCATCCTGCACGCGCCCGGCCTCAACGTCGATCCGAAGACCGACGGCACCCGTTCGGACATCTGCATCATCCTCAACTTCGGCACGCGCGAAGTGCTGATCACCGGCACTTGGTACGCCGGCGAAATCAAGAAGTCGGTATTCTCGATTCTCAATTACCTGCTGCCCGCCAGGGGCGTGATGCCGATGCATTGCTCGGCCAATGTCGGGTCCAACGGCGATGCGGCGATCTACTTCGGCCTGTCGGGCACCGGCAATACCACGCTGTCGTCCGACGGTTCGCGCACCCTTGTCGGCGACGACGAGCACGGCGGGTCGCCCAACGGCATCTTCAATTTCGAGGGCGGCTGCTATGCCAAGGCG
>CAXRES010000079.1:0-2596 GCA_964229575.1 Alphaproteobacteria bacterium
GCCGGGCGAGGCGATCCGCTTCTCCATGCTGGGCACGCACTACCGCCAGCCGCTCGACTGGACGCTCGACGGGCTGGCGGAAGCCAGGCGCGGGCTCGATCGCCTCTACGGCGCGCTGCGCGGGGCCTGCGACATCAAGGCAGCACGAGCGGAGGCGCCGGCCGGCGTGCGCGCCGCGCTCGAAGACGACCTCAATACGCCGCTGGCGATCGCCGAGCTGCACCTGACGGCCACCGCACTCAACAAGGCGGTGCCCAACGAGGAGCGCGCGGCCCTGAAAGGCGCCCTGGAGGCGGGCGGGGCATTGCTTGGCCTGCTCGCGCAGGATGTCGAAGCGTGGTTCAAGTGGGCGCCCGCGGGCGAAGACGCGGGCGGGCTCGACGAGGCGCGCATCAATGAACTGATCGCGGCCCGCGCCGCGGCGCGCAAGGGCCGGAATTTTGCCGAAGCCGATCGCATCCGCGTCGAACTGGCGGCGGCGGGCGTGGTGCTGGAAGACAAGGCCGACGGAACCATCTGGCGGCGGGCGGGTTGACATGACGGCGAAGAACGCAACGAAGAACGACAAGCGGGTTTATCTCTACGATTCGACGCTGCGCGACGGCGCGCAGACGCAGGGCGTCGACTTCAACGTCAACGACAAGATCGCCATCGCCCGCGCGCTCGACGATCTCGGTATCGATTACGTCGAAGGCGGCTGGCCCGGCGCCAATCCGACCGACGACGCCTTCTTCGCCGACCTGCCGGAACTCAGGCAAGGCCGGATGACCGCCTTCGGCATGACGCGGCGCGCCGGGCGTTCGGCCGAAAACGATCCCGGCCTGACCGCGCTGTTCAATACGAAAGCGCGCGTCGTCTGCATGGTGGGCAAGACCTGGGATTTCCAGGTCAAGGTCGCGCTCGGCATCGGCATGGACGAAAACCTGCGCATGATCGACGACAGCGTGCGTCTCGCCGCCCAGAAAATGGACGAGGTCCTGTTCGACGCCGAGCATTTCTTCGACGGCTACAAGTCGGATCCCGCCTTTGCGCTCACCTGCGTCACGACGGCTTATGAGGCGGGCGCGCGTTGGGTGGTGCTGTGCGACACCAACGGCGGTACCCTGCCCGACGAGGTGGAGCGGATCGTCGCCGAAGTGGCGAAACACGTGCCGGGCGGCAACATCGGCATCCACTGCCACAACGACACGGAAAACGCCGTGGCGAAGTCGCTGGCCGCGGGGCGCGCCGGCGCGCGCCAGATCCAGGGCACGGTCAACGGCCTGGGCGAGCGCTGCGGCAACGCCAACCTGATTTCGATCCTGCCGAGCCTGATGCTCAAGATGGGCTTCGAGACGGGCGTTTCGGCCGAGGAACTGGCGCGGCTGACCCATACCTCGCGCCTTCTCGACGAGCGGCTCAACCGCGCGCCCAACCGGCACGCGGCCTATGTCGGCGAATCGGCCTTCGCCCACAAGGGCGGACTGCACGTTTCGGCGGTGGAAAAGGATCCCCGCTGCTACGAGCACGTGCCGCCCGAATCGGTCGGCAATTCGCGTCACATCGTGGTGTCCGACCAGGCCGGTCGATCCAACGTCATCTCGCGCCTGCGCGAAGTCGGCATCGACGTGCCCGCCAACGACCCCCGCATCGGCAAGCTGGTCGAAGATGTGAAGGCGCGCGAATACGAAGGCTATGCCTATGACGGCGCCGAGGCGAGTTTCGAACTGCTCGCCCGCCACGCGCTCGAAAGCGTGCCGGAATATTTCCGGCTCAGCTCTTTCCGGGTGCTCGACGAGCGCCGCTGGAACGCGCGCGGCCGGCTGGTCACCCTGTCCGAGGCGACGATCAAGGTCGAGGTCCAGGGCGAACATTCGATGACCGTGGCCGAAGGCAACGGTCCCGTGAACGCGCTCGACAACGCGCTGCGCAAGGCGCTGATCCCGCATTTCGCGGCGCTTTCCGACATGCGGCTCATCGATTACAAGGTGCGGATCCTCACGCCGGGCGAGGGCACCAAGGCGGTGACCCGCGTCGTTATCGAAAGCGCCGATTCGAAGGGCAACCGCTGGTCGACCGTGGGCGTTTCGACCAACGTGATCGATGCTTCGTACAACGCGCTGCATGACGCGATCACCTATAAACTCTTCGCCGCGGGCGTCCGTGCCTGACCCCGTGCCCGACAAGGGGCGGGCGCGTCCGCTATCCGCGCCGACGGCGACAGGGCGCCCGCCGCGCTCGCGTCGCGCCGGCAAGGCCGGCGTCGCGGCGCTGCGCGAAGGTGCTGCCGACCAGCCCGTCGTCATCCTCGATCATCCGCAGCTCGGCGAAAACATCGGCTTTGCCGCGCGCGCCATGCTCAATTGCGGCCTCGTGCACCTGCGTATCGTTGCTCCCCGCGGCGGTTGGCCCAACGACGCGGCCGTTGCCGCGGCGGCCGGGGCCACTTCGGTCCTGGAAGCGGCCCGCGTCTTCGACACGCTGGCCGAAGCCACGGCCGATCTCACGCGCCTTTGTGCTACGACGGCGCGTCCGCGCGGCATGCGCAAGCCGGTGCGGACGGCGCGCGCTGGCGGGATCGAGATCGTCGCCGCCATCGCCGGCGGGGCGCGGGCGG
>CAXRES010000080.1:0-7131 GCA_964229575.1 Alphaproteobacteria bacterium
ACGAATGAGGTTTTCGTTGTGGGTGGCGATCAGCACCGTGGTGCCGATGCGATTGAGTTCCTCGAACAGGCGCAACAGGCGCATGGCGATGCTGTCGTCGACGTTGCCGGTCGGTTCGTCGGCGAGCAGCAACTGGGGCCGGGAGATCACCGCGCGCGCGATGGCGACGCGCTGCTTCTGCCCGCCCGAAAGGGTGGGCGGCAGGGCATCGACGCAATCGTCGAGCCCGACCCAGTTGAGCAACTCGCGCGCATGGTCGCGGATTTCGTTGCGTTTGATGCCCGCCACGCGCAACGGCAGGGCGACATTGTCGATGACATTGAGGTGGTCGAGCAGGCGGAAATCCTGGAACACCACGCCGATGCGCCGGCGGACCGGCGGCAATGCGCGCCGGGGCAGGGTGGCGATGTCGGAATCGAACAGGGTGATCAGGCCGCGCGACGGCCGGCAGGCCAGGTAAATGAGCTTCAGCAACGACGATTTTCCGGCTCCCGAGGCGCCGGACAGAAAATGAAAGGAGCCCGGCGCGAGGAAGAAACTCACGTCGCGAAGAACTTCCGGGCCGAGCCCGTAGCGCATGCCGACATTCTGGAAGCGGACCAACTGCGGCTTTCCGTGCGTCCAGGGTGAACTATTCGTTTCAAATTGCGCCTTTTATACACCCTGGACCGGCGCGGGGCACCAAAAGGCAGCATCTTCCGTCGAAGGCGCACAAATTTGCCACATTGCGCGGCCGGCCCTGTAAAGTCGTCGGGCAAAATCGTCGGGTCATTTCGGCGCACGGGTTCATAACCGACGATGAACCCGGGGGGCGCGTCGGTACGCGGCTTGCGCCGGTCGGGAACTGCGCCTATAAAATTTTCCCGCGCATCAGGACTTTTCGATGATCATCACCTGCCCGTCGTGTTCCACCCGCTACAAGCTGGATTCGGCCCAGTTCGGGCCCGAAGGCCGGCGCGTGCGCTGCACGAACTGCGCCCATGTGTGGACGCAGATGCCGGCCGACGATCTGCCCCTGATCCTGGAGCCGCCACCCGTGCAGGCAGCCGCCGGCGATGGTGTGCCCGGTGCGGAACCCGAAGTTCCGGCTTCCGCCCCGCGCGAACGCCTGACCCCGCCGCCCGCGGCGCTCGCCGCGCGCGCCGCCGCCCAGCGCCGGGCCCAGGAACAGGCGCAGAAGGGCAGGCGCGGGCGCGCCGGCTGGCTGGTGCTGGCGCTCGTCGTCGTGTCGATCGGCGCGGCTCTGGTGCTGGCGCGCGAAACCGTGGTGCGCGCCTGGCCGCCGGCCGAGCGCCTCTATGCGGCGCTCGGCGTCGACGGGCCGCGCCCCGGCAGCGGTCTCGCCATCAAGGTCACCGAACACCGCCAGGACCTGGACGGCAAGACCGTCGTCCTGATCGTCAAGGGCGAGGTGACGAACACGTCCAAGGACGTGCAGGACGTGCCGCGCCTGAAGGCGAGTTTGCGCACCGAGCGCGGCGCGGTGGTGGCGAACTGGACCTTCGCCACCGCCCAGGCCCGGCTGCTGCCGGGGGAAACGGCGCCTTTCGTCACCCGGCTCGACAATCCGGCAAAGGAAGGCACCGTGCTCAACATCGATTTTTCCGCCGAAGGTCGCTGAGCGTGGCCCGCATCCTGGTCGCCGAGGACGAACGCGCGGTGCGGGAATTCGTTCGCCGCGCGCTCGCTCACGAAGGCCACGACGTGACGCTGGCCGAAGACGGGCTCGATGCGCTGGACGCCCTTCGCGACGGCGACTTCGATCTGCTGCTCACCGACATCGTCATGCCCGGCATGGACGGCATCGCGCTCGCCCTCAAGGTGGCGCGCGACAGGCCCGACATGAAAATCCTGCTGATGTCCGGCTTCGCCGCCGAACGCCAGCGCGCCCATAACCTCGATGAGCTGATCCACCGGGTGATCGCCAAGCCGTTCACGCTGCGCGACATCTGCGCCGCCGTCGCCGACACGCTGGCCGGCCGCGCGCCGAAAGGCGCGGATTAAGCACCGCGCGCCGAAAGGCGCGGATCGAACGAAGCGGCGCCGAAAGGCGCTAGAACCGCTTCAGCAACCTTTCCAGGTATTCCATCTCGACCAGCGGCCGGCCCAGTTCGCCGGCGCGCCGGCGCAACTCTTCGAGGATTTCGCGCGCCCGCTGGGTGTCGGATTCGTCGGGAATCTGCACGTCGTCGGAGGACGACTGGCCGGAATTGGGCAGCGGCCGGCCGAGCGGGTCGAGAAGCTGCGGCATGCCGCCGAACTGCTGGCGTCCGCCGAAGCCCGGCCCCTGTCCCGGTCCGCGTCCGCGGCCCTGGCCGAACTGGCGCATCATCTGCTGCATCAGTTCGCCCGCCCCGCGCTGCATTTCCTCTAGCGCGCGTCCCTGCGGCGGCACCGCCTGGCCGGGCTGGCCCTTCTTCAGTTCCTCGATCGCCTCGCGCATGGCGAGTTCCGCATCGCCCAGCGATTTCGGCAACTGGCCCATCTGCTCGCCGAAGCGGCGCATCAGGTCCTGCAACTGCTTCTGCAGGTCCTGCTGGCTCTGCGCGCCCTTCTGGTCGTCGCCGCGGCCCTGCTGTGAGCCGTCCTGCGAGCGGCGGTGGGTCTGGTCCATCAGCTCCTGCTGGCGCTTCATCAGGTCCTGCAGGTCGCGCAGCATCTGCATGGACTGCTGGTTGCCCTGCTGGCCGCCCTGGGCCATGCGGCCGTTCTTCAGGTTTTCGAGCATTTCGCGCAGCATGGACAGCATCTGGCGGGCGGCATCCATGTTGCCGGTCATCGCCAGTTCGCGGGCGCGGTCGAGCATGCGCTGCAGGTCCTGCGGCGAAACCGTGGTGGCGTTCGGGTCGAAGGGCTGCGCCGTCTGCGGCATGTTCTCCATGCCCTTCATCATTTCGCGCAGGAATTCGGCCATGACCTTTTCCAGTTCCTGCATCAGCTTGCGGACTTCTTCGTTGTCCTTGCGCTCCAGCGCGTTCATCAGCTTCTTCTGCAACTCGCGCATGCGCTTTTCGGCAAGCGAAAGCTGGCCGTCCTCGATGCGCAGCGCGGTGTCCCACATCACCTTCTGCACTTCGTCGATGACGCCGACGCCCTCGTCGCCGGCAAGCCGCGAGGTCATCGTCCTGAAGGCGAGGATGGCCACCGAATCGTTGTTGAACGCCCCGGGGATGGTCGACAGGTTGACCAGTTCGTTCCATACATCCTCGCGCGAGGCCGGATCGAGGATCAGCGTCTTGCGCAGCGTCACCAGCGCGCGCGCCACCGGATGGCGGAAATGGCGTTCCGGCAGGGTGATGGCGACCGGGTCGGTGACCGCGGGCTGGCCCGCGCCGTCGCGCGCCACGACCTGGATGGTCACTTCCGTGCCGGCCCAGGGATGGGCGGTCAGGTCGTGATAGCTCGTCTCGTGGATGGCGCGCAGGCTGGAGCCGGGCAGCGTCAGGTCGATGACGTGCGCCGCATTGAACCTGGCGAGCGCCGCTTCTTCCTTTTCGTCTTCCCCGGTTTCGACCTCGGCGCGCGCGCGGTTGAGCCAGAGCCTGGCTTCGTGGAAGCCGTAGTCGTCCTCGCCCTCGATGACGATGCGCAGCGCCGCACGGTTCGAAGTGACGGGATCCTCGGCGAAGCGGATGTCCGGCACGGCGTCGGGACGCACGGCGATGGCCCAGCCCGCGACTTCGCCCGCACCCTGGCGCACCACCAGGCGGTCGGCGCCGGCGCCCGGGGCGATCACGGCGGTGGCCTTCCAGGTGCCGTCGGCGACCGGCTTGAACTCGGCCTCGATCGCGCCGGCCACTAGCCTGGGCGCACCCCATCCGCCCGAAAGCTGGGCAAGGATGGTCGAGCCTTCCGGCACTACCACCGGCGCGTCGGCGGCGGGCTTGCCGCCGATGGCGGGGGTGGCGGCCTTGCCGCCGATGGCCGGGATGGCGGCTCCGCCGCCGGTGGCAGGGCTGGCGGCTCCGCCGCCGGTGGCAGGGATGGCGGGGGCTGCCGTCTTGCCGTCCTTGCCCTTCCTGTCGGCGGGCTTGCCCGCGTCGCGGCCGTCGCCGCCGATCGGCGCGGCGGCGAGCACGAGGCTTTTCTTCGCCGCATCCTCCTTGCCGGCGCTGAGGAAGATCGGCGGCAGGCCCGTATAGGCGGGCGGCGTGATCCATACGTCGAGCTGCGCCGGGCCGCGCGCGCCCGCGCCGGCGCCCGGCGTCATGGCGCGGGCGATGCGGTTGAATCCGTCGCCCCAGGCGATCACCAGGCCGATGACCAGCACGACGATCAGCGCGCCCCTGAGCGCCAGCGGATCGAGGCGCGCAAGGCCGGGCCGCGGCCAGCCGACGCTGAGCGCGCGGATGCGCGCCAGAACCCGGTCGCGGTGGATGCGCCACAGCGCGGCGCTTGCCGCGTCGTTGCGCCCGCCGGCCAGATCGTCGACGGCGAGCGTCAGAGGACGGTGCGCGTAGCCGCTTTCGGTTTCGATGCGCCGGCGCGCGCGTTCGACCCCGGGAAAGCGGAAGGCGCGGAAGCCCCGCCACAGGGCGAACGCCGCGCCCGCGACGAAGGCGGCCAGCACGGCGCCGTGCAGCCAGGCGGGCAGCACCGGAAGAATGTCGAACAGGGCAAGTGAAACGAAGACGCCGCCGACGCCAAGCGCCGGCCATGCGGCCGGCCAGATGCGTTCCCAGGCGAGCGCCAGGCGCGCGAGCCACAGCTTGCGTCCGAGCCCGAGCCCGGACAATTCATTGCGACTGGCGGGGGGAACGGACGCGGGGGAACGGTTTCTTTCGCTCATGCGATGGCGATGCCTTATCCACGCCGCGCTCCGGCGGCCAAACCACCACGCCGCGCTCAGCGCGGCCAAACTTCAGCCTGTCGTCGCCTCTCCCCCGAGGATCCCGGGCGGCCGGGCCCGGGCGACGCGCAACGCTTCAGGCGAGCCAGTCCGGCATCACGTCCTGGCCCAGCAGTTGTTCTATTGTTTGTCGGGGCCGGATGACGGCGAAGGCACCGCCTCTTACCAGAACTTCGGGCACCAATGGCCGGCTGTTGTAGGTGGAGGCCATCACCGCCCCATAAGCCCCGGCCGAACGGACCGCCAGAAGTTCGCCCGAGCTTAGCACGGGCATCGCCCGGTCGCGGGCGAAAATATCGCCCGTCTCGCAGACCGGGCCGACCACGTCGACGGGCGCTTCGGGCGCTCCGCGCGGCCGCTCGCTCACCGGCACGATGCGGTGCCAGGCGTCGTACAGGGTCGGCCGGATAAGGTCGTTCATGCCCGCATCGACGACGACGAAGGTCCTGGAATCGCCCCGCTTTACGTAAAGGACGCGGGTCAGCAGGATGCCCGCGTTGGCGGTGATCAGGCGGCCCGGCTCCAGCACCACCTCGATGCCGAGCGGCCCGGCCGCGGCCTTGACCGCGGCGGCGTATTCGGCGGGCGTCGGCGGTACTTCGTCCCTGTAGGGCACGCCGAGGCCGCCGCCGAGATCGAGCCTGCGGATGTCGTGCCCGCGCCCGCGCAAGGCGCGCACCAGATCGGCGACCAGCGCGAAAGCGTCGCGGAACGGCGCCAGGTCGACGAGTTGCGAACCGATATGCACGGCGACGCCGACGACTTCGATGCCCGGCATCCGGCTTGCGCGGTCATAGATGGCGGGAGCGCGCGCGATGTCGATGCCGAACTTGTTTTCCTTGCGCCCCGTCGTGATCTTTTCATGGGTATGGGCGTCGACGTCGGGGTTGACGCGCAGCGCGATGGCGGCGCGCTTGCCCATCGCCGCGGCGACTTCGGAAATCAGTTCGAGTTCGGGCTCCGATTCGACGTTGATCTGGCCCACGCCTTCGCGAAGGGCCAGCGCGATCTCGCCCCGCGACTTGCCGACCCCTGAAAAGACGATCCTGGCGGGGGCGACGCCCGCGGCGAGCGCGCGGCGCAGTTCGCCCTCGCTCAGCACGTCGGCGCCCGCGCCGAGCCGCGCGAGCAGCCGGATCACCGCCTGGTTGGAATTGGCCTTGACCGCGTAGCACACGGTTGCGTTCTGCCCGGCCAAGGCTCCGGCGAAAGCCTTGTAATGGCCTTCCAGGGTCGATTGCGAATAGACGTAGGCCGGGGTGCCTACCGCTTCGGCGATGCGCGCGAGCGGCACGTCTTCGGCATGCAGGGCGCCGTTGCGGTAATTGAAGTGATCCATGATGGTCCGGTCGACTGTCGCCCGGCGTCAGCGCGGGGGCGGTGAATAGATGTTGGGAAGCTGATAACCCGGCGGCGGCGGCGGCGGGGTTTTCGATTCCGGCGGCGGCGGCGCGTCGGGGTAGGTCGTGCGCGCGGGGTATGTCTGCTTGAGCGTGTCCTTCTTGTCCTGCGGGGCCTCGGGCGGTCCACGCTTGCCGCAGGCTGCCAGCGCCGCGACGAGGGCAAGCGCGATCAGGCCGGCGCGCGTCAGGCGCGCCGATCGCCGGAGTCCTGCTTCGGTTCGCGCCGGTTCGTCGGTTCGGTTCATGGCGCGACTATAGCGCCTTTCCGCCGAGATAGCGTTTTTTCGCCGCCTTGACCGCGGCGCGTACGCGCGCGGGCGCGGTGCCGCCTTCGCTCACGCGGCTCGCCGCAGAACGTTCGGCGCCGAGTACGGCGAAGACGGATTTCGTGATCTTCGGCTCGATCGTCTGCATGTCTTTCAGGGCGACGCCATCCAGCCGAAGGCCCTTGTCTTCGGCCAGCCTGACGATGCGCCCCGACACATGATGGGCCTGGCGGAAGGTGAGGCCGGCCTCGCGCACCAGCCAGTCGGCCAGGTCCGTCGCCGTGGCGTAGGCGCCGTCGGCGGCGGCGCGCATGGCGTCGGCGTTCACCGTCATGTCGGCGACCATGCCGGACATGACTTCGAGGGTGAGCGACAACGTATCGGCCGCTTCGAACACCGGCTCCTTGTCTTCCTGCATGTCCTTCGAATAGGCGAGCGGCAGGCCCTTCATGACGACGGAAAGCGCGGTCAACGCGCCCATGACGCGGCCGGCCTTGGCGCGTACCAGTTCGGCGCCGTCGGGATTGCGCTTCTGCGGCATGATCGAGGAGCCGGTGGTGAAGCTGTCCGGCAGCTTGATGAAGTCGAAGCCCGGCGTCGACCAGATCACGAT
>CAXRES010000081.1:0-10614 GCA_964229575.1 Alphaproteobacteria bacterium
CTTCAACGCCAACGGCCGCGACCGGGCGCCGAGCATGCCGCTTGCCGTGCTCATCAACGGCCAGTCCGCCTCGGCGGCCGAGATCGTCGCGGCCGCGTTGCAGGACCAGGGGCGCGCCATTCTCATCGGCTCCAACTCCTACGGCAAGGGAACGGTGCAGAACATCACGCGGCTGCCCAACGACGGCGAACTGGTGCTGACCTGGTCGCGCTTCCACGCGCCGTCGGGCTATGCGCTGGAAAACCTCGGCGTCATGCCCAACTTCTGTTCGACCGGTTCGGCCGCCGGTTCGCGCGACTCGCCGATCGATCAGCAGGCGCTCGATGTCACGATCGTGCTGGCGGCATGGCGGGCGCATTCGGGCTACGACGCGGCGAGCGCCAAAGGCCTGCGCGAACGCTGTCCGCGGCGCAGCGAAAAGCCCGACCAGGACATCGAAATCGCCGCCCGGGTGCTGTCCGACCGGTCCCTTTATGCGCGGGCCGTCGGGGCTTCCGTGCCCGCGGTCGCGCGCCGGCGCGATCAGGGTGCGACCCTCCACTGAGGGCCGGCCCTGGGCCGCCGACGCGCCGGATCCCGGGCTTTCCGGGCTTTTCCGCGGGCCGCTTGACATCCGGGCCTGGATCGCTATCTTCCGGCCGTCCGCAAACCCAGCCGCGGGAGTCCCGTAATGGCCAAGTCGAACACCATCACCATCAAGCTCGAATCCTCCGAGGGCACGGGCTATTTCTACGTGGCCAAGAAGAACCCGCGCACGCAGACGGAAAAGCTTGAGCTGCGCAAGTACGATCCGGTCGCGCGCAAGCACACGGTCTTCAAGGAAGGCAAGATAAAGTAGCCGGCGCCCCCGGGCGCGCACAGGCGCCCGAATACGGGCCCCGATACGCAAAAGCCGGCTCGCGCCGGCTTTTTATTTGCCCGCTGCCTTCCGGCCGTCCGTCAGGCGGTACCGACCCTGAGAACCTTCTTGCTGCCGCCTTCGTTGCCCATCACGCGGTTTCGCCCGCCGCGCTTGGCCACGTAAAGGGCCTTGTCGGCCTCCTCCAGCAGCTCCTTGGCGGTCGCCGAGCCGTCCTCGGACGACGATACGCCGATCGATGCCGTAATGGAGATCGGCCCGCTCGCCGCGCCGACGTCGAAGGGCTTATCGGCAATGAGCTTGCGCAGCCGTTCGGCGACGCGATTGGCGATCGGCGGCTCGCATTCGGGCATTATGATGGCGAATTCCTCGCCGCCCAGCCGCGCCGCCATGTCGAATTCGCGCAGGTTGCGCACCATGCGCTGCGCCAGTTCCTTCAGGACGGCATCACCGACCGGATGCCCGTGCGTATCGTTGACCGACTTGAAGAAGTCGATATCGAGCATCAGCACGCTGATCGGCTTGCGGTTTTCCTTGGCGCGATCGAGAACGGTCTGGATGTGCGCCATCAGGTAGCGATGATTGTGCAGGCCCGTCAGATCGTCGGTGAGCGCCATCGACAGGCTGCGCCGGTAGTTGTCGTGCAGATGCTCGCGGTAACGCTTCTGGCGCAATTGCGTGCGCGTGCGGGCCTTGAGCTCGTTGGAATCCACCGGCCGCACCAGATAGTCGTTGACGCCGATCTCGAAGCCTTTGGCGAGTCCGCCGATTTCCTCGGGCTCGATGATGAGCAGCACCGGCAGAACCCGCGTCTTTTCCTCGGCGCGCAGCCGTGAGGTCAGCCGCAGGCCGTCGCCGTCACCCAGATACAGGCTGGTGATCACCAGGTCGAATTCCTTGCGACGAAGAATATCGACGGCCTGTTCGGAACTTTCCACGGCAAAGGTCGTGTGCCCCTGCGCATCGAGCGCCGCGGCAAGGCGTTCGCCGCTGAACTCGTCCGGCTCGACAATAAGGATCGAGCCGACCAGGCGTTCGTCCTCGATGCCCATTCCAATCGTGGACATGAGGCCGAAACGGTCGCAGGTTTCTTCGCGCATCCGCCATTCGTCCATCGCGCGTTTCATCCGCGACAGCGACCGGATGCGGGCGAACAGCGTGACATCGTTGACGGGTTTGGTCAGGAAGTCATCGGCGCCCGCCTCCAGACCGGTGACACGGTCGGCGATGTCCGAAAGCGCCGTCACCATGACAACAGGAATATGCATGGTCGCGGGATCGCTCTTCAGACGCCGGCAGACCTCGAAGCCGTCCATCCCCGGCATCATGATGTCGAGCAGGATGATATCGGGCGATTCACTTGCCGCGAGCCTGAGAGCGTCCATGCCGTTCATCGCCGTGATGACGGTGAAGTAGTCGGCCGTCAGCTTGGCCTCAAGGACCTTGACATTCGCGGGCAGGTCGTCGACGACAAGGACGCGGGCGGACATGGGACTACTTCAGGACTCTCTGGATTGTCTCCATGAACGTCGCCACGGAGATCGGCTTGGCGATGTAGGCTTCGCAGCCGCCGTCCCGGATTTTTTCCTCGTCGCCTTTCATGGCAAACGCCGTCACCGCGATGACCGGGATCGCCTTCAGCTCGGCGTCCAGCTTGAGCCGGCGCGTCACTTCGAGACCGGAGATTTCGGGAAGCTGGATAT
Organism: Alphaproteobacteria bacterium; assembly: GCA_964229575.1. Taxonomy (GTDB): domain Bacteria; phylum Pseudomonadota; class Alphaproteobacteria; order SMXQ01; family SMXQ01; genus WHSO01. The sequence continues at coordinate 2,563 of CAXRES010000081.1, forward strand.
CCAGCAAGATGAGATCCGGGCGATGCTGGCGCGCCAGACCAAGCGCTTCCGTACCGCTCTTCGTCTGGACGGTGGCATAGCCATGCGCCTCGAGAAGATCGTTGAAGAGCTTCATGTTGAGGTCATTGTCCTCGACGATGAGAACCTTACGCGCCATGGTGCTTGTGTCCCATCACAAATCGTTCTTTTAAGTCGGGCCACATGACGAACCGGATACGGGCAAGGTTCCGGGCCGACTGCCGACTTCTGTTTTCATGTTCATCCGAAAGCATTAACATTTCGTAATTATTAGCCTTTATCGCGGCGGTTCGTTAACCATAAAATATTGCGGCCGCACATGGGGTTAAGCGGCTATAAGTAGTGTGTCGCCCCCACGCACCCCCGCGTACGGAACCATTTTCCATGCATGAACTGATCATAGGCTACCGGCAGTTTCGATCCGGGCGCTATTCCGAGGATGCGGCGCTCTATCGGCGCCTGGGCGAAAACGGCCAGCGGCCGCATACCCTGGTCGTCGCCTGCTGCGATTCGCGCGTCGATCCCGCCACCATTTTCAGCGCCGGACCGGGGCAGATGTTCGTGTTGCGCAATGTGGCGAACCTCGTCCCGCCCTGGGGCGGACCCGACAGCGCCGAGATTTCGACCGCGGCGGCGGTCGAATTCGCCGTCGGGACCCTCGGCGTGAAGCGCATCCTCGTGCTCGGCCACGGCGACTGCGGCGGCGTCAAGGCGGCGCTGGCGGCCGCCGCCGCCCCGACTTCGCCCCGCGACAGCGCGGAGACCCCCCCCCGCGACAGCGCGGAGAACCCCCATGTCGGGCGCTGGATCGCGCCAGTGACGGAGCTTTGCCGCGATCGCGCCGCCGAACTCTCGGCGACGGAGGGGCGCGAACGCAACCGGCTGATCGAACTGGAAACCGTGCGGTATTCGGTCGCCAACCTGCTCAGCATGCCGATCGTCACGAGCCGCGTCGCAGCCGGGACTCTCGGTCTCGTCGGGGCGCATTTCGAGATCGCCACGGGACGTCTGCTGGTCTGGGATCGCGAAAACGATCGCTTCGAACTGCTGACCTAGCGTTCCATCGTCATCAGGGACCGCCGGGCTAGCACCTGGGCCGTTCCAGGGCCTCGATGCGCTCGATTTTCGCCTTCACCGTGAAGGTTCCGTAATCCAGTTCGAAATCGTCGCCGACCCCGTTGTCAAAGACCCGCATTCCCAGTTCGTAATCGGGCTCGGACTTCGAATCCTTGAGCGGAAAGAACGCGAGCCGCATATACCACGACGGCCGGTTGGTCAGGGCTTCCTTCGCCCATGCGCCCGTCGCCTTGGGCAGATGCCGGCCGATCACCGCGTTTACCCCGAGGGGACCATCCATGCTCGCGCCATCGAACACGGTCTTGTAGGCGATCCGCTCGCCACGCCGCGCCGCGGCGATCAGTTCGGCCATGTGGCGGGTCGGGAACAGCGTGCCCTTGGGGAGATCGAACCGCCGGCCCTTGGGCTCGGTGAAATCGGCCGTCCCCGAACCGCCCGGCCCATCGAGGCGCGCCCTGCCCTGAAAGTCCTCGGTCACCTGGCCGCCCCGCGTATTGCGCGTGGTGAAGCGGTAACTGAGCCCGTCGAGCGCCTCGAACGAGGAAAAATTGGAATCCGTGCCGACGGTGTTGCCCTCGTTGTCGGTCAGGTCGAGCTTGAGGCGCTGCTTCACGGTCCAGCCGCCGCAGGACTTGCCCCATTCCATGACCAGCGCCCCCTTGGCGGCGCTGACGTTGCCCCCCTGCCGGGTCCGCCCGAGATCGAGCACATACACCGCCCGATGCGGCGAAATATCGACGCGGGCCGTCCGCGCCTGCTGGGCTGCCGCCGAAGACGCACCGGCGGCCTGCCAGATGCCCGCAACAACCAACGCCGCAAAAGCCACCGCTGCACTCTGCACAACCACCTCCGCCCGACGGATGAACCATTTCTTTCAGTATCGCATTGTTTGTCCCCCCGCCAAAGCCGGGCCGCCCACGGCAAATCCTGCCGCCTGCTGCGCGGCCAAAATCGCCGTCGGCCATTGGCGAGAGGCAGAAATTGCCCAGGCGCTATCCTGCAACATATTGAAAATAATAAATTTTCAACACTGGCACGCGGTTTGCTGCAACCCTCGCGGGATTTTCTGTTTGTGCGATTGCGTCGGCAGGGACGGCCGCATAGGGCGGCTGATGCGCGGCGAGAGGAAGACAGTGATGAAGACCAGGGGCAAGAACACGCGAAAGGACAGCGGCGCGCGCGGGGACGCGCGGCTGCTCAATGACATCGGCAGCGCCGCCGTGCGCCTCATCGACACCATCGGTGACGAGGGACGCTCGCCCGACCTCAACGAGCCCGATCGTCGCCGCAGGCGGACGACGCCGACGGCGCTGGTCGAACAGGCGCTCGGCGCCGCCGAGGAGGTCGAGAGCTTTCTCGCCGAACAGTCGGCGCGAATCGCCTATCTCGAAAACCTGACGCTGACCGACGAGCTGACCGGCCTGCGCAACCGCCGCGGCTTCAACGAAGAGCTGCGCCGCACGCTCGCGGCCGCCAACCGCTACGGCGACCAGGGCGTCCTCGTCTTCTGCGATCTCGACAATTTCAAGGCGATCAACGACAGCTTCGGACATCACGTCGGCGACTACGTTCTCAAGCAGCTGGCCAGGGTGATCGGCGCCCAGGTGCGCGAAACCGACGTCGTCGCCCGGCTCGGCGGCGACGAATTCGCGGTGCTGATGATCCAGACCAACTGGCGCGACGGCATCAAGCGCGCGCAGATGCTGAGCCGCATGGTCAACCGGACCATCGTCAGCTATCACGGCAACGAAATCCAGGTGAGCGCCTCCTTCGGCGTGGAGCCGTTCGGCCCCAACGACGAGGAAACCAACCTGGTGGCCCGCGCCGACATGGCGATGTACGTCAACAAGCGCAAGAAGGCGTCTGCCGCCCTCAACAGCGCCGCCGCGGAATAGGACAGCTTCGCTCCGCACGAAAGGCGCCGGCATCACCCGGCGCCTTTCGCATTGCGACGGTATCCGGAAAATTCAGTTGGCGTCGACGCAGGCCGTCGACACGGCCCCGGCGCAACCCGACATCACGACGGCGGAAGCGAAGCCTTTCGCCGCGATAGTCGCGCGCAGGGCCTGGCCCTCCGGCGCGCTGAGCGGCCCGACGACCAGGCGATAGACCGGGCCGCCGCCGTCCAGCGTCGAAACCACCTTCGGGCGCAGGTGCGGCTGGCCGGGAACGTCAAAAATCCTGAGCGCGGCTTTTTCCCCCTCCCCGCGCAGGCGATAGGTCGCCGCGACGACGAAAGTGCGGGGCGCCGCCGGGATCTGCCAGTCGGCGGGCACCGAAAGGCCCTGCGGCGCGAGCGCGGCGAGGCGCGTCGCCTCTTTGGCGGCGGCGACGTTTTGCCGGCCATTCCCGCCGTCGCTCACCAGTTGCAGAAACTCCGCCGACGGGTCGGTGATCTCCGGTTCGTTCTCGGGCGCGCGCGGATCGCCGCCGAGGCTCGCCGTCTGAACCGGCGGCCGGGCGATCTCCTGGCAGACCGCCCCGGCCGTGACGATGCGGTGCAGGGCGCAGTCTTCCGACATGGCGGCGGAAAGGGCATGGTCGGCGCCGCTCTTGCCGGTGGTGATGTAGCTCAGCCCGTCCACCGCCTGGCTGGCGATCATCATCGCCGGCGGCACGGGCGCGGTGCAGGCGGCCAGAAGGCCGACCGACGCCAGGCAGGGCAGATGTTTCAACCAGTGATGCCGCATGGGGGCCTCCGAACGGCAATAATTACCGAACACAGGTTAACAGTCTGTTCCGGCTCCGCGCCCGCGGACAACGCCTTTCGCCTTGCAATCGCATCAAGTTTTACGCGCAGTCCCCCGATCACGATCCCGGGACGGCCTGCCGGACTTCGTCGCGCTCCCGGCGCCCGGCAGCAGGAGGCAGGAGGCAGGCGGCCTCAGCCGCCCTGCCCGCCCTCGCCACCCTCACCTTTGGCCGAAGCCTTGGGCTGCGGCAGGGCGAGGCGCAGGTGCAGTTCGCGCAGGCGTGCCGGGTCGATCTCGGCGGGTGCGCCCATCATCAGGTCCTGGGCCGTCTGGTTCATCGGGAACAGGATGACCTCGCGGATGTTGGGCTCATCGGCCAGCAGCATGACCATGCGGTCGATGCCCGGGGCCGAGCCGCCGTGGGGCGGCGCCCCGAAGCGCAAGGCCGACAGCATGCCGCCGAAGCGCCTTTCGAGGTCGTCCTTGGAATAGCCGGCGATGGCGAAGGCCTTTTCCATGATCTCGGGCTTGTGGTTCCGGATGGCGCCCGACGACAGTTCGACGCCGTTGCAGACGATGTCGTACTGGAAGGCCTTGACCTCGAGCGGGTCTTTCGTCTCCAGCGACTCAAGCCCGCCCTGGGGCATCGAGAACGGGTTGTGGCTGAAGATGATCTGCTTGGTGTCCTCGTCGCGCTCGAACATCGGAAAGTCGACGACCCAGCAGAAATCGAAACGATCCCTGGCGATCAGGCCAAGCTCCTCGCCAATGCGCGTGCGCGCCGCGCCGGCAAGCGCCGCGGCAGCCGCCTTGTCCCCGGCGGCGAAAAACACCGCGTCGCCGTCGCCGATACCGGCCGTCTTGCGCAGAAGTTCCAGCCGGTCGGGCGTCAGGTGACGGGCGATCGGTCCCTTGGCCTCGCCCCCTTCGAAAACGACGTAGCCGAGCCCGCCCGCGCCCATGTCGCTGCGCGCCCAGTCATTGAGCTTGTCGAAGAAGCTGCGCGGCTGGCCCGCGGCGCCGGGCGCCGGAATGGCACGCACGACGGCGCCCTTGTCCAGCAACTTGGCGAACAGCGAGAAGGCCGAACCGCGGAACACCTCGGAAGCATCCGAGATGATAATGGGATTGCGCAGGTCGGGCTTGTCGGAGCCGTACTTGAGCATCGCGTCGTCGAAGGAAATGCGCGGGAACGGCGCCTTGGTCACCGGGCGGCCATTGCCGAATTCCTCGAACACCCCGGCAAGCACGGGTTCGAGCGCGGCAAAGACGTCCTCCTGGGTGCAGAAGGACATCTCCAGGTCGAGCTGGTAGAACTCGCCCGGCGAGCGGTCGGCGCGGGCGTCTTCGTCGCGGAAGCACGGCGCGATCTGAAAATAGCGGTCATAGCCCGCGATCATCAGGAGCTGCTTGAACTGCTGCGGCGCCTGCGGCAGCGCGTAGAAGCGCCCCGGGTGGGTGCGCGACGGCACCAGGTAATCGCGCGCGCCTTCGGGCGACGACGCGGTCAGGATCGGCGTCTGGAACTCGCGGAAACCGGCCGCCGTCATGCGCCGGCGGATCGAGGAGATCACCTCGCAGCGCAGGATGATGTTGCGCTGCATCTTTTCGCGGCGCAGGTCGAGGAACCGGTAGCGCAGGCGGGTTTCCTCACCATAGTCGGTGTCGGAATTGACCTGGAGCGGCAGCGGCTCGGCCGTCGACAGCACCTCGACCGCGGCGACGACCACCTCGACCTCGCCGGTCGGCAGCCTGGAATTGACCGTTTCCGGGCTGCGCGCCACGACCTTGCCGGTGACGCTGATCACGTATTCGAGCCGCACGTCGTCGAGCGCCCGGAACACAGGCGCACCGGTATCCACCACCAGCTGCGTAATGCCGTAGTGATCGCGCAGATCGATGAACAGCAGGCCGCCGTGGTCGCGCTTGCGATGGACCCAGCCGGCCACCCGGACCTCGGAACCAATGTCGCTTTTGCGGAGCTGGCCGCAGGTATGGCTTCGGTAGGGGTGCATCTGGCTCTCTGACTGGTTCGCAAGGCTCCGGCGCCGCGAAAGGCGGCCGCGCCAAGGGAAAAGCCATGACGGGCCCCGCTTGTCAAGACCGAGGCCCCGAACCGCCCGCCCGACCGGCCCCGTCGCGCCGGAGGACCGCCGGGCGGACCGATTTGCCGCCGGGCGGATCGCGGCCGCCGGGCCCGCTTTCTCTTCGTCCCGGTGGCGCTTTCGTGTATAGCTTCGCCCATGATCGTCATTACCGACACGGGCGAACTGGCCCGCTTCTGCGCCTCCCTTTCCGGGGCGGATTTCGTCACCGTCGACACCGAATTCATGCGCGAGCGCACCTACTGGCCGAAGCTCTGCCTCGTCCAGCTGGGCGGCCCGCAGGAGGCGGCGGTTCTCGATGCGCTCGCGCCCGGCCTCGACCTTGCGCCCCTGTTCGAATTCCTCAACGAAAGCCCGGTGCTGAAGGTCTTCCACGCCGCGCGCCAGGACGTCGAAATCTTCCACCATATGACCGGCCGCATCCCCGCCCCGATTTTCGATACGCAGATCGCTGCCATGGTCTGCGGCTTCGGCGAATCGGTGGGTTACGAGACGCTGGTCGGCAAGCTGGCCAAGGCGCGCATCGACAAGTCGATGCGCTTCACCGACTGGGCGCATCGGCCGCTCAGCGACAAGCAGCTGCAATACGCGCTTTCCGACGTCACGCACCTGCGCGTGGCCTACGAAAAGCTCGCCCAGCGGCTCGATCACACGGGGCGCTCGGACTGGCTCGCGGAGGAAATCCGCACCCTCACCTCGCCCTCGACCTACGTGGTCGAGCCGGTCGATGCCTGGAAGCGCATCAAGGTCCGCGGCGGCAAGCCCCGGTTCCTCGCGGCACTCAAGGAACTGGCCGCCTGGCGCGAAACCGCCGCCCAGGCCCGCGACGTGCCGCGCTCGCGCGTCATGCGCGACGATATGCTGCTCGATATCGCCGCCCGCCTGCCGCAGAACGAGGCCGATCTCGCCCGCACGCGCTCCGTCGGCCGCTCCGGCCTGCCGCAACAGATGATCCGCGAGGTTCTGGATGCGATGGCCCGCGCACGCTCCATTCCGGAGCAGGACTGCCCGGTCGTCGATCAGCGCGAAGACCTGCCGCGCGGCATGGGGCCGCTGGTCGATCTTCTCAAGCTCCTGCTCAAGATGGTCTGCGACGAACAGGACGTCGCGCAGAAGCTGGTGGCGAACAGCGCCGACATCGAACTGATCGCCGCCGACGACAACGCCGACGTGCCGGCGCTCAAGGGCTGGCGATACGATATTTTCGGCGCCGATGCGCTCAGGCTCAAGCACGGCAAGCTGGCGCTGGCCGCCGACGGCACGGCGATCAAGCTGCTGCGCCTCGACGGCGAGCAGGCCGACAGCCCGCCCGCCGGCCGGAAAAGCGCCGCAAGCTAGTTTTCGGCCGCTCGGGCTTTCGCGCGGACGACGGCCTTGCGATCGAGGCGCCGCGCCAGCGCCTCGAAGCGCCGTCCCGCTTCCTCGCTCAACAGCCACTCCTTGCCTGCGGGAACGCGCAGCGTCAGGTTCTCCTTGTCGATCTCGATGCTCGTCTGACGCAGGACATCCGGCGTGCCGGCCGCCAGCGTACGGGCGAAGCGCAACGCGCGCCCGACGGTGATCGCGTGATCCACTTCGTCGTCCTCGACCAGCGGCAGAAGCAGGCTGCGCGTCGGTCCGGTGCGACCGCCGCCGTAGCTCGCGCTCACCATGTAGGCGAGCAGCACGCGCTCGCGGTGGTCGATGCCCGTCAGCGGCAGGTGCAGGACGCGCGAATAGCTGTCGCGGGCGCGATAATCGGGGTGGTCGCGCCAGGCGATGTCGCTCAGCAGCACGGCGGCACGCCGCAGGCGGCGCAGGCGCGGTTCCTCGCCCGGAAACAGGACGTCGAGCCATGCATCGAGTTGCGGGCCCGGCATGGCGAAGCGCGATTCGCGCCGCGCGATGTCGCCAGCCGCGGCCAAGAGCGGATCTTCTTCCCGCAGGGCCGGGTCCAGGCCGCGGTAGAGCCAGCCTTCGCGCAGGCCGAAGGCGGAAAACACCACCCGCCTGGGCCTTGCCGCCACCAGCAGGCGCTCCATGACGACGGCGGCGAGCGGCAGGGTCTTGAGGCGCGCCTTGGGCACGCGCGGGATGCGGGCGAGCGACTTTGGACTCAAGTGCGCGACAAGCCGCAGCAGGGCCAGCGCCTCGGCCTCGCCCAGCGCATATTGGTGGAT
>CAXRES010000082.1:0-3448 GCA_964229575.1 Alphaproteobacteria bacterium
GCCCTGCTGGAAGACTGCGCCCGCTAGCTGGCGGAAGCGTCTGCGCCCAGCCTGCGCGAAAGATAGCGCTTGACGTCCTTGAGGATGTGCGCCGCTTCGCCCGTATAAGACGTGTCGTAGCTGCCGCGCACGCCGATCAGCGTGATGGCCAAAGCGACGCGTCCGTCGCGGCCGAATACGGGGACGGCGATGTTCGCGTGGGTCGGCGTCCGTTCGCCGATCGCCCGCGTGATTCCGCGCTTGCGGATTTCTTCCTTGAGCGCCTCGATGCGCGCTTCGGTCATCGTGTCCTTGCCGTTGTGCCGGGCGTTCCATTCCGGAATTTCGCGCGCCAGCAACGGCGCCGTCAGCTGATCGGCTTCGTAGGCCATGAACAGGTTGCCCGCCGCAGTGGTCAGCAGCGTCAGCAGGAGTCCTTCACGGATGCGGATGGGCGCAGACAATGTCGCGTGTTCGCAACGGATCACCGTCGGCCCGTGGCTGCCCCACAGCGATAGCGTGGAAACCAGACCGGTGCGCTCCGACAGGTCGGGCAGCGCCGCCATGGCGAGGCGGACCGGGTCTATGCGGCTGATCGCGGCGAGGCCGAGGCGCAGCACCTCGGGCCCAAGGTCGTAGCGTCCCGACAGCGCGTCCTGCTCGACGAAGCCGCTGTCGACCAGCGCGCGCAGGTAGCGGTAGGCGCGCGACGGCGACATGCCGGCGGCCTGGGCGATGCGCGTAAGGCTGGTCGGGCCGGCAAAACCGGCCACCACGCCGAGCAACCGCGCCCCGGTGACCAGGGTGCTGTTGCCGCGGGTTTCCGGCGCCTTGGCGCGGGGACGGCGTGGCTTTCCGGTGGCGGATTTGCGGGGCATGAAGGCGATCCTCGAATATCGGCATGGAAGGCAAAACAGAGTTCGCGAATTATATTTTTGATATTCGAAATGACCAGCCCGCAATACGGCCGCAACCAGCAATAAGCAAAAGCCGTTTCCCATAGCGCAACGGCTGGGGCAAAATGCGCGACAAAGCGGCCCAGGCCGCGCGGGAGACAGATTTGACCCACGCCAGCGAAAATGCCGCCGAGGGACGCGAGGGCTTCGACCGCCGCGTGCGGGAGAAGAACCTGCTCGGGTACTGGATGATTCCCAACCGCTCCGACGGGCATCGCGAGCCGGAACCGGGCTACGGCCCGCATCTCTGGCACTGGGCGGAAATGCACGAGATCCTCGTCGCCGCGGTCGGCAATATCCCGAAGGAAGAGGCCTACCGCCGCTTCATCGGCTACCAGCATCCCGAACTCAGGATGGGCACCACGCCCAACCTGATGCTGGGCGCGCAGATGCTGATGCCGGGCGAAATGGCGCCCTGCCATCGCCACACCATGGACGCCGTACGCTTCGTCGTCGAAGGCGACGGCAGCACCTGCACCGTCATAGAGGGCGAAGAGTTTCCCATGGCGCGCGGCGATCTCGTCACCACGCCCAACTGGAGCTGGCACGACCACGTCGCCGCGGCGGGCAAGCGCACCATCTGGATGGACGCCGCCGTGGCGCCGCTCACCACCCATTTCCGCATCGGCTTCGCCGACATGCACCAGGCCCCGCAGCAGACCGTTGCGCGCCCGCGCGGCTGGTCCGCGGCGCAGTTCGGCCCGACGCGGGCCAAGCATCCCGATCATTCGACCACGGCGCACCGCCCGCCCTACCGCTATGCCTGGGCCGAAACGAAGGCCCGGCTCGACATCCTCGCGGAAGGCCCGGGCGATCCGTTCGAGGCGGTGACGCTCTCCTTCGCCGATCCCGTCACCGGCGGGCCGACACTGCCGACGGTCGATTGCGAGATCACGTTGCTGCGCGACGGCGAAAGGACCCGCTCGCACCGTCACACGGCGGCGGCGATCTACCATGTCTTCGAAGGCGAAGGCGCGGTGCGGGTCGGCGATGCGCGTCTGGAATGGCGCCGGGGAGACACTTTCGTCGTCCCGAGCTGGGCCTGGCACGCGTTCGAGGGCCGGACCGGGACGTCCGCCCTTCTCTTTTCCATCAACGATGGGCCGGTCATGAAGTCTCTGGGCTTCTGGCGCGAGGAACAGGCCCGCTGACGTTCATCCACACGATACGAACCGGGAGTGCTCAAATGCCAGCCATCTTCAAGTCTCGCTTTGCCGCCTGCGCCCTTGCCGCCGCGCTCATTCCCGCGCCGGCGATGGGCCAGGCCCTGTTTGACGGCAAGACGGTCAAGATCATCATCAATTCGAAACCGGGCGGCGGCACCGACGCCAGCGCTCGCCAAGTCGGCAGCATGATCGCCGACCAGCTTCCGGGAAAGCCCAAGATCGTCTTCCAGAACCTTCCGGGCGGCGGCGGCATCAAGGCCAACAATTATTTCCACGCCAAGGTCAAACCGGACGGCCTTACGGCGCTGGCCGGCTCGCGAACCCAGGTCAGCCCCTACAAGCTGCGCCACAAGAGCGTGAAATACGATCCGGGCAAGTACCGCTACATCGGCGGCACGGCGCGCCTCGGCACCATCATCCTGATCAACAAGGATGCGAAGATTCAGGCGCGGCTTCTGGACAAGAAGGCCAAACCCGTCGCCTTCGGGGCCATCGACGGCGAACGCACCGGCGACCACGCCGCCGTCTGGGCGATGGAATATCTCGGCTGGAACATCAAGTTCGTGCTGGGCTATCCCGGCACGTCGGAAATGCTTCTGGCCGCGCGCCGCGGCGAGGTCGACATGGTCAACAACCAGACCGTGTTCAACGTCATGCCGTTGATGAATGACAACATGAAAGCCATCATCCAGCTCGGCAATCGCGACGAGAACAACCGTTTCGTCGAGCGGGTGGAATTCAAGGGCGTGCCCGTGCTGGGCGACCTGCTCAAGGACAAGCTGGACGCCAAGGCGGCAAGGGCCTACGCCGGCTGGCTCGACGACCAGACCGTGGAAAAATGGCTCGCCCTGCCGGGCGGCACGCCCGACAACCATGTCGAGGCGTGGCGCAAGGCCCACGACGTGGTGATGAAGGATCCCAAGTTCGTCGAGATCGCCAAGCGCGAATACGGCGACGATTTCGGCTGGTACACCGGCAAGCAGATGGACGACATCGTCAAGAATCTCGTCGCCACGACCGATGAAGACCTCGCCTTCTTCATCAACCTGCGCAAGAAGCACGGCCTGCCCATCCAGTAAGACCTTCCCGTGCCGCCGCGGCGCACCGGCCGCGGCGGATGTTCCCACCAGATATCGGCGCGGCCGCATGGCCGCATGCGGACAGAATGAGCGATCTCTACAATCCAGCCGCGATGATCTCCGGCTTCATGGGGCTGATGACGCCTACCGGCATCGCCCTCATCATCGCCGGAACGGTGGTCTGCAGCATCTTCGCCGCCATGCCCGGAATCGGGACGCTCCTGCTGCTGTCCATCGTGCTGCCCTACGCGATGAAGCTCGATCCCTT
>CAXRES010000083.1:0-5119 GCA_964229575.1 Alphaproteobacteria bacterium
TGGAAAGCGCCAACATCACCCGGTTCACCCACCCGGACGACCGTCGCCCGGCGAATGAACTGATGCGTCGGCTGCTCGCCGGCGAGGTCGAGCACATCCATGCCACCAAGCGCATGCTGCATCGCTCCGGCCGCGTGGTGACGGTTCTGTGCGACGGCTGGGTGTGCCGCGACGAGTTTGGCCAGGCGCGTTACACCCTGTTCGTGTTCCAGGACATCACCGCGGCCAGCGAGACCGAGGACCGGGAACGCCGCAATGCCGCGCTGCTGAATGCGACGATCGATTCGATCGCCCAGGCGCTCGTGGTTTTCGGGCCCGATGAAAAGCTGGTCCTGTTCAACCGCAATTACGAGAAGATGTTCGAATTTCCCGCGGGCTTCCTGCGGCCGGGACTGAGCTACGAGGAGATCACCCGCGTCCGCCTGGAACTGGAAGGCTATTCCCGCGATCGTATCGGCGCCATCCTTTCGGGCCGGGTCGCGCATGTTCGCGAACGCAAGGACCGCAGCGGCGAAGTGGCCGCGCCAAGCGGCCTCGTCTATGTCTACAACCGCCAGGTCATGCCCGACGGCGGATTTCTCGACACCTACACCGACGTCACCGTCTTCCGGCAGGTCGAGCGGGAATCGAGCCGGCGCGAAAAAATTCTGTCGACGACCTTCGAGCACATGGCGGAGGCGATCGCCATCTTCGCTCCCGACGGCCGCCTGATGGCGTGCAATCCCGCGTTTCAGCGTATCGCGGCGCAGGCGGGCGTCGCCGCCGTTGCCGGCGCGCTGGAGACGGACCTTCTTCATGCCTTCGTAAAACAGGGTTTTTTTGGCGAAGGCGACGTCGAGTCCCTGTTCGCGGAACTGTCCCGGGCGCTGAACGGCGGAGCGGCGCCGGACAGGGAGCTGAGGACGCGGGACGGCAGGATTTTCTCGTGCCGCTGTTCCCTTCTTCCGGACGGGGGGCGAATCCACAGTCTCGCCGATATCACGGAACGCCATGAGGCGGAGGAAAAACTCCACCACGCCCAGAAGATGGAGATCGTCGGCCAACTGACCGGCGGCGTCGCGCACGAGTTCAACAACCTTCTGGCGGTCGTCCTCGGCAACCTGGAAATGGCCATCGATGACCTGCGCGATCGGCCCGATGCCGTCACGCTGCTGAGCAAAGTCTTTGGCGCGGCGGAGACCGGCGCCAGGTTGACGCAGAACCTTCTGGCCTTCTCGCGTCGGTCCTTTCTCCAGCCCGTCGTGATCGATGTCGCGGAACACGTTCGCGCAATGGCCGATCTGCTGTCGTCCAGCCTTGGCGAGACCGTCTCCGTCGACATTCGCGTCGGCGACGGTCGTTATCCTTGCCGGATCGACGCCGGGCAACTGGCCAATGCCATCATGAATCTTGCCCTGAATGCGCGCGACGCCATGCCGGGGGGCGGCAGGCTCGTCATCGATATTTCCGCCGTGGACATGGCCGGCGGCAGCGGGGAGCATCCGGGCGACCTCGCTGCCGGGCCCTATGTCTGCCTGCGCGTCAAGGACGAGGGAGAGGGGATGCGCCCGGATGTGCGGGCGCGTGCGATCGAGCCCTTCTTCACCACCAAGGACGTGGGCGAGGGGTCGGGCCTCGGCCTCAGCATGGTCGACGGATTCATCCGTCAGTCGGGCGGGAGCATGGCGATCGAGACCGCGCCGGGCGCGGGCACTACGGTTTCACTATACCTTCCGATGCTGCGCGAGGGCCAACGGCCGGTCGTGGAACCATCGCCTTCGGTCGGCGGTTTTTCCGCCGACGGCGCCAGGATTCTGGTCGTAGAGGACAACGACGAGGTTCGCCGGCTGATCGTCATGGCGCTGGAGGCGGCGAACTGCCGGGTTCGCAGCGCGGAGAACGGCAGGAAGGCGCTGGCGGAGCTTGCCGATCACGGTCGGCCGGATATGCTCCTGTCGGACATCGTTCTGCCCGGCGGCCTCAGCGGCATCGAGATCGCGCGCAAGGCCAGGCAGATGTATCCGGGTCTTCCCGTTCTTTTCCTGTCGGGCTACCCCGAGCACGTCATCCAATCGGACAACGTCATCGACCAGCCGTTCGATCTGGTCGTCAAGCCCTTCGGGCGGCGTAACCTGATCGACGCCGTCAGCGTCATGCTCAAGCGCGCAAAGGGCGAATAGGCCCCGTTTTATTTATCGATGGCGCCAGGCCGGCGTGCGTTTTTCCATGAAGGCGCGCAGGCCCTCGACCGGGTCGTCGTGGGCCATCAGCACGTCCAGGTAATGCCGCTCCACCCAGGCGAGCTTTGCGGCGACCCGTTCGCCATAGCCCTTTCGTGCCGCCGCCGTGGCCGCGCGCAGCGCGGGCGCGCTCTTGTCGGCGAGAAAGTCGTCGAACCACTGGCGGGCGGCGGCGTCCGGATCGGCTTCGGCGCGCGTCACCAGTCCGATGGCCGCGGCCTCCGCGCCCGTCACCGTGCGCCCGGTCAGCAGAAGTTCCTCGGCCCGGGCCTGGCCGATGCGCTCGGGCAGCAAGACGCTCGCCGCGGGGGCGAAGACGGCGAGGCGGATTTCCGGCTGGCCCAGCGTCGCGTCCGGGGCGGCGAAAAGAAACGTCCCGGCCGAGGCCAGTTCCAGCCCGCCGCCCAGGCAAAACCCCCGGATGGCGACGACGATGGGCAGGGGAAACTCGACCATCGCGCGGATGCAGGCATGAAAGCCCGCCAGCATCCGGGCGCAATGTTCGGGCAGGTGTTCGGGGATCGACGCGCCGTAGGAGAAATGCGGCCCTTCGTGGTCGATCAGGACGCCGAGCAGGCCCGGATCGTCCCGGTGCGCCGCGAGCGCCTCGCGCACCGCGTCCGCCATCGCCATGTCGATCAGGTTGGCGCGCGGGGCGGCGAGCGTCAGGCGCAGCAGGCGTCCATCGCGCTCGACCGAAGAGTGGAGTGGAGTCATTCGGGCAGGCCCAGTTGCTTCACGGTAAGCATTTGAATGAAGAGCTTTAGTGGGGCGCTCGGGAACGGAATGAACCCGAATTTTCTATAATAAGCGGCAGCATTTTCGTCTTTCGCGTGAACCACGATGGATTGAACAGCGAGTTGTTTACTGATCGCAAGGCTTCTACGAAATGCGTCAATCAGCAACATCTTGCCGAAACCTTGGCCCTGGAGATCATTGGCGACCGCGAGCCGTCCAATCAACGCGGCCGGGATGACAGGATATTTAGGGAGGCGGCGCGCTACGTTTTCCGGCAATTCCCCGACAACGATGCCGTAAGTGCTGATCGTATAATAGGCGGCGATGCGCTCTGGGGCTGGAGTGATCGCAACATAGACTTGAGCGACCTGACGTACTTGGTCCTGCCGGGCGCGAGTTTTCAGATATGTGTCAAGCGCGTCATTGCCGCAAGAAAAAGCCGCCCGATCGTGTGACTGATTGAGCGGCTCGATCGTTGCGATCAGGCTATCCGCCATCAGGAAAATTTCGCCTTATACTTTTTCGCGGCGTCTACCAGTGCGGCGTTGGGAGAAGGCGGAGTAAACAGCGCAGCAAGGAAAACCTCGCGGTCTTCAGCGGAAAGAGACAGCCGTTCTTCTGTCTCGATGGTCTGCTTCGCCGCTTCAAGTGCGGAATTGACGATAAAGTCGGACAGACTCCGACCGGATATGGAGGCAGCACGAATGAGGGTTGACTTGACGGCAACAGAAGTACGCACGCCGATGCGTTCTTCTTTTTCGCGCTTTCGCAGGTTTTGAAGCTCAAGTGTACTCATAGCTTCCTCCATCAAATACACAGCGAGAGTCTCCGACAACCATCGCACAGATTATGTACGTCTAATCGACGTACACATCAAGAAAATTGTACGCCGAACTGCCCAACAAATTATTTATGTTATATATAACAACAAGTTACTCGCCCTTCTTGCGCGGCATCAGGCTTTCGGTCAGCTCGTCGGTCCACGGCGCGCCAAGGGCCAGCGCCTGGCGAAGCGCCACGAAGTCGACCTCGCGCCCCGTTTCCCTGGTTCCGCGGTTGAAGGCGCGGAAGCCCGCGCGCGCTTCGGTCATCATGTTGAAGGCCATCCACGAGCGCGAGGATTCCTTGTTGCGCTGCCAGGCATCGAGCTTGGGCTTGCGCAGCTCCTCGATCGTCTTGAGGGTACATTCGGGGAAGGTTTCGAGCAGCGTCGTGCAGAGCCTTTCGACCGCCGCGTCGAGGGCGGAAAGGTCCATCTGGCCGCGGGCCATCTGTTCCTTGCCGGCCTTGAGCGCGTCGCCGGTTTTCGATTCGCCGAAGACGAAGCGGCCCATGTCGTCGACCATGCGGTCCGTCACCACCAGCGGGTTGGCGACGTACTTGCCGTCGACCTTCAAGGCCGGGGTGATTTCGGAAATCATGCCGAGCCGGTAAGCCTTGTGCGCCGAGAACGGCTGGCACAGCACGCCCGCGTTCATGGCGTTTTCCGTGCCGATCAGCACGGGAAGGAAGTCCGTCGCCCCGGCGATGGGGGCGGAGCCGTGCTTCGGTCCCGCCTGGCCGAAGCGCGCCATGTCCTGGGCGATGGAGAAGTCGCAGGCCATGCCGATTTCCTGCCCGCCGCCGAGCCGCATGCCGTTGACGCGGCAGACGGTGGGCTTGTCCACGGTCAGGATCGTCGTCACCAGATCCATGAACAGGCGCATGTACTGGCGGAACTCCTGCGGGTTGCCCGCGTAGTATTCGGCCAGTTCCTGCACATTGCCGCCGGTGCAGAAGCTCGTTGTCCCTTCGCCGGTCAGCACGATGGCGACGACATCGCGCGAAAGGGACGCCTGGCGGAAGGCCACCGTGGCGCCCTTCATCATGTCCACCGTCAGCGCGTTCAACTGCTTCGGGTTGTCGAGGATCACCCAGGCGTTGCAGAGGCCTTCCACCGCCTTGCCGTCAGGGCCGAGAACGGGGCGGCGTTCGTAGCGGATGCCGCTTGCGATGGCGGCGCCGGGCACCAGGTTGTGATCGACGAGGGTGGCGGGGCGCGTCGCGCGGGCGACGTCGAGCGGCGTTTTGCTCATGGGCGCGGTCCTGTGTCTGCGCCGTCCGCCCGTCCGGGCTAGATGACGCCGTTTTCTTTCAGCTTCCTGTAGTCCTCGTCCGAGAGG
>CAXRES010000084.1:0-6944 GCA_964229575.1 Alphaproteobacteria bacterium
CCTCCGCTTCGAGCGCGTTGATCGCCGCTACCCGCGGCTGGAGCCGCGTGATGCAGCGTTCGTTGTGGCGGGGAAACAGGCGTCTGGTGAGGGCGGAAAGCATGGTTGTCCAGAGGTCGTCCCGGACCCGAACGGGCCCGATTTGGGTGTGCAAGACAGATAGAGAGGCCGGGCTGCCCTGTCAATGACGCGGGCCGCCCCGAGGGGCCGCGAAATCGGGCTGGAACCCCCGATTTCTCTGGGATTTTCCGACATCCGTGCTAACTTCCCGCCCCGCGGCGCGGCTTGGGTCCGCCCGCGTCCCCGAGGAGCCTCCATGACCGTGTCCCTGCATTTCGCGCCCATCGCTCAACCCCTGCGCCTGCTCGCTCTTGCGGTAATGGCCGTGTTCGCCGCCGGCGCCGCCGCCGCCCAGCGCGGTCCGGCCCCCGACAGCGTGGTGGCGCGCGTCGATGGCCACGAAATCTACGCTTCCGACGTGCAGGACGCGCTTTCGCAGCTTCCGCCCGAATACATGAACATGCCGGCCGAGCAGCTCTTTCGCGCCGTCATCGAGCAGCTTATCGACCGCCAGATCGTCGTGCGCCGCGCGCGCCAGCAGAAGCTCGAAAGCGATCTCGACGTGCAGAAAACGATGAAGAAGCTCGAAGCGCGCGTGCTCGAACAGGCCTACCTGCGTCGCATGGTCGAACGCAAAATCACCGACGAAGCGGTAGCGCGCCGCTATGAGCGCGACAAGTCCACCCTTGTCCGCGACAAGAAGGTGCGCGCGCGCCATATTCTGGTGAAGACGCGCGAAGAAGCGATGGACATCCTGCGCGAACTTTCGCGCGGCAAGGACTTCGCCGAGCTGGCGCGCGAAAAATCGATCGGCCCGTCCAAGGCACAGGGCGGCGATCTCGGCTTCTTCACGCGTGACGGGATGTTGCCGGCCTTTTCCCAGATGGCGTTCAGCCTGAAGAAGGGCGAGGTGGCGAAGGCGCCCGTGCAGACCCAGTACGGCTGGCACGTGATCAAGGTCGAGGACATCGAGGAGGCCGGGCCGCCGTCCTTCGCCGAGGTGAAGGACGAACTGCGCGCCAGGATGGGCGAGGAACTCATCGACGCGGAAATCAAGCTGCTGCGCGAAACCGCCAAGATCGAGCGCTTCGGCGCGGACGGCAAGCCCGTGCCGCCGTCCGATGCTCCGGCGGCCGGCCCGCAGCGCTGACCGGCGACGCGCCATTGCCCCGCGGTATTGGCAAAGGCGGCGTTTCCGGCTATCTGCTTAAGAACAGTTTTCTCCCGTTCTCCCGCCCCGCGCGCCCGGCGCGCGGTCCATGATCGCCAGGTAAGCCATGCCGCCCAGATCTCCGCTCGCGCCCCGGAAATTCCCCAGCTTGCCCCGCATCGCAGGCCTGCGCCTCGGCGCGGCCGCCTGCGGCATCAAGAAGCACGGACGGCCCGACCTGATGCTGGCGGAACTTGCCCCCGGCTCGCGGGTTGCCGGCATGTTCACCAGGTCGCTGACCGCGGGGCCCGCCGTGGTCTGGGACCGCGCCGCGGTGAAGGACGGCCGCGTCCGCGCCATCGTCGTCAACGCGGGCAACGCCAACGTGTTCACCGGACGGGCCGGCGCCGCCGCCGTGCGCGCCACGGCCCAGGGCGCGGCGAAGCTGGTCGGCTGCAAGACCGACGACGTGCTGGTGTCCTCGACCGGCGTGATCGGCGTGCCCCTGCCCGTGAAGAAGATCACCGATGCGCTGCCCGGCGTGATGGCGAAGCTCGATGCCGGCGCCTGGGCCGCGGCGGCCGAAGCCATCTGCACCACGGACACCTTCGCCAAGGGCGCCGGCGCCACGGCGAAGATCGGCGGCGCGACCGTGCGCATCGCCGGCATCGCCAAGGGCTCGGGCATGATCGCGCCCAACATGGCGACCATGCTGGCCTATGTCTTCACCGACGCCGCGCTGCCGGCCGGCGTGCTCAAGCGCCTGCTGCGCGAAACTTGCGAAAATTCGTTCAACGCGATCACGGTCGATTCGGATACTTCGACGTCGGATACCGTGCTGCTCGCAGCTACCGGCAAGGCGGGCGCGCACAGGAAGATCGCCGGGGCCGATGATCCGGCGCTCCGGGATTTCCGCGCCAAGCTGCAGGCGGTGATGACCGATCTCGCGCACCAGATCGTGCGCGACGGCGAAGGCGCGACCAAGTTCATCACCATCAACGTGACGGGCGCCGCGTCGGACCGCGCGGCGAAGACCATCGCCATGTCGATCGCCAATTCGCCGCTGGTCAAGACCGCGATCGCGGGCGAGGACGCCAACTGGGGACGCATCGTCGCCGCCGTCGGCAAGGCGGGGGAGCGTATCGACGCGGACAAACTGACCGTCGCCGTCGGTGGCATCCGCATCACGGAAAACGGCGCGCCGCGCAAGAACTACAAGGAAGGGCCGGTCGCCCGCCACATGAAGGGCCAGTACATCGACATCGACGTCGATGTCGCGGTGAAACGCGGCCGGGGCAAGGCCACGGTATGGACCTGCGATCTGACCCATGGCTACATCACCATCAATGGCGATTACCGAAGCTGACGGGGCCGCGCGGTGACCGCCCGGCCGATCATCCTCGTCGCCGCGGCGGCGCTGATCGACGGCGACGGCCGCGTGCTGATCGCCAGGCGCCCCGAAGGCAAGCCGATGGCGGGCCTGTGGGAATTTCCCGGCGGCAAGGTGCATGACGGCGAAACGCCGGAAGAGGCGCTGGTGCGCGAACTGCGCGAGGAACTCGCCATCGAGGTCTGCGGCCCGTGCCTGCATCCGCTGACCTTCGCCTCGCACGCCTACGACAATTTTCACCTGCTCATGCCGCTGTACCAGTGCCGCAACTGGGAGGGCACGCCCGCGCCGCAGGAAGGCCAGGAAATCCGCTGGGTGTTTCCGGCGCGGCTTTACGGCCTGCCGATGCCGCCGGCCGACGCGCCGCTGATCGCGGCGATTTGCGACCTCGACAAGCCTCCGGCTTAGTAATTGTCGCGCCCGCGCGGCGGGCGCGGCTGTTCGCCGCCGCCGCGCAACGTGCGGATATAGGCGACGAGATCGTCGATGTCGCGCCGCGCCAGGTTGAAGTTCGGCATCGGCGGATGCGGGTTGCGGATCCAGTTCCTGAGATAGTCCTCGGTCTTGCGCGGGTCGTTGGCCAGCGCCAGGAACGGCGGCGCCGCGTCGCCCCCGCGCGTATCGGGGCCGACGACATGGCAGGACGCGCACCAGCGCTGGGCGATGCGCCGCCCTTCCGCGACGTCGCCCTGGGCGAAAGCGGGGCCCGCGACGCTCAGGGGCGCGGCAAGCAGGGACAAGGCAAGGAACACACGGGCAGTCCGGCGGCTTCGCATGGCGGTCCTCGCAAGCAGGCGGCAGGTCTCCTTCGCTAAACTAGCGCCGCGATCCCCGCGGGTAAATGCCTGCTGCGTCGCGAAGGGCAAGTGTTCAGCGCTTCCGGGGCGGGGCGGGCTCGCCGGCGGGGATTTCCCGCGTTCCCAGGTAATCGGCGAGCCGCGCCGAGGCGCTGCCCGGCCTGAGCGCCCTGGGCTGGCCCGGCGCCGGCGCCCAGCCGGCGAGGAAGATCACCTCGAAGCTGGCGACGGCGCGCCCGTCGGTATCGCGGGGGTAGGCTGCCACGCTTTCCAGAATCGTGGCGCGGCGGGAAAAGTTCCTGCGCCGTTCCGCCACCGCGTTGCTTTCGCCCATGGCGCGCAGATCGCGCATCAGGGCGAACGGATCGGCGAAGCTCGCCCGGATGGTTTCGACATCGGCGACGGGCAGCGCGAAGCCGGCGCGCGCCAGCAGATCGCCGCCGTCGCGCACTTCGGCGAAGGGCGAAACGCGCGGGCTCGCGCCGCCTTCGACGGCGAGTTCCGCCGCCATCAGCGCGCCACGCAGTTCGGCCAGGGTGCCGACGCCGAACAGCGCGGCGAGGAAAAGCCCGTCCGGCGCCAGCGCCCGGCGCGCCTGCACGAGAGCCCCCGGCAGGTCGTTGGTCCAGTGCAGGCCCAGGTTGCTGACGATCAGGTCGAAGGAGGCTTCGGCGAAGGGCAGGGCTTCTTCGTCGGCGGCGAGCGTCGCCAGACCGTTCGCGCGGCGCGCGGCGCATGCCATCTGTGGGGCGAGATCGCATTGCGCGACGAAGGCGGTGCCCGGCCGGCGCGCGAGTTCCGCGCCGAGTCCGCCCCTGCGGCAGCCGAGATCGAGGACGCGCGGAAAAGCGCGCCGGATGTCGGCGAGCCGCTCGATCAGGCGTCCCGCCACTTCGTCGAACAGGAAGTCGTGATCGGCGGACAGGCCCGCCGCGCGCGCGCGGTGCGCCCGCACGGCGGCGCGGTCGAAGGGGGTGGGGCCGGACAGGGGGCCTGCGGCGGGCGGGCGGTTCATGGCGCCGAAAATCGCACGTCGCGGACCCGGGTGGAAGTCCGGGCCGGGGGCCGAAGTCCGGTTCGGCGGCGTTTGACAGCCGCGCCACGCGGGCGTCCAATCGCCCGATGAGCGACCTGGTCCGCCCGGGCGGTTCCGCCGCCTTCCAGCCTTTGCGCCGCGCGCTTCGCGCGGCCCTCGACATCGTTCTGCCGCCCCAATGCCTTGCCTGCGGGGCGCTGGCCGAGGGCGAGGCGGCGCTCTGCGCCGAATGTTTCTCGCGCATGTCCTTCCTGTCCGAACCGAAATGCGCCGCCTGCGGCTATCCCTTCGCCGTGGGCGAAGCCGCTTCCGGCAGCCTGTGCGGCGCCTGTCTCAGGCGGCATCCCGAATTCGACCGGGCGCGCGCGGTATTCGTCTACGACGATGCAAGCCGCGGCCTGATCATCGGCTTCAAACATGCCGACCGCATTCATGCCGCGCCCGCCTTCGCCCGCTGGCTGGCGCGCGCAGGCGCGGAGCTGATCGCCGGATGCGATGTGATCGTTCCGGTGCCGCTGCATCGCCGTCGCCTGTTCGCCCGGCGTTACAACCAGGCGGCGCTGCTCGCGCTCGCCCTCGGCCGGCTCGCGGGCAGGCCGTGCGAGCCGCGCCTGATCGTCCGCACGCGGGCGACGCCGTCCCAGGGCGGGCTCGGCCGCCTCGGCCGGGCGCGCAACGTCAGGGGCGCTTTCGCCATTGCGGCGGGCGGGCAGGTGGCGGGGCGGCGTGTGCTGCTCGTCGACGACGTCTACACCACCGGCGCGACGGTGGAGGAGGCCGCCCGCGTCCTGAAGTCGGGCGGCGCTGCCGCGGTCGACGTGCTGACCCTTGCCAGGGTCGTGCGCCCGGCCTGAGGCCGGCGCCGCATCACGGCAGGTAGCGCCCGGCCTCAGGCCGGCGGGTTCCCGCAAGGCGGGCCGTGACAGGCGATGGGCGGCACCCTATATATGTGTCCCTGTTTTTTCGTCGCCGCTCGAAGGGCGTAAAGGCCGGATGCCGAAGATCGAAGTCTATGCCTCCATGTGGTGCGGCTACTGCGCCCGCGCCAAGGCGCTGCTTGCCCGCAAGGGCGTGACGTTCACGGAATACGACGTTGACACGGAGCCCGGACGGCGCCAAGAGATGGTCGCGCGCGGCGGCGGCTACACCGTGCCGCAGATTTTCGTCGATGGCCGGCCCGTCGGCGGCTGCGACGACATTCACGCGCTCGATGCCGAGGGCAAGCTCGACAGGCTGCTCGGCCTCGCGGGGAAAGCCGGTGTCTGAACGGCCGCTTCGCATCGCCTGCGTGCAGGTCAACGCGCAGGACGACATGGAGGCGAATATCCGCGCCGCCGAAGCCTTCGCCCGCGAGGCGGCAGGTACCGGCGCAAAACTCATCGGCTTTCCCGAAAACGTCGCCTTCATGGCGCCCGACGGTCAGGGCGTGCGCGAAGCGGCGCGCGCCGAAAGCGAACATCCGGCGCTCGCGCGTTTTCGCGCGCTGGCGCGCGCACTCGATGCGTGGCTGCTGATCGGCTCGCTCGGCATCGCAGGGGCCGATGATGCCGGGCGCGTCGCCAACCGCAGTTTCGTCATCGATGCCGCGGGCAATGTCGTCACCCGTTACGACAAGATCCACATGTTCGACGTCGAATTGCCGGGCGGGGAAAGCTATCGCGAATCGGCGACCTTCCGGCCGGGCGCCGCCGCCGTCGCCGTGGCCACGCCGTGGGCGAAGCTCGGCCTGACGATCTGCTACGACGTGCGCTTTCCCTATCTCTATCGCGCGCTCGCCAAGGCGGGCGCCGAGATCATCGCCGTGCCCGCCGCCTTCACCCTGACGACGGGCCGCGCGCACTGGCACACGCTGTTGCGCGCGCGCGCCATCGAAACGGGCGCCTATGTCTTCGCGCCGGCGCAATGCGGCACCCACCCGCGCGGGCGCAAGACCTTCGGCCATTCTCTGGTCGTCGATCCCTGGGGCGAGGTGCTGGCCGACGGCGGTGAGAGCCCGGGCGTGGTCACCGCCGACATCGACCTTGCGATGGTGGCGCGCGTGCGCGCGCAAATCCCTTCCCTCGGCCACGACCGCGGCTTTTCCGGGCCGTCCTGATCGCGCCCGCGTGCGCGAAAGGCGCTCGCCTGTTCAGGTTGACGCCCCGGGGCCCGCATCGTAGCCTTTAAAAAAGAGCGAAAACCCGGGCAGTTGCCGGAGGTTTTCGCACCGGAGAGGCCATGGTACGTCTGCAAAATCTGAGGAAGTATTTTCACACCGATTTCGGTCGGGTGGCGGCGGTCGACGACGTCTCGATCGATCTCGCGCCGGGTCAGCTTCTGACCCTGCTCGGGCCCTCGGGCTGCGGCAAGACGACGACGCTGCGCTGCATCGCCGGGCTCGAACAGCCCGACGAAGGCACCATCCAGATCGGCGAGCAGACGGTTTATTCCAGCGCCCGGGGCATCGCGCTGCCGGCCTACCGGCGGCGCATCGGCATGGTCTTCCAGAGCTACGCCATCTGGCCGCACATG